>NZ_CP021030.1:0-60000 GCF_002117485.1 Rhizobium sp. NXC14
CAGCCAGAGAGGAGGAGGAAAAACGCTTTCGCCGTCGAGAACCCTCATGATCTTTCGCCGCCTATCGCTCAAGCGCGTCTTCCCTATAAAAAATCAAAGATATTTTAAAAGGTTTCTATTTCTTAGAGTCGGTGTCTATCAAGGATTAAAATCCATCCACCGCCGATGCCATTTGTCGCGCGTTCGACGAGGAACTCGAAAGAATTTCCCCATTCCTGTCAAATTCCGGGGAGAATCCGAATCCGAAAGCGATTCCAAATTCTTGCCAGAGGACGAGTTTTTTCGTGCCTGTGGATAAGCTGTGGGCCGCTGGACGACAAGTCGATTTCATCCCCAGCCTCCACAGGAGCGGCCGAAACCGGTCCGGAAGATTCGAAATGTGGATAAGCAGGCATGTTTTCCCTTGCCCGAGACAGCCTCGCCGCCTTAGCTCTCCATCATCCAGTCTTTTCAACAGGCAGCGGAAAATAACGTGGAGAACAGAACGAACTTCTTTCATCTGCACCTGATTTCTGACTCGACCGGAGAGACTCTCATCTCCGCCGGCCGCGCCGCTTCGGCGCAGTTCAGATCCGCTCAGCCGATCGAACATGTCTATCCCCTGATCCGCAATCGTAAACAGCTGCTGCCGGTTCTGCAGGCGATCGATGACGCGCCGGGGATCGTGCTCTACACGATTGTCGACCGCGATTTGGCGAACCTGATCGACGAACGCTGCGTCGAGATGGGTGTCGCCTCGGTCAATGTGCTGGAGCCGGTCATGAATGCGTTCCAGATCTATCTTGGCGCCCCGTCTCGCCGCCGGGTCGGGGCCCAGCATGTGATGAATGCCGGCTACTTCGCCCGCATCGAGGCGTTGAACTTCACCATGGATCATGACGACGGCCAGATGCCGGATGATTACAACGACGCGGATGTTGTCATCATCGGTATCAGCCGGACATCGAAGACGCCGACCAGCATCTATCTCGCCAATCGCGGCATCAAGACGGCGAACATCCCGATCGTCTACGGCGTGCCCCTGCCGGAGAGCCTGCTCGTAGCGACAAAACCGCTGATCGTCTGCCTGATCGCCACCACCGACCGCATTTCCCAGGTCCGGGAAAATCGGGTGCTCGGGACGACGCAAGGTTTCGACCGCGAGCACTACACCGATCGAGCCACGATCTCGGAAGAGCTGAAATATGCCCGCTCCCTCTGCGCCCGCCACGGATGGCCGCTGATCGACGTTACGCGCCGCTCAATCGAGGAAACGGCGGCCGCCATTGTTGCCCTCCGCCCGAAGCTGCGTTAAGCGCTGACAAAAAGCCGGGAGTGGGAGAAACCATGACACCGAAACTCATCCTTGCATCGTCGAGCCCTTTTCGGCGGATGCTGATGGAAAATGCGGGTCTCTCCTTTGAGGCACATCCCGCGGAGATCGACGAAAGGGCGGTTGAAGCGCCGCTCGAAAAGGCCGGTGCGAAGCCGGACACCGTCGCCTGCATCCTGGCCAAGGCTAAAGCCGAAGATGTCAGCGCCCGTTTCCCCGAGGCTCTCGTCATCGGTTCGGATCAGACGATGTCGCTCGGCGACCGCGTTTTTCACAAACCGAAGGACATGGCCGACGCCGCGAACCACCTTCGCGCTCTATCGGGCACCACCCATCGGCTGAACAGCGCCATCGCGATCGTCCGCGACGGCGCCGTCTTGTGGGAGCATATCGGCCATGCCGAACTGACAATGCGATCCTTGACGGAAGATTTCATCGCCAGGCACCTGGCGCGGGTGGGCAAACGGGCGCTTTCCAGCGTCGGCGCCTATCAGCTGGAAGGCGAGGGCGTTCAACTCTTCGAGAAGATCGAGGGCGACTATTTCACCATACTCGGGCTGCCGATGCTTCCGCTCCTGGGAAAATTGCGAGAATTCGGGGCGATTGATGGATGATTCACGTGAAACACTGGGGCCGAATGCATTTGTTACGGGCTTTCCCATCAAGCATTCGCGCTCACCGCTGATACATGGATATTGGCTGAAGACGCTTGGCCTCCCGGGCAGCTACCGCGCCCACGAGGTGACACCCGATGCCTTTCACGATTTCATTGCCTCGCTGAAGGACGGCAGCTCCGGCTTTATTGGAGGCAATGTCACCATCCCCCACAAGGAACTTGCCTTCCGGCTCGCCGACAAGCCGGACGATCTGGCGCATGAACTCGGCGCTTCGAATACGCTCTGGTTGGAGGATGGTCTCCTGCATGCCACCAATACCGACGGCCGCGGCTTCACCGCCAATCTCGACGAGCGCCATTCCGGCTGGGACCGTCATGATACGGCCGTGGTCTTCGGTGCCGGCGGCGCGAGTCGGGCGATCATCCAAGCCGTCCGCGACCGTGGCTTCAGGGAAATCCACGTCGTCAACCGCACCGTCGAACGTGCGCAAGAGCTGGCCGATCGCTTCGGTCCGAGAGTTCGAGCCCATCCGGTGGGCGCGCTTGCCGAAGTCATGCATGGCGCTGGCCTCTTCATCAACACGACCTCGCTCGGCATGGATGGCGAAGCGGCGCCGTCGATCGATTTTGCGCCGCTCGCAACGGATGCCGTCGTCACCGATATCGTCTACATCCCCTTGAAGACACCGATCCTGAGACAGGCGGAAGAGCAGGGACTCTCGGTCGTCGACGGTCTCGGCATGCTGCTGCACCAGGCTGTTCCCGGTTTCGAAAAATGGTTCCGCAAGCGTCCGGTCGTCGACGCGGCGCTGCGCGCTTTGATTATTGCCGACATGGAAGTCCATTGATGCTGAAGATCGGACTCACCGGCTCAATCGGAATGGGAAAATCGACGGTCGGCAAACTCTTCGCCGAGGCCGGAATCCCCTTGAATGACTCCGACGCCGTGGTCCATGACCTCTACGCCGGCGAGGCAGCACCGCTTGTGGATGCCGCTTTCCCCGGCACGATGAAGGATGGAGCGGTTGACCGGCAGGAGCTGGGCCGCCAACTCGCGCTCGATTCCGAAGGCTTCAAGCGCCTCGAAGCGATCGTCCATCCGCTGGTGCGCAAACGGGAAACGGAATTTCTGGAGCGACAGCAGGCAGCCGGCGCCGAAATGGTCCTGCTCGATATTCCGCTGCTCTTCGAAACCGGCGCCTGGGAGAGAGTGGATGTCATCGTTGTCGTCAGCACCGATCCACAGATTCAGCGTCAGAGGGTGCTTGCGCGCGACGACATGACGGAAGAAAAATTCGATATGATTCTCTCTCGCCAGACGCCGGATGCGGAAAAACGGCGCCGCGCCGATTATCTGGTCGACACCAGCCGCAGCATTGCGGAGACCAGGGCGCGGGTGCTTGAGATCGTCGCCGAGCTGAAAATGCGGATTGCCAATGGAGATTTCCGGAATGCGTGAGATCATCTTCGATACGGAAACCACCGGCCTCGACAACCGCGCCGACCGTATCATCGAAATCGGCGGCATCGAGCTCTTCAACCATTTTCCGACCGGCAACACGCTGCATATCTACATCAATCCGGGAGACCAGAAGGTTCATCCGGATGCACTTGCGGTACACGGCATCACCGATGAATTCCTGAAGGACAAGAAGCCTTTCGCCGAGGTGGCCGAGGAAATCCTCGCCTTCTTCGGCGACGGCAAATGGATCGCCCATAACGCCACTTTCGATATGGGCTTCATCAACGCTGAATTCGCGCGGCTCGGTTTGCCGCCGATCTTGCCCGACAAAGTGGTCGATACGCTGTCGATGGCGCGGCGCAAGCACCCGATGGGACCGAATTCGCTCGACGCGCTCTGCCGGCGTTACGGCATCGACAACTCGCACCGTACCAAACACGGCGCGCTGCTCGACTCCGAACTATTGGCCGAAGTCTATATCGAGATGATCGGCGGCAGACAGGCTGCGTTCGGCCTGAGCATATCGGGTCAACCCGGCCAGGCGGCCCGCGGTGAAATGGCGATGGAAGATGATATGGCGTTTGCCGCGGCGCTCGAACGCCCTCGTCCGCTTGGCTCCCGGCTCAGCCAGTCCGAAGCGCAGGCGCATGAGGCGCTGGTCGCCAAGCTCGGCGAAAAGGGCATTTGGGCGAAATACGCCCGCCCGAATTGAAAATGCCCGGGACCGGCCCGGGCATCCGCATGTCAGAATCCAAAAATTCGATCAGTTCGGAACGGCCTGAACCTTGGCGCGGGCCTGTTCTTCGGCAACGCGCTGAGCGAACATCTGCGTGAAGTCGATCGGATCGATCATCAGCGGCGGGAAACCGCCGTTACGGGTCACGTCGGCGATGATCTGCCGGGCGAAGGGGAAGAGCATGCGCGGGCACTCGATGAAGAGCACCGGCAGCATGTGCTCCTGCGGGAAACCGGCAACGCGGAAGACGCCACCATAAACAAGTTCCGTATGGAACACCGTCTTGTCGCCATCCTTGGCTTCGGCATTCAGCGACAGCACGACATCGAAATCCGTGTCGGAAAGCGGATTGGCGTTGACGTTCACATTGATGTTGATCGTTGGCGCCTTGTCGCGGGCCTGCAGCGAACGCGGCGCACCCGGATTTTCGAAGGAGAGGTCCTTGGTATATTGCGCAAGGATCGAAAGGGTCGGGTTGGTCGCACCGTTGCTGTTGTTATCGTCTGCCATTGGCTTTTCCTCGAAGGGCATGGGAATGGTGCCGCCATCTAACATTTCGGGGAGGGGCTTACAACCCTGGGCGCAAGCCGCACCCGATCACCGGCAAAGCCTCAGTCCCCGAGATGTTTGCCGGACCATGGCGAGTTGCGATCCGGCTCCCTATGATAGTCCTCCTCGTCGAGATCGACCACCTTCGAATTTGAATTGCGATCGCGGAAGTCGGGTTTCGCGCCATTGGAAAAGCCGCTTCTGGCGTTGACGACGACGAAGCGTTTGGCGATCGACCGCCAGAGGAGATCGCGCACCGGCGGAATGAGAATGAGGATGGCGATGATATCCGTGAGGAAACCGGGAATGATCAGCAGCAGCGCGGCAATCACCGTCATTGCCGGCTTCAGCAGATCACGACCGGGCATCACGCCGTTCCGCCCTTCGCTCGACATCCGGCGCAGGATGCCGATCCCCTGCCGGCGCAGCAGGACCACGCCGAAGATGAAGCTCGCCATGAGGAGCGCAAGCGTCAGCGCCAGGCCGATTGCGCGACCGACAATGACGAAGCCGGCAATTTCGCCAAGCGGCAGCAACAGAATGAAAGCCGGCAGAATTGAAAAACGCATGGTCGTCATGTCCCGGCTTTTGCCGGTCTCCTCGTGGCGCCGGCGAAGATGCCAGCCATCATTTGAATCATCTGTATAGGCGGACTATATGGGAGTACAAATCAGAGATGTTAACGGCGGTTGCGACTGGATATGAGTTCGAACGACTTCATCACATTATTCTTCCTGGTGGCGGCGGTGCTGATCTTCTTTCAGCTCCGCTCCGTGCTCGGGCGCCGCACAGGAAATGAGAAGCCGCCCCGCGATCTCTATAGGCCAAGGGATGCTGCTCCGGCTGAGGCTGCCGACGCCGGCAAGGTCGTGACGCTGCCGCGCCGTGATGCGACGGCCGAGGACGACGAGCGCTTCTCTGCCATCGACGCCTTTGCCGCGCCGGGGACCCCGCTCAACGAATCGCTGCGCGCCCTGAATAAGGCCGATTCCTCCTTCAGCCCGAAGGAGTTTCTGAACGGTGCCCGCATGGCCTACGAAATGATCGTCATGGCCTATGCCGATGGCGATCGCAAAACCCTTAAGAACCTTTTGTCCCGTGAGGTTTATGACGGATTCGAGGCGGCGATTGCCGAGCGCGAAGCCCGCGGCGAAAAGGTCAAGTCCACCTTCGTCGGCATCGACAAGGCCGAAATCACCCATGCCGAGACGAAGGGCAGCGAAGCGCAGATCACCGTGCGCATCGTCAGCCAGCTGATCTCGGCGACTTACGACAAGGCTGATGTCCTGATCGAGGGCGACGCCGAAAACGTCGCCGAGGTCAACGACCTCTGGACCTTCGCCCGCGACACCCGCTCGCGTGATCCGAACTGGAAACTTGTGGCGACCGAATCGGAACATGAGTGATCAGGCATCGGACTTCGTCCTGCAGGCCATCAGCTTCGATAATTTGGAAGGCTGGAAGGATGATGATCCCTCCGGCCTTTTTGAAGTGATGGGGCGCTGCCGCCGGCAGATCACCGACGTAAAGCCCTACCGTACTGGCTCGCTCGGCCTGAGCGCCGAGGACCTGCTTCCACTTCTGATGGACGCTGAAAATTTTACGCCGTCGTCGCCGGCAGCGGCGCGCGCCTTTTTCGAGACGCGTTGCCGGCCATTTCTGATCCGCCGCAAGGACGGCAAGTCCGGTTTCGTCACCGCCTTTTATGAGCCGGAGGTCGAGGTATCGGATCGGCCAAACGAGCTCTTCCGTTTCCCCTTCTACAGCCGTCCGAACGATCTGATCGATCTCGATGACGGCAATCGCCCGGCCGAACTGGATGGATCCTATGTTTTCGGCCGCTTGCATGATGATGGCCGCATTGACGCTTATCCGGATCGCCGTGAGATCGATCAGGGCTTTCTCGCCGGTCGCGGCCTGGAAATCGCCTGGGCGAAATCGAAGGTCGATGTCTTCTTCGTGCATGTGCAGGGTGCCGCGCGCCTGCGTTATCGAGACGGGCGTATCGGCCGTATCACTTACGCGGCAAAGGCAGGGCATCCCTTCTCGGCGATCGGCAAGCTCTTGATCGACCGCGGTGAGATCGACCGCGCCGAGATTTCCATGCAGTCGATCCGCGCCTGGCTGGCCCGCAATCCCGAGCGGGTGGACGAGGTGCTATGGCACAACCGCTCCTATATTTTCTTCCGGGAAGCGGCGGTTGCCGATCCTGAGGCGGGTCCGATTGCCGCCGCCAAGGTGCCGCTTCTCGCCGGGCGCTCGCTCGCGGTCGACCGGCTGATCCATACCTTCGGTTTCCCCTTTTTCATCCGCGCTGACAGCCTCACCCATCTTGATCGCGGCCGCCCCTTCCGCCGGCTGATGCTGGCGCTCGACACCGGCTCGGCGATTGTCGGGCCGGCGCGCGGCGATATCTTTACTGGTTCAGGGGACTTGGCCGGAGAGCGCGCCGGCACCGTCCGCAACGACGCCGATTTCGTCATCCTCATTCCCAAAGCCGCCGCCGGGCGTTTCGACTGATGGCCAGGGATCGCAAGCTCAGCGCCGATGAGAGGATCCTGTGGGGCAAGGTGGCCCGCAGCACGCGGCCGATGCCCGGAAAAGCGAACGAGTTGACCGAGCTTGACGCCTTTCTGGCCGAAGCGGAAGCGGCGGCAGAACGGCAGACAGCCGAAAAGCAGACCTCCGTTGCGCCGACGGCAGCACAGCCGGCCCCACCGTCGACGCCGAGACAGCCGGCGAAGGCGCACCATCCGCTGGAAAGACCGGTCAAGCGCAAAATCGCCAAAGGCTGGCTGGCGCTCGAGGCGCGCATTGACCTGCATGGCCTGGTGCAGAGCGAGGCCCATGTCATCCTGCTCGATTTTTTAATCCGCGCCCATGAACGCGGCATGCGCCATGTGCTTGTCATCACCGGCAAGGGCAGCTCGCTGGGCAGCGAGGGTGCGTTGAAAAGAGTGGTTCCCCTGTGGTTCTCGAAGCCGGAATTCCGCTACCTGATCTCCTCCTATGAGCCAGCCGCACAGCATCATGGCGGTGAGGGAGCGCTCTATATCCGGCTGTCGCGGCGGCATGGGGAAAAGCCATGACACCCTTTGGAGAGGCGGTTCGCAGGCTGAGGGCGCGAAAGGGCGTCTCGCAGAAGGAGATGGCGCAAGCACTAAACGTCTCCCCCGCCTATCTCTCGGCGCTCGAACATGGCAAGCGCGGCCTGCCGACATTCGACCTGCTGCAGCGCATCGCCGGCTACTTCAACATCATCTGGGACGAGGCCGAGGAACTGTTCCTGCTTGCCCGCTCCTCCGACCCGCGCGTCGTCATCGACACGTCGGGCCTGCCGCCGGAATATACCGAACTCGCCAACCGGCTGGCCCGGCGGATCCGCGACCTTGACAGCGCCGAGATCGCCCGGTTATCGGCTGTTCTCGAAAATGGCGGCAAAGGTGACGGAAAAGCGTCATAATCCCCTGTTTTATGGCTTGTTCAGGGGACTTGCCATTGGGAACCGGGCTCAAAAAACCTATATACAAGAGTGAAGAAAGCCGGTGATTCGCAGGGCGCGCCGCCGCTTTACGACAACAGGGAAAATCTCGACAGAATGAGCGATACATCCGCGACGGAAAACGGCGTAAGCACCGAATATGGCGCAGATTCCATCAAGGTCCTGAAGGGCCTCGATGCCGTGCGCAAGCGCCCCGGCATGTATATCGGCGATACCGACGACGGCTCCGGCCTGCATCACATGGTCTATGAGGTCGTCGACAACGCGATCGACGAAGCGCTGGCCGGCCATGCTGACATCGTTACCGTCACCCTCAACCCGGATGGTTCTGTTACGGTCACCGATAACGGCCGCGGCATCCCGACCGACATCCATAGCGGCGAAGGCGTGTCAGCAGCCGAAGTCATTATGACGCAGCTGCATGCCGGCGGCAAATTTGACCAGAATTCCTACAAGGTCTCAGGCGGTCTGCATGGCGTCGGCGTTTCCGTCGTCAACGCCCTCTCTGTCTGGCTGAAGCTGAAGATCCGCCGCCATGGCAAGATCCATGAAATGAGCTTCACCCATGGCGTGGCCGACGCACCGCTGAAGGTCACCGGCGATGCCCCTGATTCGACCGGCACGGAAGTCAGCTTCATGCCGAGCAGCGAAACCTTCACCATGACCGAATTCGATTACGGTACGCTGGAGCACCGCCTGCGCGAACTCGCCTTCCTGAATTCGGGCGTGCGCATCCTTTTGAGCGACAAGCGTCATTCCGATATCAAGCAGGAAGAAATGCGCTATGACGGCGGCCTCGAGGCCTTCGTCTCCTATCTCGACCGCGCCAAGAAGCCGCTCGTCGACAAGCCGGTCGCCATCCGCGGCGAAAAGGACGGCATCACCGTCGAAGTGGCGATGTGGTGGAACGACAGCTATCACGAGAACGTGCTCTGCTTCACCAATAACATTCCCCAGCGTGACGGCGGCACCCATATGGCCGGCTTCCGCGCGGCCTTGACCCGTCAGGTGGTTTCCTATGCCGACAATTCCGGCATCACTAAAAAGGAAAAAGTGACGCTGCAGGGCGAAGACTGCCGCGAAGGCCTGACCGCGGTGCTGTCGGTCAAGGTGCCCGATCCGAAATTCTCATCGCAGACGAAGGACAAGCTCGTTTCCTCGGAAGTCCGTCCTGTCGTCGAAAGCCTCGTCAACGAGGCGCTGAACACCTGGTTCGAGGAGCATCCGAGCGAAGCCAAGATCCTTGTCGGCAAGGTCGTCGAGGCGGCAGCCGCGCGCGAAGCGGCCCGCAAGGCCCGTGAATTGACCCGCCGCAAGGGTGCGCTCGATATTGCCTCGCTACCGGGCAAGCTCGCCGACTGCTCCGAACGCGATCCGGCCAAATCCGAAGTCTTCCTGGTCGAGGGCGATTCCGCCGGCGGGTCGGCCAAGCAGGGCCGGTCGCGCGAAAACCAGGCGATCCTGCCGCTGCGCGGCAAGATCCTGAATGTGGAACGGGCCCGTTTCGACAAGATGCTGTCGAGCCAGGAAATCGGCACGCTGATCACCGCGCTCGGCACCGGCATCGGCAAGGACGAGTTCAACGCCGAAAAGCTGCGATATCACAAGATCATCATCATGACGGACGCCGATGTCGACGGCGCCCACATCCGCACCCTGCTGCTCACCTTCTTCTTCCGCCAGATGCCGGAACTGATCGAGCGCGGCCATCTCTACATCGCTCAGCCGCCGCTCTATAAGGTCGCGCGCGGCAAGTCGGTGCAGTATCTGAAGGATGAGAAGGCGCTCGAGGAATATCTCATCGCCCAGGGTCTGGAGGATGCCGCGTTGAGACTCGGCAGCGGCGAGGTCCGCACCGGACAGGACCTGCGCGAAGTCATCCTCGATGCGCTGCGTATGCGCGCCCTGCTCGACAATCTCCATTCGCGCTACAATCGCGCCGTCGTCGAACAGGCGGCGATCGCCGGCGCGCTCAATGCCGAGCTCGTCAGCGATCAGGCAAGAGCGCAGGCATTGGCGAGCGAGGTCGCAAGCCGTCTCGACATCATTGCCGAAGAGACCGAACGCGGCTGGCAGGGTGACCTGGCGAGCGATGGCGGCCTGCGCCTCGAGCGTATGGTTCGTGGTGTCAAGGAAGTGGTGGTGCTCGACATGGCGCTGATCGGCTCCTCCGATGCCCGCCACATCGACCAGCTGACCGCGCGTCTCAAGGAAATCTATCAGACGCCGCCGTCGCTGCACCGACGCGAAGGCGACATTGAGATTTCAGGGCCGCGCGCCCTGCTCGATGCGATCTTTGCCAGCGGCCGCAAGGGTCTGACCATGCAGCGCTACAAGGGTCTCGGTGAGATGAATGCCGAGCAGCTCTGGGAAACGACGCTCGATCCGAATGTCCGTTCGCTGCTGCAGGTGAAGGTTGCCGACGCCACCGATGCGGACGGCCTCTTCGCCCGCCTGATGGGTGACGAAGTCGAGCCCCGGCGCGAATTCATCCAGGACAACGCGCTCAGCGTCGCCAATCTCGACATCTGATCGATGTGCCTTCAATAAAAGCCCCGCCGTCTTGCGGCGGCGGGGCTTTTGCTTGTTCTGTCGCTCAGTTGGCTAGGAAATGGCCGTTAAAGGCAAGGTCGGAGAGCGGCTTGCGCTGGCTCGGGAATTCGCGCGCCTGATTGCGTTCGGAAAGAACGCTCTTGTCGGCCAGACGGCCGACGGCAACGCCCGCTTCGATCCGGTAACCCTCCGGGATATCGAATGTTTTTCTGATTTCCTCATGTTTGATGCCGCCCATGCCATGGGCATAGAAGCCGGAAAGGCGCGCTTGCAGGGCCAGGTATCCCCAGGCTGCACCGGCGTCGAAGGAATGGGTGTAGCTCGGCTTTTCCTCGCCGGATCCGGCAACGCCGGTGAAGCTGCGTGAGACGACGAAGATCAATGCCGATGCGTTCTTCGCCCATTCCTGATTGGCGTCGACGAGCAGTGTGACGAATTTCTCCCAGTGTTCCGAGCCCTTGAGGGCATAGATGAAGCGCCAGGGCTGCTGGTTGGAAGAGGATGGCGCCCAATGGGCGGCTTCGAGCAGGCTGAGCAGCTGTGCCTCCTCGATGATTTCGCCGGTAAAGGCGCGGGGCGACCAGCGGTCGAGAAACATCGGATCGATCGGATATTGGGATTCGCGGTTATTGCTCTGTGTCATGCTTGTTCCAGGCTTGGGGTATAAAAATCGTTGAGGTCAATCGGTCCAGACGATGTCGAGTTCCTCGCGGAAGGCGAAACGCTTCAGATGATCATCGATCACCCCCTGCATCCTTGCCTGCTGGTCGGGATCGGCAACGGAAAGCGTCATGGTGAGCGCCGCATCGTCGGCGGCGAATATCACCTCGGCGCTTTCGCTGAACGGCACCCGGCCCTTATGCGGATCGAAATCGACGCTGAACTTGTGGCTCCAGTGTTTGCAGAGCTGCTGCAGGTAGCGGCTCGCATGTTCGGTGCGTACGACGGCCTTGGAGAGGTGCATGTCGAACTCCATCTCATGTTGGACTGAGGCCAAAGTCATATTTCCTGCTTCGCCGTCTTGGCAAGCGCAGCGTCGTCGCATTTGGGTGAACGGACAGTCTCCACGAGGATCGGCCTTGAGCGCGCGCCAAAGCGAAAAAACCAATCGATCTCTGTCCCGTCGACAGACGGGTTGAAAATCGATGGTTTCAACGACCGCGTCTATCCCGCCCTCAAATGGGGCCCATCGCGCCGGTTTTGCCAGCAAGCAGATCGCCGATGAGAAAGCCTTCGCCGATGTCTTCGATTGGATCGAGCCGCAATTCGAAAACTGGTCTTACCTCTTCGCGGAACACCGGCTTTCGGACTATGCCGATCTAAGCGCCTTCTGCTGGCTCACACTGCACTGGCCGGATATCGCTGAGACAATGGGTCTCGACCATATCAAGCGAGGCTACTATTCGGTTGAAAGCCTGAACCTGACGAAAATCGTTCCTGCCGGTCCAGATCTCTCCGAAATTTTCTAGGAACGCCGTACCGCTTCCGGGCAAAGCCGTAATGACACCGATGAATAATTCGTTCATAGGTGGTCGCACATTCGATTTCGATGAGGAGGCATTCCATGAAGCTGATGCGTGTTGGCGAAGCAGGTCGAGAAAAGCCGGCGCTTCTCGATGCCGATGGCAAGATCCGCGATCTTTCGGCGCATGTCGCCGATATCGCTGGCGAGGCAATATCGCCGTCCGGCCTTGCAAAGATCGCGGCGCTCGATCCGAAGGACCTTCCGGAACTTGCCCCCGGCCGTGTCGGCGCCTGCGTCGCCGGCACGGGCAAATTCATCTGCATCGGCCTCAATTTCTCCGACCATGCCGCCGAAACCGGCGCCACCGTACCTCCCGAGCCGGTGATCTTCATGAAGGCGACCTCGGCGATCGTTGGCCCGAACGACACCGTTCTGATCCCGCGCGGTTCCGAAAAGACCGACTGGGAAGTCGAGCTCGGCGTCGTCATCGGCAAGACGGCGAAATATGTCAGCGAAGCCGAGGCGCTCGACTATGTCGCCGGTTACTGTGTGTCGCACGATGTTTCCGAACGCGCCTTCCAGACCGAGCGCGCCGGCCAATGGACCAAAGGCAAGTCCTGCGACACCTTCGGCCCGATCGGCCCTTGGCTGGTCACCAAGGATGAAATCGCCGATCCGCAGAATCTCGGTATGTGGCTGAAGGTCAACGGCCAGACGATGCAGAATGGTTCCTCCAAGACCATGGTCTATGGAGTCGCCCACATCGTTTCCTATCTCAGCCAATTCATGTCGCTGCATCCTGGCGACGTCATCTCGACGGGGACGCCGCCCGGCGTCGGCATGGGCATGAAGCCGCCGCGCTTCCTTAGGGATGGCGATGTCGTCGAGCTCGGCATCGAAGGGCTCGGCAGCCAGAAGCAGAGCTTTGTTGCGGATCGTTAACGAAGTTAACTCAGCTGAACCTTAAACTTTCAGTTCTATGGTGATGCCAGAGATCAACTCTCTGGCATTTCTTGTGCAGGTCTGGGACGTCCATGTTGCTGTGCAACAAAAACCTGTTAGTCTGCGTTACGTGCCAGCGTGCGGAAAGAGCTCGACGTCTATCACCCGACGTCATCTTTTCGATAGAGAAAGGCAGCGCCTTCCATGTTCTATCAGCTTTATGAATTGAATCATGCCGCCATGGCGCCGTTTCGCGCCGCGGCTGACATCATGCGGTTTGCCTATGCCAATCCGCTGAACCCGTTCGCCCAGACGCCGTTCGGCCGCACGATGGCGGCAAGCCTCGAAATGTTCGAGCGCACGACGCGCCGCTACGGGAAACCGGAGTTCGGACTGAAGCAGACGGTGATCGGCGATCAGACGGTTTCCGTTCGTGAAGAGATCGTCTGGTCGCGGTCCTTCTGCAACCTCCTTCATTTCTCGCGCAACGTCCCGCCTGGCCGCGCCAGCGATCCGCGCATCCTGATCGTTGCGCCGATGTCCGGCCACTATGCGACGCTGCTGCGCGGTACGGTCGAGGCATTGCTGCCGAGCGCCGATGTCTACATCACCGACTGGATCGACGCCCGCATGGTGCCGATGACGGAAGGCAGCTTCGATTTCGACGATTACGTCGACTACGTCATCGAGATGCTGCATTTCCTCGGTCACGACACGCATGTGATCGCCGTCTGCCAGCCGTCGGTGCCGGTGCTGGTCGCAGCCGCGGTGATGGAGGAAGCCCAGGATCCGCTGTCGCCGTCATCGATGACGCTGATGGGCGGCCCGATCGACACGCGCATCAATCCGACGGCGGTCAACAAGCTCGCCCAGGAGCGGTCGCTGCAGTGGTTTTCCGACAATGTCATCATGAATGTGCCTTGGCCGCAGCCGGGCTTCATGCGGCCTGTCTATCCCGGTTTCCTGCAGTTGTCGGGCTTCATGTCGATGAACCTCGACCGGCACCTCGTCGCCCACAAGGAGTTCTTCATGCATCTCGTGAAGAACGACGGCGAACCGGAAAAACATCGCGATTTCTATGACGAATATCTCGCCGTCATGGATCTGACCGCCGAGTTCTACCTGCAGACGGTGGAACAGGTCTTCATGAAGCATTCGCTGCCGAAGGGCGAATTGATGCACCGAGGCAAGCGGGTCGATCCGGCGGCGATCCGCAAGGTCGCGCTCCTGACCGTCGAGGGCGAGAACGACGACATTTCAGGCGTCGGCCAGACCAGGGCGGCGCAGACCATCTGCGTCAACATCCCCGAAGACATGCGCATGCATTATCTCCAGCCGGATGTCGGCCACTACGGCGTTTTCAACGGCTCACGATTCCGTCGCGAAATCGCGCCGCGCATCGTCAATTTTGTCCGCCAGCATTCCCGCACCGCCGTCAAGCCGCGGGTGCCGCGCGTCATCAAGGGCGGTCGCACCGCCTGATTTAGCGACAGCTGAATTAGGGAAGTGGATTCAAGGCCTTGTTCGATTTCGCAGGCAATCGTCTTGAAGGCGGTTCTTGCGGTAACCACATCGATTTCCAGCGTTCGGCATCTTGCCGGCCGCGGAAAGCGAGGATACCGCACGATGAACCAGTCAGCATTGCTTCGACCGGATTGGACTCCGGCTACCATTGCCCTGATGATTCTCGGCTTCATGGTTTTCTGGCCTCTGGGTCTGGCCATGCTAGCCTACATCATTTTCGGCGATCGTCTGCGCGGCTTCAAGCGCGACGTCAATCAGGCGACCGACGGCTTCTTTGCCTCCTGCCGCCGTTCGCATGGCCGCCACCGCCCGCATTTTTCGACCGGCAACGTCGCATTCGACGACTGGCGTAAGGCCGAGCTCGACCGGATCGAGGAAGAGCGCCGCAAGCTGGACGAAATGCGCGAGGAATTCGACGAGTATCTGCGTGAACTCCGCCGCGCTAAGGACCAGGAAGAGTTCGACCGCTTCATGCGTGACCGCAAAAACGCCAAGCGCGACGACAACGGCCCGGTCGCGGAGTTCCAGACGCCGTGAAGGCCGAAGCATGTTTCGCAAAAAGTGCGCAGCGGTTTTGCGGCAACGACATGCGTAAACGAAGACCTAAAGCGCAACGAGCGAGTCTGAACGATCGCGACACGCTTTAGGCGATGAATGATGACCGGCATCTCACGATGCCGGTTTTTCCATGTCTGCCTGCCCGCAAATCGTTTAGATTTGCCGGCGAATCGTATAGAAAATCACCATGTTTCCGCTTCTGAAGACACGGCCAAAGGCGCGAAAGCCGGCTCCGCCCGAAACGCGGACGCTCGACGTCGCCGGCCGGCTCATGCCGCTGACCATCAAGCAGCACGATCAGGCAACCCGTATCACGCTTCGCATCGAGCCAGGTGGGCGGGCTCTAAGGATGACGGTGCCAAGAGGCCTTGCGGCGCGTGAGGTCAACGCTTTCCTCGATCGGCACCAGGGATGGCTGCTCACCAAGCTCGCCAAGTTTTCGATCGATACCGGCTTAAGCGACGGCGGGAAGATCCTCCTGCGCGGCGTTTCCCATCGCATCGAGCACACAGGCAGTCTGCGCGGCTTGACGGAGGCGGTCGCTGTGGATGGCAGCCCTGTGTTGCGCGTCAGCGGCCTGCCCGAGCATGTCGGACGGCGCATTTCGGCCTTCCTCAAGAAGGAGGCGCGCGCCGATCTCGAGAGGCTGGCGACGATGCATGCGGCAACGATCCGGGCACCGATCCGCTCGATCTCGATGAAAGATACCCGCAGTCGCTGGGGCTCTTGCTCGTCGGAGGGAAATTTGAGTTTCTCCTGGCGTATCGTCATGGCGCCGCCTTCGGTGATCGATTATCTGGCCGCTCACGAAGTCGCCCATCTCAAGGAGATGAACCACGGCCCCCGCTTCTGGGCACTTTGCAAGAAGCTTTGCCCCGGCATGGAGGAAGCGAAATTGTGGCTGAAGCGGCACGGCAGCCAGCTGCACGCCATCGACTTCGATTAGACCCAAGCCCCGCTAAATACAGCTTTCCGTGCAAATTGGCTCGACTCTTGAAGCATTTCGTGTCACTTCGCTGCCATGAAACCCGATATCAAGATCTGTGGCTTGAAGACGCCCGAAGCGATCGATCGCGCGTTGAAACGCGGCGCGACCCATATCGGTTTTATCTTCTTCGAAAAGAGCCCGCGTTACGTCGAGCCGGATGTGGCGGCAAAGCTTGCCGAACCGGCGCGTGGCAAGGCGAAGATCGTCGCCGTCGTCGTTGATCCCACAAATGACGATCTGGACGAAATCGTGTCGCTGCTGAAGCCTGACATGCTGCAGCTCCATGGCAACGAGAGTCCCGAACATGTGCTGACCATCAAGGCGCTCTATGGTCTGCCTGTGATGAAAGTCTTTTCCGTGCGTACGGCCGACGATCTCAAGCGCGTCGAAGCCTATATCGGCATCGCCGACCGTTTCCTCTTCGATGCGAAAGCGCCGAAGGGTTCTGAACTGCCTGGCGGCAACGGGATTTCCTTCGACTGGAGCCTTCTCGGCTGGCTCGACGGCAGCATCGACTACATGCTGTCCGGCGGGCTGAACAAGGACAATGTCGCGGATGCGCTTGTGAAGACAAAGGCACGTGGTATCGACATTTCCTCGGGTGTCGAAACCAAGCCCGGCGTCAAGAGCGTCGCGTTGATCGATGATTTTTTCGATGCGGTCGAAGAGGCGGATAAGTCCGTCGTGGCCTCAGGGAGTTGAGAGTGAACGAAACGCCTAAACCGAATTCCTTCCGTTCCGGGCCCGATGAAGATGGCCGCTTCGGCATCTATGGCGGCCGTTTCGTTGCCGAAACGTTGATGCCTTTGATCCTCGATCTGCAGGATGAATGGAACAAGGCGAAGAACGATCCGGCCTTTCAGGCGGAACTAAAGCATCTTGGCGCCCATTATATCGGCCGCCCGAGCCCGCTTTATTTCGCTGAACGGCTGACGGCCGAACTCGGCGGCGCGAAGATCTATTTCAAGCGCGAGGAGCTGAACCACACCGGTTCGCACAAGATCAACAACTGCATCGGCCAGATCCTGCTCGCCAAGCGCATGGGTAAGACGCGGATCATCGCCGAAACCGGCGCCGGCCAGCATGGCGTCGCTTCGGCGACCGTTGCCGCCCGCTTCGGCCTTCCTTGCGTCGTCTACATGGGCGCCACCGACGTCGAGCGCCAGGCGCCGAACGTTTTCCGCATGAAGCTGCTCGGCGCCGAAGTCAAACCGGTGACGGCAGGCAGCGGCACGCTGAAGGACGCGATGAACGAGGCGCTGCGCGACTGGGTCACCAATGTCGAGGATACCTATTACCTGATCGGCACGGCGGCCGGCCCGCATCCTTATCCGGAGATGGTCCGCGACTTCCAGTCGGTGATCGGCGCCGAAGCGAAAGAGCAGATGCTGGCAGCCGAAGGCCGTCTGCCGGATCTCGTCATTGCTGCCGTCGGCGGCGGCTCGAACGCCATCGGCATCTTCCATCCCTTCCTGGATGATTCCTCCGTGAAGATCGTCGGCGTCGAAGCCGGAGGCAAGGGCCTGCAGGGCGACGAACATTGCGCCTCGATCACCGCCGGAACGCCCGGCGTGCTGCACGGCAACCGCACCTACCTGCTGCAGGATGGCGATGGCCAGATCAAGGAAGGTCACTCGATTTCGGCCGGTCTCGACTATCCCGGCATCGGTCCCGAACATTCCTGGCTGAGCGATATCGGCCGCGTCGACTATGTGCCGATCATGGACCACGAAGCGCTCGAGGCCTTCCAGACCCTGACCCGCCTCGAAGGCATCATCCCGGCGCTCGAGGCCGCGCATGCGATTGCCGAAGTCATCAAGCGCGCGCCGAAGATGGGCAAGGATGAGATCATCCTGATGAATCTCTCCGGCCGCGGCGACAAGGATATCTTCACCGTCGGCAAGATTCTGGGAGTGGGACTGTAAGACATGACCGCACGCATGGACAAACGCTTTGCCGCGCTGAAGGCCGAGGGCCGTCCGGCGCTTGTGACCTATTTCATGGGCGGCGATCCTGACTACGACACCTCTCTCGGCATCATGAAGGCACTGCCGGAAGCAGGTTCCGACATTATCGAGCTCGGCATGCCTTTTTCTGATCCGATGGCCGACGGCCCGGCGATCCAGCTGGCCGGTCAGCGGGCGCTGAAAGGCGGCCAGACGCTGAAGAAGACGCTGCAGCTGGCGGCCGACTTCCGCAAGACCAACGATGCGACGCCGATCGTAATGATGGGCTATTACAATCCGATCTACATCTACGGCGTCGAGACGTTCCTGGATGATGCGCTTGCCGCCGGTATCGACGGCCTGATCGTCGTCGACCTGCCGCCTGAGATGGATGACGAACTCTGCATTCCGGCGATCCGCAAGGGCATCAACTTCATCCGCCTGGCGACGCCGACCACGGACGAGAAGCGCCTGCCCGCGGTGCTGAAAAACACCTCCGGCTTCGTCTATTACGTCTCGATGAACGGCATCACCGGCTCGGCGTTGCCCGATCCGTCGCTGGTTTCGGGCGCCGTCCAGCGCATCAAGCAGCATACGGAGCTGCCCGTCTGCGTCGGTTTCGGCGTCAAGACGGCGGAACATGCCAAGGTCATCGGCGGCTCTGCCGACGGCGTTGTCGTGGGCACTGCCATTGTCAATCAGGTCGCAACCAGTTTGACGAAAGACGGAAAGGCGACGGCCGACACCGTTCAGGCGGTCGCAACGCTGGTGCGCGGCCTTTCCTCGGGAACACGTTCGGCGCGCCTTGTTGCTGCCGAATAGTTTTCCCACATTGGCACCAATCAGTTAGGAGATTTCGAGTTGAACTGGATCACCAACTACGTTCGCCCGCGGATCAATTCCATGCTGGGCCGCCGCGAAGTTCCCGAGAACCTGTGGATCAAGTGCCCGGAAACGGGCGAAATGGTCTTCCACAAGGATCTGGAATCCAACAAATGGGTCATTCCTGCATCCGGTTATCACATGAAGATGCCGGCCAAGGCGCGCCTTGCCGATCTTTTCGACAATGGCGAATATGAATCGCTTCCGCAGCCGAAGGTCGCCCAGGACCCGTTGAAGTTCCGCGATTCCAAAAAATATATCGATCGCCTCCGCGACAGCCGTGTGAAGACCGAACAGGAGGATACCATTCTTGCCGGCCTCGGAAAGGTGCACGGTCTGAAACTCGTTGCCGTTGTGCATGAATTCAACTTCATTGGCGGTTCGCTCGGCATTGCCGCCGGCGAGGCGATCGTCAAGGCTTTCGAACGCGCGACATCCGAAAAGTGCCCGCTGGTCATGTTCCCCGCCTCCGGCGGCGCCCGCATGCAGGAAGGCATTCTCTCGCTCATGCAGCTGCCGCGCACGACGGTCGCCGTTGACCTGCTGAAGGAATCCGGCCAGCCCTATATCGTTGTGCTGACCAACCCGACCACAGGCGGTGTGACGGCCTCCTACGCCATGCTCGGCGATATTCATCTGGCAGAGCCCGGCGCCGAAATCGGCTTTGCCGGCAAGCGCGTGATCGAGCAGACGCTGCGCGAGAAGCTGCCTGAGGGTTTCCAGACCTCCGAATATCTACTGGAACATGGTATGGTCGATATGGTCGTCAAACGTCACGATATTCCGGAGACACTGGCGCGTCTGCTGAAGATCCTGACGAAGAAGTCCGTTTCGGCGGCCAACGACATGAATGGCGGCGCGATCGCTCTGGCGGCGAGCGCCTGATAACCGACACACAGGCGGGGTGCCGAATTGATACCAAGAGGCCAAACCGCGGTGAGTGAGGCAGCGCAAGAGATAGAAAAACTCATGGGATTGCATCCCAAGGGGTTCGATCTGTCTCTCGATCGCATCACCCGTCTTCTCGATCAACTCGGCAACCCGCACCGGAAACTGCCACCTGTGATCCATGTCGCCGGCACCAACGGCAAGGGCTCGGTCACCGCCTTCTGCCGCGCCTTGCTCGAGGCCGGCGGCTACAGCGCCCATGTCCATACCTCGCCGCATCTCGTCAATTGGCACGAGCGCTATCGCATTGGTGTCAAGGGCGGGCGCGGGCAGCTCGTCGATGACGCCGTCTTCGCCGATGCTGTGCGACGCGTGGCGGATGCCAATGCGGGGCAGCATATCACCGTCTTCGAAATCCTGACGGCGGTCACCTTCATTCTGTTTTCCGAGCACCCGGCCGACGCCGCGATCATCGAGGTCGGTCTCGGCGGCCGTTTCGACGCCACCAATGTCATTTCCGATCCGGCCGTTTCGGTGATTATGCCAATCTCGCTGGATCACCAGCCCTATCTCGGCGACAGGGTTGAGCTGATCGCTGCCGAAAAAGCCGGCATCATGAAGCCGGGACTGCCTGTCGTCATCGGCCACCAGGAATATGATGCAGCACTCGACGTGCTGATGTCGACGGCGGAGCGGCTGCATTGCCCGAGCGCCGTCTTCGGTCAGGATTTCATGGCGCATGAGGAATATGGGCGGCTCATCTATCAGGACGAGTTCGGCCTTGCCGACCTGCCGCTGCCGCGCCTTCCCGGCCGCCATCAGTATGCCAACGCCGCCGCGGCCATCCGCGCCGTCAAGGCCGCGGGTTTCATTGTCACCGAGACGATGATGGAAAAGGCGATGAATTTCGTGGAGTGGCCGGGCCGGCTGCAGCGCCTTAGCGAAGGCCGGCTGATGCAATATGCGCCGGCCGGTGCTGAGATCTGGGTCGATGGCGGGCATAATCCCGGCGCCGGCGAAGTGATCGCCGAAGCCATGGCCAATTTCGAGGAGCGCCAGCCGCGGCCGCTTTTCCTGATCATCGGCATGATCAACACCAAGGACCCGATCGGTTATTTCAAGGCTTTCACAGGCCTGGTCGAGAAGGTGTTCTGCGTGCCGATCCGCGGCAGCGACGCGATGATCGACCCTGTGATATTGTCGAACGCCGCCTATGATGCCGGTTTGATCGCCGAACCGATGTCGACGGTCGGCGAGGCGCTGGAAGCGATAAAATCGGCCCTCGACCCAGCGGCACTGCCGCCCCGCATCCTCATTGGCGGCTCTCTCTATCTCGTCGGGGATGTGCTTGCCGACAACGGCACGCCCCCGAAATAAGCAGACGAAAAAAGCCCGGCCGAAGCCGGGCTTTTCCATGCGATATATGAAGACGATATCGATTAGGCGGCGTTCGAAATCCAGTTCGAAAGCGCTGTCTTCGGCTTGGCGCCGACGGAGATATCAGCGACTTCGCCGCCCTTGAAGATCGCGAGCGTCGGAATGGAGCGCACGCCGAACTGGGCGGCGAGTTCAGGGTTTTCGTCGATATTGAGCTTGGCGACCTTGACCTTGCCTTCCATCTCGACGGAGATTTCCTCGAGGCTTGGAGCAATCATCTTGCACGGACCGCACCATTCAGCCCAGAAATCGACGACGACGGGTTCTGCGGATTCCAGAACTTCCGACTGGAAGTTGTTGATATCGACTTTCACGGTAGCCATAGGCTGCTCCTTTGACCGAAGAAGATGTTGAACCACATGTGATGGTGCGGCGCCAAATTTTCAATGTCCGGTATTTCACTTTGTCTTGAGTCCTGCAAGCGCCAAACCGAGTGCCTCTTCGCTCAAAGTGTAGAGCGACGCATTCTCGGTGTAGACGAGCATGCAGTCGATGCGTTTGCCGGGATAGAGCGGTGCCAGGATCTCGCGATAAATCGCGAGCTGAGCCTTATGTGCGAAAGGGATCGCCTCCTCGGTCGAAGGTGGCACCCGATTGGTCTTGTAGTCAAGAATGACGACGCGATCGGCAAGCACGGCGAGCCGATCGATACGGCCGGAGACCGCATAGCGCCTGTCTGCAAGCGTCAATGTTCCCATGATCGAAACTTCCGGCTGGGCCTCTACTCCGAGAACCGGCTGCAGACCTTCTTCGTCCATCAGTCTCAGAACCGAATCGACGAGCCGGCGGCGTTCCGCTTCAGGCCAGAACCGCGCCGCCCGCTCGGCATAGCGGCTCGCGGCATCCGGCCGTTTGACCGGGGGAATGTCGGGAAGCGCCTGCAGCATGCGATGGATCAACCTGCCCTTTTCCAGGGAACGATCGCTGCGCTCCTTCTCGCCGAACAGCGGCGAAGCGACAAACAAGCTGCCCTCGTCTTCGTCGACGATCGTCCCGGCGCCGGATGGGCTGAGGGGGCGGGGCAGCTCAGCCTGCGGCGGCAGTGGCCGCAATAGGCCTTCCGGCAACGCCTCCTGGCTGTCGCGCGCCTCATGGCGGTCACTACGCTCGAAGCGCCGCTCCACCCGCGGCACCCGCCATCGGATGCCCGGCCATTCGCCGTCTGGGCCGGAGAAGGTGGCCGCCTCCACATGCGGATGGCCTTCGCTGAGCGCGGCTGAGATCATCATGTGCCAGGTATCGTTGTTGACACGAACGCCACGGTAGCCGCAAACAACAAGCCGGTCGGCAGCCCGTGTCATGGCGACGTAAAGCAGCCGGCGATACTCCTCTTCCGCCAGCATCTGGATCCGTGCTGCATCGTTTTGCGTCAGCGAATTGGCCAGGTCGGAGACGGGAACCCAGGCCGGCAGCGGCGGCTCGTCTGCGTCGGTTTCGATCAGGCGAAGCTTCGGCAGATGTGTATGCGTGAACGGCTTGGAGCCGCCGTCGACGAGGAAGACGATCGGTGCTTCAAGACCCTTGGAGGCATGCACGGTCATGATCCTGACCTCGTTGCGCCCCTTGTCCTGCTCACGCTTCACCTCCGGCGCTTCGAGCTCCAGCGTTGAGATGAAGGATTGCAGCCCGGGAAGGCCGGAACTCTCGTGGTCGAGCGTAAAGGTCAGGAACTCGTCGAGAATATCGCTGACCTCGGTGCCGAGACGGGCAAGGAATTGCCGCCGACCGCCATGGCTGCCCAGCACGCGCGCATAGAAATCATGGACCGACAGATGCCGCGACTGCCGCAGAAACAGCTCCAGCCTCTCGACGGCAGCACGGAATCGTTCAGTACCATCGGCCGCAAACCTCTTGAGCTGGCTCCAGACGCTCTCGTCGTCGCCCCGAAGGCCGGCGATTGCAAAGATATCGTCCTCCGAAAAATCGAAAAGCGGGCTCTTCAGCACGGCAGCGAGCGAAAGGTCGTCCTCTGGCAGAAGCAGGAAACGGCCGAGCGCCAGCAGATCCTGCACCGCGATATGGCTGGTGAGCGTCAGTCGGTCGGCGCCGGCGACGGGAATGTCGCCACGGCGCTTCAAGGCGCGGGTCAAGGCATTGACGAAGGCGTCGCGCTTGCGCACCAGAACGAGGATATCGCCGGCTTCGATCAGCCGCTCCGTGCCTTTGTCGACGATCGTTTCACGGCCGACGAGCGTGCCGATCGCATAGGCGATCCGCCGCGCGAGGATTGCGGCCGGCGCGCTTTCCGGCGTCGCATCGAAGGGCGCCGTCCAATCCTCTTCCTTCACCACCGCCTCAGGCGCGACCATCTCCCAGAGGTCGACGGCGCCGGGATGTCCGATGCGGCTGGATCGATGTACGACCGGTTCGCCGACAGCGCTGAGACCCCGCGCATTGTCCGCCGTCCGGAAGATCTGGTCGACGGCTTCGAGCACGTCGGCGGTCGAGCGGAAGGAGAGCGGCAGCCGCACGGAGGAAAAGCTCTGCCCGCTGTCGGCGACCCGCCGCCGTGTCCGGTCGCTCTCTTCGGAAAAACGCTCGGGTCGCGCTCCTTGGAAGGAGTAGATCGACTGTTTCTCGTCGCCGACGGCAAAGAGCGTGCGCACGACCGGCCGGGCGCTCTCGCCGGAAAAGAAATCCTCGGCGAGCGACTGGATGACGCCCCATTGGATCGGGCTGGTATCCTGGGCCTCGTCGACGAGGATATGATCGATACCCCGGTCCAGCTTGTAATGGACCCAGGGACCGACGCCACTCTTCGTCAGCAGGTCGGCGGTGCGTGTGATCAGGTCTTCGAAATCGAGTTGGCTGCGCTGCTTCTTCAGTTCCTCGTAATCGTGGTTCAGCCGACCGGCGAGCACCAGCGCCGCCCTAGTGGCGCCGAACATCCGCATCAGCTTAAACCGGTCACGGCTTGCGGCGACATGCGCGCGGGCGGCGGCTATGGCGCTCGTCAATTCCGGCGCTTCCGCAAGCATGGCTTTGACCAGGAACTGCGAGTCCGTTTTCGGCTCGCCTTTTGCCGTCAAAAAGATCTTCTCCAGCATCTCGGCGCGCTTGGCATCATCGCGCTCCCGGCCGGCGAGCCTGAGGCCATAAGCAACCTCCTGCGCCTTGGCGCCGCCCTTCTGGTCGGCAAGCGCCAAATAAAGCTCCAGCATGCCGCCTGAAAGCTCCGGCAACGGCCAATATTGCGCCGCGATCCGGCTTTCAGTATCGCCCACGGCAAGGCCGAGCCTGTCGCGCAGAACCGTCTCCACGCCGCCCTGTCGCTCGGCAGCCGCCGTGAAGCGGCGAATGGCATTGCGGTTGGCGATGATGTCGGCGAGCAGGTTCTCCAGCCCGGATTCATCGCCGAGATTGAGCACATAGGCGAAAGCCTCGGCAAGAGCGCTGCTTTCCTCCGGCGCCGTTGCCGTCAGCAGCGCCCGGCGTACATCGGAAAGCAGTGCCGCCGCCGCGCGATCGTCGAGGACCGAGAAATGCCCGGCAACATTGGCCTCCAGCGGGAATTGGTGCAGCAGCGCTTCGCAAAAGGCATGGATTGTCTGGATCTTCAATCCGCCCGGTGTTTCCAGCGCCTTCGCAAACAGCCGGCGCGCCTCGGCAAGCTTTAAGGCATCCGGCGCCGTACCCTCGATCTGCGTGATGCGCCGGCTGAGATTTTCGTCGTCAAGCACCACCCAGTCTGCCAGCCGTTCGAAGACGCGGTTCGACATTTCGGAGGCCGCGGCCTTGGTATAAGTCAGGCAGAGAATGGCGGAAGGCCGTGCGCCGGCGAGCAGGAGACGAATGACACGCTGGGTCAGGACATGCGTCTTGCCGGAACCGGCATTGGCCGAGACCCAGGCCGAGCGCTCGGGATCGGAGGCGATTGCCTGTTGAATCGTGGTCCAGCCGATCCAGGCGCCGGGATCGTCGTCAATCGGAAGTGCAGTCTGGTCACTCATCGCCGCCGCCTTCCTCGGTCTCGGCCGTCGACCATTCGGAGACGCGGGCGAGATGATCATAGTCGCCGCCGAAATCAAACTGCTGGGCCGGAATGAGCCGCGAGGTAAAGCCTTTTTCGCCGGACTGCAGCAAACTGACGAACTTGATCAGCTGGTCGACCGAGTCCGCGGCAAGGTCCATCGCCGATTTTGCCTTGTCGCTGCGGGCCGAGCTTTCGTTGTTCACCGTATCGACCTGGAACCGGCGTCCCGGACGCAGACGGACATAGAGCAGATCCTGCGGGATGAGACTGCCGGCATCGCGGAAGGCGCCGGCGCTCAACGCGGCCGCTTCGAGCGCGAGCTGCGGATCGAGAAGCGCGCGTGCCTGTGCCGGTGAGGGGTTGTAGCCGGTCTTGTAGTCGATGATATCGGCCGCCCCCGGCCCCGTAATATCGATCCGGTCGGCAACGCCGTTCAGCCGGACATCGATCGCCTCCAGCTCCACGCCGCCGCGCACTTCCGTCAGTGTCCTGCGGATGGCGGGACGTCGTCCGGCCTCCCATTCGAGGAAGGCGCCGGCCACGTCGCGAAAGCGCGGCCGCCACACGGCATCGATATGTGGCGGCAGCTTCTCCATGTCGAAAAGCTCGGTAAGAATCTGCTCCATCGCCGCTGCCGCCTCCGGCGTGCCGGCGACATGGGCTTCGCGGATGAACCGGTCGATGATCTTGTGGTAGAGCGTTCCGCGTTCGGCCGCTCCCGGATCCCGGTTGAACGCGTCGACCGGATCGAGCCGCAGGATACGGCGGGCATAGATCGCATAGGGATCGCGGCGCAGCCGGCCGACCTCGCTGAAGGAATAGGACTTCGGCTGCAGCGCCAGAGGCGGTTTCGGCGAGGGTCGCTGCGCCGGTGCCTGAACCTCTCCCCGATCGATGAGGCCGGCCCATTGCAGATACCGGTTACCGCGCCCTCTCAATGCCGCTTCGAATGTCTCTCCGCCGAGCGCCAGCAGCCGCTGCAGCCAGCGCGAGGCGACGGTCGGCGTCGAACCTTGGCGCAGCGCTCTCGAATAGATCAGGTGGCGAGTGCCGTTCGCCATCTCGAAGTCATGCGCCAGCTGGCCGATGCGCCGCTCAGGCGGTTCGAGCCCGATCTCTGTCTTCATCATGCGCGGAATGAAGGGATTGTTTGCGCTCTGCCCTGGCCAGGAGCCTTCGTTCAAGCCGCCGAGGATCAGCGTGTCGACGCTCTGTAGGCGGGCTTCGAGCGTGCCGAAGATGAAGAGGCGGGGATGGCTGAGTGCCCGGGGTTTCACCGCATGGCCGGCGGCAAGTGCGGCCATGATGTCGATCCATTGCGGCCCGTCGGCCTCCATCTGGCCATCCGTGTCGATCACTTCGCTGAGAAGCGAGGCAAGGGCGTCTCCTGCCTCGTGCGACCAGAGATCGGCAAGATTGCCGTGCGGATCTGCCGCGACCGCTTCGAGCGAACGGCCGGTCCGCTCCGCCCATTCGGACAGCGTGAAACGCGCCGTCTTGCCGCGTTCTTCCGGCCGGTGCCGGACCAGCGCGGAAGCCAGAGGCTCGGTTGCGCGGGCAACCCGGCGGGCAAGCTCGGATGCGGCATTGGCCGCCTCGGCTGGCAGTGTTTTTCGCCATTGCGGCGTGTGTCGGTCCAGAGCCTGCTCGCCGAGCTGATGGACCAGGAGCGACTCGAGCGCACTGATATCCACCTCCGCCACGCCGCCGCGCAGTGCCAGCAGCTCAAGCGCCTCGGTCGCAGAAATCAGGGCCCCACGTTCGAGGCCGAAGCGGGCCAGCGGATGTTTGAGCAGCGAGACGATCGCCACCGGATCGCCCGGGCGCAGCGCCGCTTCCAGCAGTAATTGCAGCAGGGTGCGCTGCGGGGTGGCCGAAAGCGGCGTGCCGGCCGAATCGTCGGCGAGGATGCCGAAGCGGGACAGTTCGGCCATCACCCGACGGGCGAGATTGCGGTCGGGCGTGATCAGGGCTGCCCGGCTTTCGCCGTCCTGGCCCGGCCTTTCCAGTGCGAGCCTGAGCGCGATGGCAATTGCGGTTGCTTCCTCGCGTTCATTGGCAGCTTCGATCAACGAAACATCGGCGAAGGCCGAAGTCAGCGCTCCCTCGGGCAACGCGCCCTTCCAGGCCCCCCAGTCGCTGGTCGCCTCTGCCGGCGAGAGCGCGCGCGATAGGATTTCGGCGCGCCGATCGAGATCGGTCTCCGGCCTCTCAAGCAGGCTGATGTCGGCTCGTGTCAGCCTCAGCCTCTTCAGCAGCGAGGACAGGCCATATTGCGGATGGCTCCGGCTGGCCGGATTGGCATGCTGGCCCGGTGCCGGTTCCGGCGCGACCATTTGCCAATGCCTATCGGGCATGGAGAGATCGAGGCCGGGAAGGACGATCACGCCTTCGGGCAGATTGGCAACGGCGGCGATGAGATCGGCCGTGGCAGGGACCGAACCCGTCGAACCGGCGATGATAATCGGCCCCGCCGGCTTCGCCGTAGAAATCCTGGCTGCCTCGGCCCGCAGAATGGCGTTCCTGTGCCGCGCCGGCGAGGACCTGCCGAGCTCGGAAAGCCGCTCCGGCCAGAAGGCGCTGGCGATCTGCAGGAACTCCGCCGTCAGCTGCCACCAGGCGGCGTAGTCACCGGTGTCGAGTTTCGACAGTTCCGACCAGTCAAGATCCTCGGTTTCGATGGAATCGATCAGCTCCGCAAGGTTGCGGGCGAGCCAGATAGCATCCGCCGGGCTGGCCGGCGCAACCAAAGGCGAGTCCGAATGGATATGACGGACGATCTCCGGAAGTTTGTTTCGCCAGGCAAGGATCAGGCGCGCCAGTTCCAGCAGCCGGGCCGTATGCGACAGCGGCTGGGCGAGATCGATCGTTGCCGGCAGCGCCTCTTCGAAATATCCGCTGTCGTCATCGGTTTCGCCGAGCGGACGAATGACCGGCAGGATCGCCGAGCGGCCGCCGAGCAGATCGACGAATTCCGAACGGAGCACACGCACGGCGCGCCGGGTCGGCAGGTAGATCGTCACCCTGGCGAGCGACAGCGGATCAGCGGGCTCATGCCGAAAGAGCGGCGTCAGGCGTCCGTCGCAAAGCGTCGTTGCCAGCGTTTTCAGGAAGGGGAGGCCCGCCGGGATCGTCAGGATGCGTGGCTGGTGCCGGTCCGCCATGAGCTCACGCGAACGCCCGCAGTCGGCGGATCGTTTCCTCCGCTTCGCCGATCGCCTCTGGCGTTCCCACTGTCAGCCAATGGCCTTCGAGCATAATGCCGAACAGCCGGCGGCGCGCGATCGCCTTGTCGAAATAGATGTTGAGGTTGAAGGCATCCTTCGGCGCATCGTCAAATAGCGCCGGATTCATGGCGATCGCCCCGGCGTAGACGACCGGATTGGACGGATCGTCGCGATACCGCGTCAGCCGGCCATCTGCAGCGAGGCTGAAATCGTTCTTGCCGTTGTGACCCGTCGTATCCTCGATCCCAACGCAAAGCAGCGCCATGTCCATGTGTTCGGCATCGAAGAATCCGGCTAAGCGCTGCAGGTTCGTCGGCCGTCCCGGCTGTTCGCCGATCCAAAAGAGGTCGGCATTCATGACTAAAAGATCGTCACGGTCCAGCAGCGTCAGGCCCTTCGCCAGCCCGCCACCGGAATTCATCAGTCCGTCCCGCTCATCCGATATGACGATGTCGAGGCCGCAATATTTTCCGAGATGGGCGAGCATCTGCTCGGCATGATGATGAACGTTGACGACGGCCCGCTCGACACCGGCCGAAACCAGCGCGTCCAGCGCATAGTCGATCATCGGCTTGCCGTCGATCTTCACCAGCGGCTTCGGAATCATATCGGTGATCGGGCGCATGCGGGTCCCGAGACCCGCGGCCAGTACCATGGCTTGTCTGATGGTCATCTTGATCCGGAACTTATGATTCGCTCTGGCCTATTCCAGCCCTTGCACACCAATCGCGCAAGGGGGTAAGCGCCTCGTGCTCGAGCGCGACATTCAGATAAGCGAGTGTGCGCGGCATATGTTTGAGATAGCCGGGCTTGCCGTCCCGCTGCAGCAGCCGCACCCAAAGACCGGCAAGCTTGCAATTGCGCTGCGCCGACATGATCGCCCATGCTTTCAGAAATCCGACTTCGTCAAAGCCGCCCTGTCTGCGGCGAAGCGCCATATAATCATCCATCAGCTGCCGGAAAAGCTGCGGCTCGATCGTGACGCGGGCGTCCTGGACGATCGAGGCAAGGTCATAGGCGGTGGGCCCGATCATGGCGTCCTGGAAGTCGATGAGGCCGATCTTTCTGATGCCCGGCTCCTGCGGCCGCCAAATGATGTTCGGTGAGTGGAAATCGCGCAGCAGCAGGTTCTTTTCGACCGTGGCAAGTTCATCGATCAGGGCGTCCCAGATCGCCAGATATTCCTTGCGCTCTGCCTCCGAGGGGGCGGTGCCGCGCTTCCAGGCAATGTGCCAGTCGAGCAGAAGCTGCACTTCCATTTTCATCGCCGTGCGATCGAAGTCCGGTATGTGATGCTTATGGGTGGCGGAAACCGGTATATCCTGCGGAAATTGTATGGAATGAAGATGGGCAAGACAGGCGACGCTTTGCCGGTAACGCTCGACGATCGGCCGCCCCTCGTCATCGAGCACGCCTTCGGTGCCGAGATCCTCGATCAAGAGGATGCCCTTGTCATAATCGACCTTATAAATCTCCGGCGCCGCAAATCCCCATTCGCGCAGCGCATTGGCAATCGCAACGAAGGGATAGGCGTTCTGTGCCAGATGTGCGACCTTGGGATAGGGCTTGCCGTCGTGGACCGGCGGTCCCTCGGGATGCGGCTGCCAGTCCATCAGGATGAGACGCCCCTTGATGCTCTCACGATAGATCGCCTCGTAGGCACGCAGCGACGCATCGCCAGTCAGGAAGCGACGTTTGGCATCGGAACAGCCTGCGTCTTCGAGGAAATTGCGGATCGCCAGGACGCGCCGGATGCGCAAAGCCTGTGCGCCGGCGGCGCTGATCGTCGCCCGGCGGCCGTTGCCTTCATGGGTCAGCGTCAACGTGATGCATTCCCCAGGCAACTCGCTCGCCGCCATCTCCGGCCATTCGACGAGGCATATGCCGTTCTGCAGGGCCTCGTCGAAGCCGAGCTCCGTCAATTCACCGGGATCGCCGAGCCGGTAGAGATCGAAGTGCGAAACCGGGATACGCAGGTCGTAGGATTGCACCAGTGTGAAGGTCGGGCTCGGAACTTCGAGCCCATCGTCATCGGCAATGGCACGCAGGATCGCACGGGCAAGCGAGGATTTGCCGGCGCCAAGATCGCCCGACAGGGCAAGACAATCGCCGGCCTTCAAGGCCAATGCCAGGTCTTCGCCGAGGCGAACCGTGGCCGCTTCGTCCTTCAGGAACAGCGAGATCGTATCGTCGGTCGTCATTCGGCGGCGGCGGAATGCGGTATGTTGACCGAGGGGATACGGCAGACGACCGTCGTGCCCTTGCCCGGCTCGCTGTCGATCGTCACGTCGCCATGATGCAGGCTGACGAAGCTGTCGACGATCGACAGGCCGAGGCCGGCGCCGCCGCGTTTGCCGCTTTTAGCCCCGGTCGCGAACCGGTCGAAGACCGTCGCGATCATGTCGGGCGAAATACCGGGGCCGCGATCGCGGACGGAGAACACGAAATCCGTGCCTTCGCGATGGCATTCCAGCGAGATCGAGGTACCCTCCGGCGAGAAATTCGCCGCATTGGCAAGAAGCTTCAGAAGGATCTGCTTCAGCCGCTGCGGATCGGCGATGATCGAGCCGAGATACGCAGGCGCGGTGATTTCGAGCGCGACGCCGCTTTCGTGCAGCCGGTCGGCGATCTGCATCGAGACGTCGTCCAGCAGGTCGTTGAGATCGATCTCGGCATAGTTCAGACGCATGATGCCGGCATCGACCGTCGCAAGATCGAGAATGTCGTTGACGAGGGTCAGCAGAACCGAGGACGAAGTCGAGATGTGGTCGATATATTCGGCCTGCCGTTCATTCAGCGGCCCAACGCCCTGCGTGCGCAGCAGATCGGTAAAGCCGATGATATTGGTCAGCGGTGAGCGAAGTTCATAGGAAACATGCTGGACGAAGTCGTTTTTCAATTCGTCGGCTTTGCGCAGCGCCTCGTTCTTCTCGGTCAATGCCCGCTCGGCCCGCACGCTGTCCGTCATGTTGACGAAGGTCAGCATGGTCTGCGCGTTCGGCAGCGGGATGACGGCGTAATCGAGCACGAGGCCGGAGAAGAGTTCCAGCGTCCCCTGGCTCGAGCGACGTTCGTCATCGAAGCTGGTGATCAGTTCCGCAAAGGTCTTCCAGCCGTCCGGCCGGTCATAGGACGGTGCGCACGCCTCGCCCAGCGCGCGGATATGGGTTCCGGGCTTGGCTTCGGTTTCGGTAATACCCCAGAGCGCCCGGAAGGCCGGATTCGACAGGCGGATACGTCCATCGGGCCCGAATACCGCGACACCTTCGGAAAGGTGATCGATCGTTTCACCCTGTACCTTGACCAGCGTGTTGTAGCGGGTTTCGAGATCGACCTGTTCGGTCAGATTTTCGAAAACCCAGGTGGCGCCGCCCTGGGGATGGGCGGTCGCAAAGACGCGCAGCGTCTGGCCGTTCGGCAGGTGCCAGAGATCCGATTGCGTATCGAGCGTGCGATAGACCGAAAGGGCCGCTTCCTTCCAGCTTTTCCAGTTGAGCTGGTCCGGCAGTTTCTTGGCCGCCCGCAGCCGCTCGAGCAGCTCGCTATTGTCGGGCCGGCTTTCAAGGACGGCGATATCCAGTTCCCAGAGGGCGACGAAGGCCTGGTTGTAGAACTGCAGCCTCCGCTCGCCGTCGAAGATGGCGACGGGTGTCGCGAGATGATCGAGCGTTTCGGCGTGGCTCTTCAGGGTCCGCTCCAGCTCGGCGCGGACCGCTTCGATGTCGGATACGTCGACAGCAATGCCGGCCGAGCCGCCGGGAACCTTGACGTCGACGACGTCGAAGAAGGTTCGGTTGCCGCGCACGACCGTCGAGATCGTGTCATGGAAAGGTGATTCCGGCGTCGCCGTCGCGCGAATGCGTTCGCGTGCCACGGTCGTCAGCATCTCGCGGCCTTCGTTGATCGCCTGCTGCGGCGAGCGCGCTTCGACCGCATCGCCATAAGCCTGATTGACCCAGGTCAGGCGGCCCGCCGGGTCGCGCTGCCAGGCCGGCATGTCGATCGCGTCGAGCATGGTCTGGAAGGCCGAGATCGAGGTCATCAGCCGGTCGCGCTCGATCCTGAGTTCGGCAAGCTCGGCGCGCAGATTGTTCAGCGCCACGAAGCGGACGAAGGCGCGTCCGCCGGAAACCCGGCCCTGCGCCTCGAGGATTTCATCGCGGATGGTCTCGACCACCATGTCGAAACTCTGCGCTCCGTCGCGCAGCCGGTCGATCGCCTTTTCCAGCTCCGAGGCGGAGTGTGACTTCAGCCAGAGGCCGAAGGCCAGGAATTCGCCATCCTGCGGTGCGCCAGTCTCGGGCGGAAGCTGCCCAAGCAGTTCCGGGCGCGCATTGCCGTCCCAGATGACGATGCGCCGGTTCTTGTCGGCGATCAGCGCCTGATATTGCGAAATGCGTTGCTGGGCATCCGAGAGCGCCGAGCGGATGTCCCTGCTCTCGTTTTCCAGATTGCCGCGCTGGCGCACGAGCCAGAGCGTGGAAAGCAGGGCCGCCGATATGACGCCGATGACGACGGAAACGCCAACGACCTGCGAGGAGGTGAAAAGGTGAGCCGAGGCCGCCGCCTGCTGCTCGCTTTGTGCCAGAACCGGCCGCGCCAGCGCGGCAAGCGCCGTGCCGGCCGCGCAAGTTTTCAAGAAGCGCGCCAATGATCCATGCTTTTGCTTTGCGGCCTCGTGTGCCGTTGCAGATTTATATCCCTGGCCTGCCATGAACGGACGGCAATGCTTACAAGCATCATCATCCGCCTGATCGGGCAGGCTGTTTTTCACTTCCGACATCCGCGGTATGTCTCCGTCCTTCAATGTGCCGCATTACGACAAGACATCCCATTTTCGGAGCGGTCGGACGGAGTCCGGCGTCCCGAATCAAGTCTTAAAACAATACTTCGGAAGGGAATCGGCGGGAAGGGAGCGGCCAAAAAATAAGCCGCGGCATTTGTCAATGCCGCGGCTTCTACATCTTGTGGATATCGACGACCCTATCAATATCTGTAGTGGTCGGACTTGAACGGGCCCTGCGGCTTCACGCCGATATAGGCAGCCTGCTCTTCGCTGAGCTGGGTCAGCTTCACGCCGAGCTTGTCGAGATGAAGGCGTGCGACCTTTTCGTCGAGATGCTTCGGCAGGATGTAGACCTTGTTCTCGTACTGGCCGGGCTTGGTGAAGAGTTCGATCTGCGCCAGCGTCTGGTTGGTGAAGGAAGCCGACATCACGAAGGACGGATGGCCGGTCGCATTGCCGAGGTTGAGCAGACGCCCTTCGGAGAGAAGGATGATGCGGTTGCCCTTGGGGAACTCGATCAGGTCGACCTGCGGCTTGACGTTGGTCCACTTGAGGTTACGCAGCGCGGCGACTTCGATTTCGTTGTCGAAATGGCCGATATTGCCGACGATCGCCATATCCTTCATCTGCCGCATGTGATCGATGCGGATGACGTCCTTGTTGCCCGTCGTGGTGATGAAGATGTCGGCAGAGGAAACGACGTCTTCCAGAAGTACGACTTCGTAACCGTCCATGGCGGCCTGCAGAGCGCAGATCGGATCGGCTTCGGTCACCTTTACACGGGCGCCGGCGCCGGAGAGCGAGGCAGCGGAACCCTTGCCGACGTCGCCGTAACCGCAGACGACGGCGACCTTGCCGGCCATCATCACGTCGGTGCCGCGGCGGATGCCGTCAACCAGCGATTCCTTGCAGCCGTATTTGTTGTCGAACTTCGACTTGGTGACGGAGTCGTTGACGTTGATCGCCGGGAACGGCAGCAGGCCCTTCTGGCTGAGCTGGTAAAGGCGGTTGACGCCGGTCGTCGTTTCCTCGGTGACGCCCTTGATCGCGTCACGCTGCTTGGTGAACCAGCCCGGAGAAGCGGCGAGTCGCTTCTTGATCTGGGCGAAGAGGATTTCTTCTTCTTCCGAATGCGGGTTCGAGAGCACGTCCTCGCCGGCTTCGGCGCGAGCGCCGAGCAGGATGTACATGGTGGCGTCGCCACCGTCATCGAGGATCATGTTGGAAAGGCCACCATCGGCCCACTGGAAGATCTTGTCGGTATAGACCCAATAGTCCTCGAGCGACTCGCCCTTGATAGCGAAGACCGGAACGCCGGCGGCGGCGATCGCCGCTGCAGCATGGTCCTGGGTCGAGAAGATGTTGCAGGAAGCCCAGCGGACTTCGGCGCCGAGCGCAACCAGGGTTTCGATCAACACGGCTGTCTGGATGGTCATATGCAGCGAACCGGTGATGCGCGCGCCCTTGAGTGGCTTTGCCTCACCGAACTCGGCGCGGCAGGACATCAGCCCCGGCATTTCGGTTTCGGCGATCGTAATTTCCTTGCGGCCGAAATCCGCAAGCCCGATATCGGCGACGACATAATCTTTTTCAGTGCTCATAGGGGTCTCCAGGCTGAAAAACGTCTCAAAAATTGGCGCAGGCGCAAGCAAGCGCACGGCATATCCGCCGTTTAGCAGGCTTCGCCTGGTATGGCAATAAGGATATAAAGAAGTCTTTATATGTTTATATGAGCTCGGCCTAACTCACATTTCTTCGCCGAACTTGTTCTGGATCAGCTGATCCAGGGCCTCCAGGGCTTCCTGAGCCTGGCTGCCGCTTGCCGAGACGACGACGCTGGAGCCGGGGCTTGCCGCAAGCATCATGAGACCCATGATCGAGGTGCCGCCGACCGTCATTCCATCCTTGGAGACGGTGATGGCTGCATCGAAATTCTCGACCATCTGCACGAATTTAGCGGAGGCGCGAGCGTGAAGGCCGCGCTTGTTGATGATGAGGAGTTCCCGGGAAAGCGATGTCATGAAGCGCCGTTATTTTCCGCTGAGCACGCGGCTCGCGACATTGATATATTTCCGCCCGGCTTCGGAAGCCTCCACCAGCGCCTTCTCCATGTTGTTCTCGCCGCGTACGCCGGCGAGTTTGATCAGCATCGGCAGGTTCATGCCGGCAATGACTTCGGTATGGCCGCTGCTCATGACCGAGATGGCGAGGTTGGAAGGCGTGCCGCCGAACATATCGGTCAGGATAACAACGCCATGGCCGTCATCGGCGCCAGAAACGGCTTGCAGAATGTCCTGCCGTCTCTGGTCCATATCGTCTTCGGGGCCAATACAGACCGTCTCGATGAATTTCTGAGGACCGACGACGTGCTCGACAGCATGACGAAACTCTTCAGCCAGCTTGCCATGAGTGACAAGCACAAGTCCGATCATGATATTACTGCTCCCATATACGCAAACGGTGGCTGAGATATCGCAATGCAGCAATTTCGTCCACCGGTGGCGGCACATCTTGGCTATGAAAAGCCGAAGTGCAAGATAAAAATGCAAATATATAAGGCGGATTGATCAATCCGGAAGCCTTCAGCATCCGATGTCAGGCGCTTTCGCCATCAGGATCGCCAGCGGCGAGGCAACATTTGTGAGCAGCCGCAATGCGGGAAGCGAAAAACCCGGGGCGAGACTGACGATTTCGCCCTCCGCAGGGACGCGGTTTTCACCGGAAGCGCTGCCGGGAAGCACGGCATAGTGCATGGTTGCCGGGGACACGTGATCCTGCCGGACGATGCCAGTGCCGCGAAGTTCGATCAACCCGGCGATCGACGGCGGACAGGTGGCGATCACCGTGCCGGTCTCTCCCGACAGAAGCACCTGATCATCGGCGACCAGCGCCGTGAACAGCCCAAGGCGGCGCGCCTCGGTCATGCAGGTGAAAGCCAGCATCGATTTCCCCCAGCCCGAGGGACCGCTGAACAGCAGCCCCGTTCTGCCGACGACGATCGCCGTGGCATGGATGTTGGCGGCCGCCGTCATGCGGCTGGATCGAGGGGCAGGGCGAGGATAAAGCGCGCGCCGAGCACCTGCCCGCTTTCGGCGTCGGTAATGTTCTCTGCTCTGAGCGACCCGCCATGCGCTTCGGCGATCTGGCGGCTGATCGACAGGCCGAGCCCCGAATTCTGGCCGAAGCCTTCGGATTCAGGTCGGTCGGTATAGAAGCGCTCGAAGATGCGATCGATATTTTCCGCCTGGATGCCGGGACCGTTGTCTTCGATCGTGGTGACACAGCGCGACCGTGTCCGCATCAGCCTCACGATGATCTTCCCGTCCTTTTCAGGGACGAAGGAGCGGGCGTTCTCGATCAGATTGGTGACGATCTGGCCGATGCGCAGGTCGTGACCGTTGACGACGAAGCGCGTCTTGATGTTCGGCTTGCGCTCGACGACATAGTCGATCTGCACTTGCTTTTTGCTGCCCCTGATCTGGCGCGACACGTCGATCAGGTCGCGCAGCAGCACCTCCATGTCGATGGAGGCGGCGTCGACGCGTGCGAGTTCGGCATCGAGCCGCGAGGCGTCGGAAATGTCGCTGATCAGGCGATCGAGGCGGCGGACATCGTGCTGAATGACGTCAAGCAGCCGTTTCTTGGAATCCTCCGACCTGGCGAGCGGCAGCGTTTCGACGGCGCTGCGCAGCGAGGTCAGCGGATTCTTGAGCTCGTGGCTGACATCGGCGGCAAAGCTCTCGATGGCGTCGATCCGGTCATAAAGCGCTGTCGTCATCTCGCGTAATGCGATGGAGAGGTTGCCGATTTCGTCCTGGCGAGCGGAAAAGTCGGGAATTTGCTCACGTGTCTTGGCGCCGCGGCGAACGCGGATGGCGGCTGCCGAAAGACGACGCAGCGGATTGGCGATCGTCGATGAGAGCACCAGCGACAGCAGTACGTTGACGAGCGTCGCCACGCCGAAAACGCGCATGATGGCCAGTCGTTCGGCGTGGACGATATTGTCGATGTCACCGGCCTGCGTCGACAACAGCAGCACGCCGAGCACGGCGCGGAAGCGCTGGATCGGAACGGCGACGGAAACGATGAGCTCGCCTTTTTCGGTGGTGCGCACGACCGCGCCGCGCACGCCGGTCAGCGCGTTCATGACCTCCGGATAGATCGAGCCGTCGCCGCCCGGCGCTTCTTTGTAGAGCGGCAGATTGCCCGGCTGCAGCGCCTTGTTGAACAGCGTCGCGAACCAATCGCTCCAGGTCTGTTTCTCTTCCTCGACCGGCGGCAGGTCGAAGCGCAGCACCTGACCGCGCGAATAGAGGTGACGCGAATCGAGCAGCAGATTGGCGTCGGCATCGAAGATGCGCGCGCGTGTGCGCGTAGGCGAGATCAGCCGACGCAGGACGGGAGCGACCTTCTCGGGGTCGATCGGAAATTCCAGGTCCTCGTCGTTCGGCACTGGGGTGATGCTCTGGCCGGCCTGCAGTTCGAGCAGCTTTTGCGGATCGATGGTGATCGAGTTCGTATCGACCGACGCGGAAGCCGAAACGGCGCCGGCGATGATTTCGCCCTGCGTCAACAGGCTTTCGGCGCGGGCGTCGATCAAGCCTTCGCGAAACTGGTTGAGATAGAGAATGCCGCCGACGAGCACCACCAGCGCGACGAGATTGAAGAACAGGATGCGCCGCGTCAGGCTCGAAAACACCGCATTGCCGAAGATGCGGCGGATCAGCGTAAAGGGATGCGACCAACGGCGGCCTCGGACGCGACGGGTGCTCACGCCCTCCGCGTCGTCCAAATCCCTTTCCTGCACCAACTGTGCCAATGATAGGCCCTTTCGAAAGGTTGGGCCCTATAACTGGCGTGCAACCTTCAATATTTCCAGCTGTGCCGCTCGGGCTCAAGCTGCTTCGCGGAAGCGGTATCCCACTCCGTAGAGCGTTTCAATCATATCAAAGTCGGTATCGACCATCTTGAATTTCTTGCGCAGCCGCTTGATGTGGCTGTCGATCGTCCGGTCGTCGACATAGACCTGTTCATCATAGGCCGCATCCATCAGCGCGTCGCGGCTTTTCACGACACCGGGGCGCTGCGCCAGCGAATGCAGGATCAGGAACTCTGTCACCGTCAGCGTCACGGCCTCGCCCTTCCAGGTGCAGGTATGGCGCTCCTGGTCCATGACCAGCTGTCCGCGCTCGAGCGAGCGGGCCTGCTGCACCGCTCCGGCTTTCGGCGCACTGCCGGGGCTTGTGCCGCCGGCGGCCGCGGCTTCGCGGCTGGAGGCGCGACGCAGGACGGCGCGGACGCGCTCCACCAGCAGGCGCTGCGAAAACGGCTTGGTGATGAAATCGTCCGCGCCCATCTTCAGGCCGAACAACTCGTCGATCTCCTCATCCTTGGAGGTGAGGAAGATGACCGGAATATCCGATTTCTGCCGCAGGCGGCGCAGCAGCTCCATGCCGTCCATTCGCGGCATCTTGATGTCGAAGATCGCCAGCTGCGGCGGTCGCGCCAGAAGGCCGTCGAGCGCCGAAGCACCGTCCGTATAAGTCTCGACCTTATATCCTTCGGCCTCCAGTGCGATCGACACCGAGGTGAGGATGTTGCGGTCGTCGTCAACGAGCGCGATTGTCGGCATGGTGTTGGTCTCCGTCATCAGTGCGCAATCTCCCGGATTTTGGTCGTCCCCAGGCGGTCTCAATGACCGGATGCGCTTATGGAGGATAAAGGTGGAACAAATTGTGGCAAAGATAAAGGGGAAGATTGTCGCTAAATTCGGCGGCACTCGTAAGTTGTGGCCGAAAATGTTTCAACGTTGTCTCTTCAAACGATTTAAAAAGACCGAAACAAATTTAAATCGATTAATTAATTGATATTACTATATTTTCTCGATTCTTGTCTCTTGTCTTTTAAAATTTCTCCCCGTATTTTCCCGGTTAGTTTTAACGGCAACGAGCCTGAGCAAAGGGAACTAGCCATGGAAAAGTTCGGAGTTCATAACCCGGCAACGGAGCTTGCAACGGTTGGATTGGGCGGCGCAGCCAGCGTCCGCTATAACTTTTCCGCCGCAGCGCTCTATGAAGAAGCGATCCGCCGGGGTGAAGCCGAACTGACCGCTCAGGGCGCGCTTCGGGCCCTCACCGGTCAGCATACGGGCCGTTCGCCGCGCGACAAATTCGTTGTCCGCGACGCCAATACCGATGGTCAAATCTGGTGGGACAACAACAAGCCGCTCTCGCCGGAGCATTTTGCCCTGCTGCGCGACGACATGCTGGCGCATGCAGCCGGCAAGGAGCTGTTCGCTCAGGATCTTGTTGGCGGTGCCGAGGAAGGCCATGCCCTGCCGACCCGTGTCATCACGGAATTCGCCTGGCATTCTCTGTTCATCCGCAATCTGCTGATCCGCCCCGAGGCGGCGGCGCTGCCGACCTTCGTGCCGAAGCTGACGATCATCGATCTGCCGAGCTTCAAGGCCGATCCTGCCCGCCACGGCTGCCGTTCGGAAACGGTGATCGCCTGCGATCTCACCAACGGTCTCGTTCTCATCGGCGGCACCTCCTATGCCGGCGAAATGAAGAAGTCGGTCTTCACCGTGCTCAACTACCTGCTGCCGGCCAAGGGTGTGATGCCGATGCACTGCTCGGCCAACGTTGGCCCGGACGGTGACTCGGCGGTCTTCTTCGGTCTTTCCGGCACCGGCAAGACGACGCTTTCGGCCGATCCGGCCCGCATGCTGATCGGTGACGACGAACATGGCTGGAGCGAAAACGGCATCTTCAACTTCGAAGGCGGCTGCTACGCCAAGACCATCCGCCTCTCGGCCGAGGCCGAGCCGGAAATCTACGCAACGACGCAGCGCTTCGGCACTGTGCTCGAAAACGTCGTCCTCAACGAAAATCGCGAGCCCGATTTCGATGACGGTTCGCTGACTGAAAACACCCGTTGCGCCTACCCGATGCATTTCATTCCGAATGCCTCGGAAACCGGCCGGGCCGGGCATCCGAAGACGATCATCATGCTGACCGCCGATGCCTTCGGCGTTATGCCGCCGATCGCGCGGCTGACGCCCGATCAGGCGATGTATCACTTCCTCTCCGGCTACACCGCCAAGGTGGCCGGCACCGAAAAAGGTGTCGTCGAGCCGGAAGCGACCTTCTCCACCTGTTTCGGCGCGCCCTTCATGCCGCGTCATCCGGCCGAATACGGCAACCTGCTCAAGGAACTGATCAGCCGCCATGGCGTCGAGTGCTGGCTCGTTAACACCGGCTGGACAGGCGGCGCCTACGGCACCGGCAAGCGCATGCCGATCAAGGCGACGCGCGCCCTTCTCGCTGCCGCCCTCAGCGGCAAACTCGGAAAGGTCGAATTCCGCACGGATACGAATTTCGGCTTTGCCGTGCCGGTTTCCGTCGACGGCGTCGACGGCGGCATTCTCGATCCGCGCTCGACCTGGGCCGATAAGGCAGCCTATGACGCGCAGGCCGAAAAGCTGGTCTCGATGTTCATCGCCAACTTCGCGAAGTTCGAGAACCACGTCGATGGCGGCGTCCGCGATGCGGCTCCAGGCGTGAAGGTCGCAGCCGAATAAAAGCGCAGCCAGTGTGCAGCGGTTTTGCCAGGCAAAGCGCGAAGCGCTTTTGCCGGGAATTGCGCTAAACAGAATCTCTGATTCACGTGAAACCCAGCATCGCAGGATTGCCGGGTTTTCTCGTTGACGGCGATGTTTTCAATTGGCGGCCGATATGAGATAGAACGCCGCATGGCCAGCGACGCACTCTATATCGACGACAGGATCACCATCGCGGGATGGGAACTGACTGAACAGTTCGTCCTCGCGGGCGGTCCCGGCGGGCAGAACGTCAACAAGGTTTCGACCGCGGTCCAGCTGTTCTTCAACATCGCGAATTCGCCTTCCCTCAATGATCGCGTCAAAGCCAATGCGATCAAGCTCGCCGGCCGACGCATGTCGAAGGACGGCGTGCTGATGATCGAGGCGAGCCGCTTTCGCAGCCAGGACCGCAACCGCGAGGATGCGCGCGAGCGGCTGAAGGAACTGATTCTGGAGGCGGCCAAGCCGCCGCCGCCGCCGCGCAAGAAGACCAAGCCGACCAAGGGTTCGATCGAACGCCGCCTGAAGGAAAAATCCGGCCGCTCGGAAGTCAAGAAAATGCGAGGCCGCCCCGGCGGCGGCGAATGACATGCCCGAGCTTCTGAACGGCATCCGCCATCTGCCCGGCTATCTCGACCGGGCGCGCCAGGCGGAATTGGTCGAGGTGATCCGTGCCGTCGTCGCCGAAGCGCCGCTCTATGTGCCCTTCATGCCCGGCACCGGCAAACAGATGTCGGTCAGGATGACCAATTGCGGGCCGCTCGGATGGGTGACGGACAAGGAGCGCGGCTATCGCTATCAGCCGACGCACCCGGCAACCGGCCGGCCCTGGCCTGAGATGCCGGCGGCTTTGCTCGATATCTGGAATGAGGTTTCCGGCTGTGAGAAGCCACCGGAGGCCTGCCTCGTCAATTTCTATTCCGACGACGCCCGTATGGGCCTGCATCAGGACAAGGACGAGCAGGATCTGCAGGCGCCGGTCGTCTCGATCTCGCTCGGCAACAGCTGCCTCTTCCGCATCGGCGGCCTCAACCGCAATGATCGCACGCTATCCTTCAAGCTTGCGAGCGGTGATCTGGTCGTGCTGGGCGGCGAGGGGAGGCTTTGTTATCATGGCGTCGACCGCATTTACCCCGCGACATCGACGCTGTTGAAGAACGGCGGCCGCATCAATCTGACGCTGCGCCGCGTTCGTCCGTGAAAATTGATCGTCTGCTATAGTTTTCTGAGCGCGACCTGTTCGATCAGATGATCCTTGCCCTTTTTCAGGATGAGATCGGCGCGCGGCCGCGTCGGCAGGATGTTCTGGCGCAGGTTCTTCAGGTTGATGTTCGCCCAGAGATCTTCGGCGATTTCGAGCGCTTCCCCATCGGTGATCGAGGCGTAGCGATGAAAATAGGAGTTCGGATCGCGGAAGGCGGTTTCCCGCAGCCGCATGAAGCGCGTCACGTACCAGTTGTGGATCTGGTCTTCCGCGGCGTCGATATAGATCGAGAAGTCGAAGAAGTCGGACACCATCGGCACGATCTTGCCGTCGGCCGGCAGGTTGCGCGATTGCAGCACGTTGATGCCTTCGAAGATCAGAATGTCGGGCCGGTCGACGATCTTGTATTCGTCCGGCAGCACGTCATAGACGAGATGCGAATAACACGGCGCCTTCACATCGGGCCGCCCGGCCTTGATCGCCGAGAGGAAGCGCAGGATCGCGCCAGTATCGTAGCTTTCCGGGAAACCCTTGCGTTGCATCAGCTTTTCCCGCTGCAGCACCGCGTTCGGGTGGAGGAAGCCGTCTGTCGTGATGAGATCGACCTTCGGGCTGGAAGGCCAGCGGCCCAAGAGCTCCTTCAGGATACGGGCTGTGGTCGATTTTCCCACAGCGACGGAGCCGGCGATGCCAATGACGAAAGGCGTTTTCGTTACATCCGACATGCTCAGGAAGCGGTTGCGCTGGTCGAACAGCATCTGCGAGGATTCGACATGTGACGAGAGCAGGCGCGACAGCGAGAGGTAGATGCGCCGGACCTCGTCGAGATCGATCGGGTCGCCCATTGAGCGCAGCCGCTTGACCTCGTCGCCGGTCAGCGTCAGCGGCGTGTCGGCGCGGAATTTCGCCCATTGCTCGGAAGAGAAGAAATGGTAGGGCGAATAGGATTCAGACTGGAAGTGATCCAATATCTCCGGCACCCCGATAATCTCAGTCGCGATACTCATGAACTCTGCCGGCTGGCCTTTTCCTTGAGACCGGACTGCGCGGTTCTGCGCTCGAGTTCGGCCATGACATTCTCTAACGGTATTTCAGCAATCTTCAATACGACCAAAAGGTGATAGAGCAGGTCGGCCGCTTCGTAGGTCAGATTGTCGCGATCGCCCGTCACCGCCGCCATCACCGCTTCGATTGCCTCTTCACCAAGCTTCTTCGCCGCTTTCGGCTGGCCGGCGGCTACAAGCTTGGCTGTCCAGGACTGCTCCGGTGAGGCTTTCGATCGCTCTTCGACGATGCGTTCGAGGTCGGAAAGGGAAAATCCGCTCATTGTTCGTTCTCAGGGTTCAGTCGAGACGCATGTCGATGCCGCACTTCGACATATAGTGCTTCGCCTCGCCGACGGTATAGGTGCCGAAGTGGAAGATCGATGCGGCGAGCACGGCATTGGCATGGCCTTCCTTCACCCCGGCGACGAGATCGTCGAGGTCGCCGACGCCGCCGGATGCGATGACCGGCACACGCACAGCATCGGCAATCGCCCGCGTCAGCTCCAGGTCGTAGCCGGCCTTGGTGCCGTCGCGGTCCATGGAGGTAACGAGCAGTTCGCCGGCCCCGCGCGCCACCATTTTCTGAGCGAATTCGATAGCATCGATGCCGGTCGCGTTGCGGCCGCCATGCGTATAGATTTCCCAGGCGCTGAGATTGTCGCCGCCGACCGCTTGCGTGCGTCGGCGCTTGGCGTCGATCGAGACGACGATGCACTGGTCACCGAACTTGTCGGCCGCTTCAGTGACGAAATCAGGATTGCTGACGGCCGCCGAGTTGATCGACACCTTGTCGGCGCCGCACAGCAGGAGCTTGCGGATGTCGGCGATGGTTCTGACCCCGCCTCCGACAGTCAGCGGCATGAAGCATTGATCGGCCGTGCGCGACACGACATCGAAAATCGTCTCGCGATTGTCCGAGGACGCGGTGATGTCGAGGAAGCAGAGCTCGTCGGCGCCGGCCGCGTCATAAGCCTTCGCCGCTTCGACCGGATCGCCGGCATCGACGAGATTGAGAAAATTGACGCCCTTGACGACACGGCCGTCCTTGACGTCAAGGCAGGGAATGACACGAGCCTTGAGGGTCATTAGGCAGTCTCCTTGGCCTTGTTGGCCTTGATCAGCGCCAGCGCTTCCTGGGGGTCAATGCGGCCGTCGTAGAGCGCCCGGCCTGAAATCGCCCCTTCCAGCTTCTGCGCGTCGGGCTGCAGCATGCGCTTGATATCTTCGATAGAGGCAAGGCCGCCCGAAGCGATAACAGGAATGGAGACGGTATCGGCGAGTTCCAGTGTCGAGCTCCAGTTGATGCCGGCCAGAATGCCGTCGCGGTCGATATCGGTGTAGATGATCGCCGCAACGCCGGCGCCCTCGAATTTCCGGGCAAGCTCGATGATGCCGAGTTCGGAAGCTTCAGCCCAACCCTCGACGGCCACCTTGCCGCCCTTGGCATCGATACCGACAGCAACGCCGCCCGGAAATTTCCGGCAGGCCTCGATGACCAGCGCCGGATTTCTGACGGCGACGGTGCCGAGGATGACCCGCCGCAACCCGCGCGACAGCCAGGCTTCGATGTGGTCGAGGGTGCGGATGCCGCCGCCGAGCTGCACCGGATTTTTTGTCGCCTTCAGGATCGCCTCGACGGCGTCGCCATTGGCCGAATGTCCCGCGAAGGCGCCATCGAGATCGACCACGTGCAGCCATTCGAAACCCTGGTCTTCGAAGGACTTCGCCTGGGCGGCGGGATCGGTGCTGTAAACCGTCGCCTGTTGCATGTCGCCGAGCTTCAGGCGAACGCATTGGCCGCCCTTCAGATCGATCGCGGGAAAAAGGATCATGTCGTCTTACGTCCGTAGAGTGATCGCTGCCATCAGCGCATTCCACGCATCTACGATATCCGAGCGGAAAAAGACAGCGGCAATGGCGGCCGCGCTCAAAAGCAGCAGAAGCAGAAGGATGGCGATGAAGCCCGCACGTACCTGGCGCCAGAAACCGAGGCGCTTCTTCACCGATTTCTCGATCTCCCGCACCCGCCGCAGGGCGTCGCTGTTGACGGCGGCGAGCCGGATCTCAGGCTCCATCGCTTCCACATAGGTCTCGGCATAGCTCGAAAGAATCTGCGAGGCGCGATCGCGCAGCGTATTGCGCAGGTCAGTGGAGAGATAATTGCTGGAAACTGCGGCAAGCTCGGCCTCATTGGGCGAACGGCCGGCATTCCGCTTTCGATAGCTGACGACGAAATCGCGCTTCTGCCGCTCGTAAAGGGCGTAGGCAAGCAGGCCGATCAGATCGTCTTCGCCTTCGATATAGAATTCCAGCACGGCTTCGGTGATATCGCCGGCATTGATCCCATTGGCGCGCAGCTGCGAATTCTCGTTGCCGGCAAGAAATTCATGGATCATCGGTCCAGCCTTTCTTTCAATGCCTTGGCCGCATTGGAAAGCGCTCTTCTATGGAGGGCTTCGTCGACACGGCGAATGATCGTCCCGTCGGGAAGCCGGATGTCCGAGAAGGGAGGCAGACCCTCTCTGGAGGGTCTCAGCATATAGAACACCTTGCCTGATTTCCGCGAAGCCGGCATCGAGCGCACTCCTGTTCCGCTCTTTTCATAAAGAGGAAATAAGGCGGAGGTATTACGGGTTCCAGCGCAGGAAATTGGCGATCAGGGCGAGGCCGAGCTTCTGGCTCTTTTCCGGGTGAAACTGGGCCCCCACCATGTTGTCGCGCCCGACGAGGGCGGTCATCGGCCTGCCATAATCGACGGTCGCAATGACATCCTCGGCATTTTCGGCGGCAAGATGGTAGGAATGGACGAAATAGGCATGCAGCCCCTGCGGCCCGGTGGGAATGCCGTCGAAGAGCGGATGCTCGTGCTTCAGGTCGAGCGTGTTCCAGCCGATCTGCGGAATCTTCAAGGCGGGATCGTCAGGCGTCATCTCGATGACGTCGCCTGGAATCCAGCCGAAGCCGTGTGTCACGGTCTTCTCCAGACCGCGCGAGGACATCAGTTGCATCCCGACGCAGATGCCGAGGAAAGGCCGCGCCTTGTTCTCGACAGCCTCGATCAGCACTTCGTTCATGCCGGGCACGGCGTCCAGTCCGCGCCGGCAATCGGCGTATGCGCCGACGCCGGGCAGCACGATGCGATCGGCCGCAGCAACGTCCTCCGCCTTATCGGTGAGATCGATATGGGCATTGATGCCCGCCTCGCGCGCGGCACGTTCGAAAGCCTTGGTGGCCGAACGAAGGTTGCCGGAGCCATAGTCAATAATCGCGACGCGCATCGTCAGCGTCCTCCATCAAAACCAAAGAGATCAAGCGATGTCGCTTGGCCGCGCAGGCTGTTTGCACCGGGCTTGTTCTGCCAATCCGGTGCGACCGTATCGTCACTGCTCGCAGGGACTGTCTTGTCCGCAAAATAGACCTGCTCGGCAATATCGAGCTTATCGGCTGCAATGAGGGCGTCCTCGTTCCAGCCCTTGGCGGCAAGGTTGCGGATGCGAAAGTTCTGGCCTTCGAGGCCGACCACTATATTCACGCCCATCATGATCGCCGCGCCCGCCGGCCCCAGACCGGGTTCGTCCATCAGTGCGCCGCCGATTCCCTGCAAGAGAAACGCCGCGGCCGCATGCAGCCATAGCCGGTGCACCAGAAGCCAAGCCCATGGAAACAGGAAGCCGAGCCAGGAGAAGCCGTCGCGAATAGTGCGCACCTCATCGGTCGCTGGGTTCGCGCCGGGCGGTGTCAGGAAAATATAGCTGGAGGTCATTGTCGCCGCTCCCTGAGGGGCTCAGACGAGCGTGCCCTTCGTCGAGGGAACACGGCCCGCCTGTCTCGGATCGATCTCTGTCGCCGTGCGCAATGCGCGCGCGACCGCCTTGAAGCATGTCTCGGCAATATGGTGGTTGTTGGCGCCATAATGATTGAGAATATGCAAGGTGATGCCGGCGTTCTGGGCGAGCGCCTGGAAGAATTCGCGCACGAGTTCCGTGTCGAAGGTGCCGATCTTCGGTGCGCTGAAGGCGACATTCCAGACGAGGAACGGCCGGCCGGAAAGATCGACCGCCGCCTTGGTCATCGTCTCGTCCATAGCGAGATCGATCGAAGCGTAGCGTGTAATGCCCCGGCGGTCGCCGAGCGCCTTCGAGATCGCCTGGCCGATCGCAATACCGGTATCCTCGACCGTGTGATGATCATCGATATGCAGGTCACCCTTGGCTTCGATTTCCATGTCGATGAGCGAATGCCGCGAAAGTTGATCGAGCATATGGTCGAAGAAGCCGACGCCGGTCGAAATCTTCGATTTGCCGGTGCCGTTGAGATTAACGGAAACGGAAATCGACGTCTCGTTGGTCTTGCGGGCAACGCTGCCGGTACGGCTTGCTGCGGTCTCGGCCATCTGGCCCTCCATCGGAATAAGGCCGTTCCTTATCAGGCGCATCGGCAAATATCCAGAAGCCGGGCAGGAGAAAAGCCCGCCCATTTGCAATCGGCTCCGGCCGGCTTACATAGGGTTCAACAAGGACCGGTTTGCGGTCTCGTGTAAAGGCCCGCCTCATGGGCAGACAGGTGTTTTATGACAACAATCATTACAGTTCGAAAAGGCGGCAAGGTGGTGATGGCGGGCGATGGCCAGGTGAGCCTCGGCCAGACCGTGATGAAGGGCAATGCCCGCAAGGTCCGGCGCATCGGCAAGGGCGAGGTCATCGCCGGTTTCGCCGGCGCCACGGCCGACGCCTTCACCCTGCTCGAAAGGCTTGAAAAGAAGCTGGAACAATATCCCGGTCAGCTGATGCGCGCCGCCGTCGAGCTCGCCAAGGACTGGCGCACCGACAAATACCTGCGTAATCTCGAAGCCATGATGCTCGTCGCCGACAAGTCGATCACCTTGGCAATCACCGGCAATGGCGATGTTCTGGAGCCCGAACATGGCACGACGGCGATCGGTTCTGGCGGCAATTTTGCCTTCGCCGCCGCTCGTGCACTGATGGATACCGACAAATCGGCCGAAGAGATCGCCCGGCGCGCCCTCGATATCGCGGCCGACATCTGCGTCTACACCAACCACAATATCGTGGTCGAATTGCTGGACGTCGAAAGCTGAATCCCGGCCTTCCGGCTGCTGCCGCGGCTGACCCGTCGCGGCGCGACAACGATGAATTGCGGCCGGGCGTTGATGGTTCCGGACCGCCAGGAGAATGATACGCAATGACGACCTTTTCCCCCCGCGAGATCGTTTCCGAACTCGATCGCTACATCATCGGCCAGCATGATGCCAAACGCGCCGTCGCGATTGCGCTGCGAAACCGCTGGCGTCGCCAGCAGCTCGACCCGAGCCTGCGCGACGAAGTCATGCCGAAGAACATCCTGATGATCGGTCCGACCGGTGTCGGTAAAACGGAGATTTCCCGCCGTCTGGCAAAACTCGCCGGCGCGCCTTTCATCAAGGTCGAAGCCACGAAGTTCACCGAAGTCGGCTATGTCGGCCGTGATGTCGAGCAGATCATCCGCGATCTGGTCGAGGTCGGTATCGGCCTGGTGCGCGAGAAGAAGCGGGCCGAGGTGCAGGCCAAGGCGCATGTCAGCGCCGAGGAGCGTGTGCTCGATGCGCTGGTCGGCACCACCGCTTCGCCCGCCACCCGCGAAAGTTTCCGCAAGAAGCTCAGGGACGGTGAGCTCGACGACAAGGAAATCGATATTGAGGTGGCCGATGCCGGCTCCGGCATGGGCGGCTTCGAAATACCCGGCATGCCGGGCGCCAATATCGGCGTGCTCAACCTGTCGGAAATGTTCGGTAAGGCAATGGGCGGACGCACTAAGAAGGTGCGCACGACGGTCAAGGCTTCTTATACCGATCTGATTCGCGATGAATCCGACAAGCTGATCGACAACGAGGTGATCCAGCGCGAGGCCGTCCGCTCTACCGAAAATGACGGCATCGTCTTCCTCGACGAGATCGACAAGATCGCCGCCCGCGACGGCGGCATGGGTGCCGGCGTTTCACGCGAAGGTGTCCAGCGCGACCTGCTGCCGCTCGTCGAAGGCACGACGGTCTCGACCAAATACGGGCCTGTGAAGACGGACCATATCCTCTTCATCGCCTCTGGCGCCTTCCATGTCTCCAAACCCTCGGATCTCTTGCCGGAGCTGCAGGGCCGCCTGCCGATCCGCGTCGAGCTGCGCCCGCTGAACAAGGAGGATTTCCGCCGGATCCTGACAGAGACCGAAGCGAGCCTCATCCGCCAGTACCGGGCGCTGATGGAAACCGAAAATCTGAACCTTGATTTCACCGAGGACGCGATCGACGCGCTGGCTGATGTCGCCGTGCATTTGAACTCCTCGGTCGAGAATATCGGTGCGCGCCGTCTGCAGACGGTGATGGAGCGGGTTCTGGACGATATTTCCTACAATGCGCCGGATCGGGCAGGGGCAGCCATCACGATCGATGCAGCCTATGTGCGCGAACATGTCGGCGATCTCGCGCAGAATACCGACCTGTCACGCTTTATTCTGTGATATCGGCGCACCGGCTCGTGGCTTTACCGATGTGAATGCCGCATTCTGTTGACCTCGACTATCGACAGCGGGCCTTTTCCTTTTTAGTGAAGGCCCGTTTTGTTTTCCGCTACGGCTTTATTCGGCCAAGATTCTGGTCCAGTCAGCCGCATCGCGAACAGGACGATGAACGGACGGGATAGCGGATCGTGCGACGCCTTTTGACAAGCCTTTTGATTGCCGTTGCCCTGGTGAATTCAGGGCCGGCCTTCGCCATGCAGACGGTGCCGGCCGGCAATCGCCACGCTGAGCAGCCAGATATTCCCGGCGCGTCCGTCCGCCGCACCAAGGGCACCAAGAGCAGCTTCGATCTGAAATATGAGAAGGTCCATGAGCTTCTTGCGACCGATCGCGAGCTGATGGCCAAGATCCGCAAGGTCTCCAGCGCTTACGGCATCAATCCCATCCATGTCGTCGGCGCGATCGTTGGCGAACATACCTATAATGTCGACGCTTACGACAGGCTGCAGGCCTATTATGTCAAAGCCGCTTCCTATGCCGGGGAAAGTTTCCGCTTCGCCTATGACGGCGAAAACGTCGACGATTTCGTGGCGCGGCCGCAATTTGCGCAGTGCAAGGGCAAGAGTGATTCCTACACGCTCTGGTCCTGCCGGGAAGATGTCTGGGAAAGCGATTTCCGCGGCAAGACCGTCGGTGGCGAGAGCTTCCCCAACAACCGCTTCAGTGCGGTCTTCTTTCAGCCTTTCTATGCCGGCCAGACCTTCGGCCTCGGCCAGGTCAATCCGCTGACGGCGTTGATGCTCTCCGATCTCGTCAGCCGCGTCTCCGGCTATCCGAAGCTGAACGAGAAGAATGCCGGCGACGTCTATAAGGCGATCATGGATCCCGATATCTCGCTCGCCTTCGTCGCGGCCTCGATCCGCCGGTCGATCGACGATTACAAGGAGATTGCCGGCATGGATATCTCGGGCAATCCCGGCCTGACGGCGACGCTGTATAATGTCGGCAATTCCCGCCAGCGTGCCACAGCCCTTGCGGCGAAAAACCGCTCTTCCGGTGCGACCGTTTGGCCTGAAGAGAATTATTACGGCTGGCTGATCAACGACAAGCTGGACGAACTCAAGGGCCTGCTCTAGCTTCAAGCTTGCCGGGAAGGCGTCGCTCTTCCCCGAAAGGCTTTGACGATGGACATGCGTCCGGACCCCTTCGTTCCGCCGGCACCGCTGCCGCGCACCGTGCCGCCGAGCCGGCTGGATATCATCCGAATCATCCTGCGCAACCCGCTCGAACTCTGGGGCGAGCCCTCCTATACGCTACCCTGGATCAAAACGAGTTTCTTTGGGCAACATACGCTCATCGTTAACGATCCCGGCTTGATCAAGCACGTGCTGGTCGACAATGCCGCCAATTACCGCATGTCCGACATTCGCCAGCTGGTGTTGCGGCCAATCTTGCGTGACGGGTTGTTGACGGCGGAAGGCCAGGTCTGGAAGCGATCGCGAAAGGCGGTCGCGCCAGTCTTCACGCCGCGCCACGCCAAGGGCTTTGCCGGCCAGATGCTGCGGCAATCGGAAGATTTCGTCCGCAAATACGAGAACGGCGAGGCGGCTGGTCAAATTTTCGACATTGCCACCGACATGACCGATTTGACCTTTGCTATCCTTGCTGAAACGCTCTTCTCCGGCGAAATCATCTCGTCGAGCGGCCATTTCGCCGACGACGTCAACCAGCTTCTCCACCGGATGGGCCGCGTCGACCCGATGGACCTGCTGCGCGCGCCCTCCTGGGTGCCACGCCTGACCCGTATCGGCGGTCAGAAGGTGCTGGAAAAATTCCGGGCTATCGTCCGCGATACCATGGATGTGCGTCTGGCGAAGATGAAGGCCGATCGCGCCGCCGCACCGGAGGATTTTCTGACGCTGCTCCTGGAACAGGCAGGTCCGGATGGCCTGACCAAGGGGGAGATCGAGGACAATATCCTGACTTTCATCGGAGCCGGCCACGAGACGACGGCGCGTGCGCTTGCCTGGACACTTTATTGTGTGGCCAACAGCCCGCATATTCGTGAGGCGATGGAGACGGAGATCGATGCCGTCCTGGCGACTGGAGCCGAACCAGTGGAATGGCTGGATCTGATGCCGGTGACGCGGGCGGCCTTCGAAGAGGCCCTCAGACTTTACCCCCCGGCTCCTTCGATCAATCGCGCCGCCATAGCCGATGACTTCTGGACGAATGCCAAGGGCGAAAAGGTCGAAATAACAGCGGATATTACCGTGCTGATCATGCCGTGGACGCTGCATCGCCACGAACTTTATTGGGAAAAGCCGCGCGCCTATATGCCGGAGCGCTTCCTTCCGGAAAACCGCGGCAGCATCGGCCGGTTTCAGTTTCTGCCGTTCGGCGCCGGCCCGCGCGTCTGCATCGGCGCGACCTTCGCGCTGCAGGAGGCGGTGATCGCACTGGCCGTGATGATGCGCCGTTTCCGATTCGATCAGACCACAACCACCAATCCTTGGCCGGTGCAGAAGCTGACGACTCAGCCGCAGAACGGGCTTCCCATGCGCGTGACGTCGCGCATAATTTCCGGAACGGCATAAATCTTTCGAACTATTGCGGAATTGACTGTGAATAAAAGCCGGGCAAAGTGGCAGCATTCACAGGCGCTGGCAGGGAGAATATCGCATGAGCCGCATTGATAAGAACGGTCTTGCCATCGAAACCGTCCTTCACGATTTCCTGACGCAGGAGGTTCTGCCGGGTCTGGCGATCGATGTGCACAGGTTCTTTGCCGATTTTTCGGCGATCGTTCACGATCTCGCCCCGCGCAATCGCGCACTGCTGGCCAAACGGGACGAGCTGCAGACGAAGATTGATGACTGGTATCGCCAGCATGGCGCCCCGTCGGATATGGACGACTATCAATCCTTTCTCCGCAGCATCGGCTACCTCCTGCCGGAAGGATCGGACTTCCAGGTCTCGACCGAAAACGTGGATCCCGAGATCGCCTCGATCGCCGGTCCGCAGCTCGTCGTTCCCGTGATGAATGCCCGCTACGCTTTGAACGCCGCCAACGCTCGCTGGGGCTCGCTCTATGATGCGCTTTATGGCACCGACGCCATTCCCGAGAGCGACGGCGCCGAGAAGGGTAAGGGGTATAATCCGAAGCGAGGCGAAAAGGTCATCGCCTGGGTGCGAGATTTCCTCGATACGGCGACGCCGCTGCAGGACGGCAGCTGGAAGGATGTCGGCAGCTTCGCCGTCAAGGACGGAATGCTCGTCGTCAGATCGGTGGACGGCGAGCAGACAATGCTCGGAGACGGCCGGCATTTTGCCGGCTATCGCGGCGATGCCACCACGCTGAGCCATATTCTGCTGAAGAACAACGGCATTCATATCGATATCGTCATCGACCCGACGACGGCGATCGGTAAGGCCGATCCGGCCCATATTTCCGATGTCTGGCTGGAATCGGCGATTACCACGATCATGGACTGCGAGGATTCGATTGCAGCCGTCGACGCCGAAGACAAGGTGATCGTCTATCGCAACTGGCTCGGCTTGATGAAGGGCGATCTGCAGGAAGAGGTGGCAAAGGGCGGAACGACCTTCATCCGCAAGCTCAACCCGGATCTGGACTATACCGGCCCGGATGGCGCTTCGTTCGAGGTGCATCGCCGTTCGTTGATGCTGGTGCGCAATGTTGGCCACCTGATGACCAATCCCGCGATCCTCGACAAGGACGGCAACGAAGTGCCCGAGGGCATCATGGATGCCATCATCACTGCTCTGATCGCGCTTTACGATATCGGTCCCGCCGGCCGGAAGAAGAATTCCCGCACCGGCTCCATGTATGTGGTGAAGCCGAAGATGCATGGGCCAGAAGAGGTCGCCTTCGCCGTCGAGATTTTCTCCCGGGTCGAAGACGCGCTCGGCATGGCGCGCAACACCATCAAGATGGGCATCATGGACGAGGAGCGGCGCACGACGGTCAATCTCAAGGAGTGCATTCGTGCCGCCCGCGAGCGCGTCGTCTTCATCAACACCGGTTTCCTCGACCGCACCGGAGACGAGATCCATACTTCGATGGAAGCCGGTCCGATGATTCGCAAGGGCGATATGCGCCAGGCAGCGTGGATATCGGCCTATGAGAACTGGAACGTTGATATCGGTCTGGAATGCGGCCTTTCCGGCCACGCCCAAATCGGCAAAGGCATGTGGGCGATGCCGGATCTGATGGCGGCGATGCTGGAACAGAAGATCGCCCATCCGAAGGCCGGCGCCAACACCGCCTGGGTGCCGTCGCCGACGGCCGCAACCCTGCATGCCACCCATTATCACCGCGTCAACGTCGCCCGGGTCCAGCAGGGGCTGAAGGACCGGGCTCGCGCAAAGCTTTCCGACATTCTCTCCGTGCCGGTTGCTGTGCGGCCGAATTGGACGCCGGAGGAAATCCAGCGAGAGCTCGACAACAATGCCCAGGGTATCCTTGGCTATGTCGTGCGCTGGGTCGATCAGGGCGTCGGCTGCTCGAAAGTGCCCGACATCAACAATATCGGCCTGATGGAGGATCGCGCCACGTTGCGCATTTCGGCCCAGCACATGGCGAATTGGCTGCATCACCAAGTCGTCACCGAAGCTCAGATCGTCGAAACGATGAAACGCATGGCTGCCATCGTCGATCGACAGAACGAATCCGATCCAGCCTACCGGCCGATGGCGGACAATTTCGATGATTCGATCGCCTTTCAGGCCGCCCTCGATCTCGTCCTGAAGGGCAGGGAGCAACCGAACGGCTATACCGAACCGGTGCTTCACCGCCGCCGCCTCGAGCTCAAGGCGAAACAATCGGTATAACCGAGAATACAAAAAGGCCGCCGGGACGACAGTCCGGCGGCCTTTTTTATACCGAATTCGGTATCTAGCCTACTGGATGACGATGACCTTGGAGGTCCCCTTGCCGGGGCGGACGCGGCTGTAGAGGTCGATGACGTCCTGGTTCATCAGGCGAATGCAGCCCGAGGAAGCGGCGGTGCCGATCGAAGCCCATTCCGGCGTGCCGTGCAGGCGGAACAGGGTGTCCTTGCCGTCGTCGTTGAAGAGATACATGGCGCGCGCGCCGAGCGGATTGCTGAGACCGGGGCCCATGCCCTCCTCGACGTATTTGGCGACGTCGGGGCGGCGTTCAGCCATTTCCTTCGGCGGGTGCCAGGTCGGCCATTCCTGTTTCCAGGCGACATAGGCAGTGCCGGCCCATGCGAAGCCCTGCTTGCCGACGCCGATGCCGTAGCGCATCGCCTTGCCGTTCGGCAGGATGTAATAGAGGAAGCGCTCGCGCGTATTGACGATGATGGTGCCTGGACGCTCGGTGGTCTGGTAGCTGACGACCTGGCGGCGGAACTGCGGCTTGACCCTGTCGATCGGGATCGCCGGCAGGGAGTATCCGGCATCCTTCGTCACGCCATAGGCGTCGTTGAAGATTTGAGCTGTCTGTACCGTCGGGCCTGCGCCCTTGTCGTCGACGGATGCGCTTTCGGAATTGGTGGAGCAGCCGGCCAGTGCGAGTGTCGTCAGCAGGCCAAATACAGGGAATGCGTTGCGGATGCGCATAGATAACTCTTGAAGTTTTCGGGCGAGGAGAACAGTCTTTCGACCATCGTTGATTATGGTTTATTTTCGATTAACTTGCGCTTTGCAAGACTGCTTCGGCGCGAGGAATCCGTCTACCGCGCAAATTAAAAGCGCATGGTTTTTTTGCAACAACACACCCGGCTCGGCGATGGTTATCCATGACGATTTTGAGCGTTTACAATAACAATCCGTTAATCGATGGCCGGCAATCGGACAGGGCCATGATGGTGCGGCGCGGAACGCAGATATTGCTGCACGAAATGCGCCATGCGGTGCTGCCGGAACTGCCGCTGGCCAGCGGCCGACGCGCCGATCTGATCACGCTTTCAGAAAAGGGCGAAGTTTGGATCATCGAAATCAAGACATCGATCGAGGATTTCCGGGTGGATCGCAAATGGCCCGAATACAGGCTGCATTGCGACCGCCTGTTCTTTGCGACTCATGAAGGTGTGCCGCTTGACATCTTTCCCGAGGAATGCGGGCTCTTCCTCTCGGATGGCTATGGCGCCCATATGATCCGCGAGGCGCCGGAACACCGCATGGCACCGGCCACGCGCAAATCCGTCACGCTCAGTTTCTCGCGCGCCGCTGCGCAAAGGCTGATGATGGCCGAATGGGCGAACGGAAAACCATTCACTGCGGATGATGTCTGACGAAGGTTTCGTCTATTTCGGCGCGCGTTTGGCAAGGATGCGCTGCAGCGTTCGCCGGTGCATGTTGAGCCGACGTGCTGTTTCCGAGACATTGCGCTCGCACATCTCGTAGACCCGCTGGATGTGCTCCCAGCGCACCCGATCGGCCGACATCGGATTCTCCGGCAGCTCGGCCTTTTCGCCCGGCCGTTGCGTCAGCGCTGAAAAGACCTCGTCGGCATCCGCGGGCTTGGCCAGATAATCGACGGCTCCGAGTTTTACGGCCGTCACCGCTGTTGCGATATTGCCGTAGCCGGTCAGCACGATGATCCGGGTATCGTCGCGCCGCTGCCGAATCGCTTCGATGACGTCGAGGCCGTTGCCGTCGCCGAGGCGAAGGTCGACCACCGCATATTTCGGCGGCCTGCCTCTCGATTTCGCAACCCCTTCCGCCACTGATTCGGCCGTCTCCACCTCGAAACCGCGCGTCTCCATCGCCCGTGCGAGACGGCGCAGGAAGGGCCCGTCGTCGTCAACGATCAGCAGGCTGGCGTCGGGCCCGATATGGTCTTCATCCGATGTGGCGAAATTTCCATGATTCTGTTCTGTCATCGTCTCGGGTCCCGGCGGTTGCGCCTGATCCTGGTCAACCGTTTCTCATTCTACTTATGCCCACAAACTCATTTTGTCGAATTTGCGTCGATCAGCATTCGCGGCCATTCGATGCGGATGCGCGCGCCGGCTCTTTCCGGCTCTCGGTTCTCGAAAACCAGCGATGCGCCCGAGCGCTCCAGCAGTGTCTTGGCGATGAAAAGTCCGAGCCCGAGGCCGCCGGCCGTATCTTCCTTCTGCCGCTTGGTCACATAGGGCTCGCCGATGCGCGTCAGGATGTCAGGCGAATAACCATTGCCGTCGTCTTCGATGACGATCAATACTTTGTCTTGATCGTGCTCGACGGTCACGGTCACTTTCTCCCTGGCATAATCGACCGCATTTTCGATGAGGTTTCCGAGCCCGTACATGATGCCGGCATTGCGATCGGTGACCGGCTCGCTCTTGCGCGGGCTCTTCTCGATGAGCTCGAGCGTGATGCCGAATTCCCGGTGCGGTGCGACGACTTCTTCGATCATGGAGGAAAGCGGCAGCCGGCGCATATGCGCCTCTCCTTCGGAGGAGAGCGTCGTCAGCCGCCGCAGAATGTCACGGCAGCGTTCGCTCTGGCTTCGCAGCAGCATGACATCCTCGCGAAAGCGATCATCATCCTTGAGCTCGCGCTCCATTTCCTTGGCAACGACGCTGATCGTCGCAAGCGGCGTGCCGAGTTCATGAGCGGCGGCCGCAGCCAGACCGTCCAGCTGCGAAAGATGCTTTTCCCGCTGTAGCACCAGTTCGGTCGCGGCGAGCGCATCGGCAAGCTGGCTCGCTTCCATCGAGACGCGATAAGCATAGAAGGCGGCAAAGGCCATGGTCGAGGCGATCGAGCACCAGACGCCGAACTGCATCACATTATGGACATTGATCTCGACCCCGTCGAACCAGGGCAGCGGGAAAGGCGAAAAGGCAAGCACTGTAATGCAGACCATGGCAAAGCCGATCAGTGCCGTGCTGTAGCGGATTGGCTGTGAGGCGAAAGAGATGATGACGGGCACGCAGACGAGTGCGGCGAACGGATTGGCGAGGCCGCCCGTGATGAAGAGCAGCGCGCAAAGCTGCAGAAGATCGAAGCCGAGCAAAGCGAAGGCGGCCGGCGGCTCCAGCCGATGCGTCGGCGGATAGCGGATTGTCAGGTAGAAATTCACCCAGGCCAGAGCGGCGATCAGCAAAGAGCTGGCGATCAGCGGCAAGGGAAATTTCAGCCAGAAGGCGACGATGAACACCGTCAGTGCCTGGCCGCCGACCGCAAGCCAGCGAAGCCGCACCAGCGTCTGTAGCCGCAGCCTGCGGCTGCTGTGCCGGTCTTCCAGTGTATGGCTTTCGGTCTTGTCGATGACACCGGGCTTGTCGATCATGCCGGGGCTCCTTGATGGCTCTCATGTACCACGTGGTTTTGCCCGTGTCGTCGGCAACGCCTCTTCCGGCCGCTCCGGCCAGGGGTGGCGGGGATAGCGTCCACGCATCTCGGCGCGCACGTCCTTCCATGAGCCCACCCAGAAGCCGGGCAGGTCGCGTGTCGTCTGGATCGGCCGGTGCGCCGGTGACGTCAGCTCCAGGAGTAGCGGCAGGCGGCCTCCGGCGACCGCCGGATGCTGCTTGAGCCCGAACAGCTCCTGCACGCGGATCGTCAGGACCGGCTCCTCGCCTTCATATTGGATGGGATGTTTTTGACCGGTCGGCGCCTCGAAATGCGTTGGCGCAAGCCGGCTAAGATCGCGCTGCAGCTCGTGTGGTACCAACGACATCAGGCCGTTCGAAAGCCCGGCCGCAGAAACCTCGGAAAGGCTACGGGCGTCCTCCTGGAAGGGAGCGAACCAATCTTCCAGCCGAGAAAGCAGAGCATCGTCGCTGACATCGGGCCAGGGATCACCGATCGTCCGATGAAGAAAACCGATCCGTTCGCGAAGCTGCATGGCCTCCTTCGAGAAGGCGAGCTGATCAAGCCCCAATTCGCGCACGCCCTCCATCAGCGCCTGAGTGACGGCGGCTCCGGAAGGACGCGGCAAAGGCGTCTCTTCGAAGACGATTGCGCCAAGCCGAATTGCCCGCCGCGCCCGCACCTGCCGGCTTTGCCGGTCGAAGAATATCTGGTCATCGGTTCTGATCTCGCCAGGCAGTTCGGCTTCGATATCCGCACGTGTCACTTCCGCTGCCGCCAGAATCCGCCCCTGCGCCGCGCGCCCGGTGAGATCGGCGATGACGAGCATCTGGCTGCCGGCGAGCCGCTCGGTCTCCGGCAGTTCCGCTCCCCGCCCGTTCACCATGACGAATCGCCCGCGCCCCCCGCGCTGAAGCGCGATCCGATCTGGGAATGCGTGCAGCAGCAGCTGACCCGCCAATACGGGTGCGGCTGTTGTGACGGGATCGAGGCCGGCGGCCAGCCGCCCCGCCAGCCGCCGCGAGGCGTCGGCTCTGTCACCGCGCTCGGCTTTGAATCGCCGCAGCCGGTCGTCAATGTCGATGCTCGATCCGCCAAGCCCCTGTTCGGTCAGGAGCACGGCAATCATCGCCGCCTCCCGGGCATGGCCCGATTCGCCTGATGAGACGACCATGGCGGCAAGTCGCGGCGGCAAAGCGAGATCGCGCATCATCTTGCCACGGGCAGTCAACGCGCCATCCTTGTCGAGCGCTCCGAGCTGACCGAGCAGCGCCCGCGCTTCCTTAAGCGTCGTTTCCGGCGGCTGATCGACGAAGGCAAGGGATGCGGGATCCTGGACCCCCCAATGCGCGAGATCGAGCACCAGGCCGGAGAGGTCGCTGGAGAGGATCTGCGGCGGTGTGAAAGCCGGCAGTGCCGCCGTCTGCCCCTGGTGCCACAGCCGGATGGCGATGCCGGGCTCGGTTCGTCCCGCGCGGCCGGCCCGCTGATCGGCCGAGGCTCGCGACACCCGCACCGTCTCGAGCCGCGTAATCCCGGTCGAGGCCTCGAAGACCGGCAGACGCTGCAATCCGCTGTCGATCACGATCCTAACACCGTCGATGGTGATCGATGTTTCGGCGATCGAGGTGGCAAGAACGATCTTGCGCATTCCCTTGGGCGCCGGGCGAATCGCTGCATCCTGCTCCTTCTGGCTAAGATTGCCATAGAGAGGGGCAATCAAGGTTTCGGGCCCGAATCGCCCCTGCAGGCGCTCCACGGTGCGCGTGATTTCCGCCTGGCCGGGCAGGAAGGCGAGGATAGAGCCGTCCTCATCGGCGTGAGCCTCGATAATCACCCGCGAGACGGCGTCCTCGACGCGCTCGCCGCCGGCCCGGTCCTGATAGCGGATATCGATCGGAAAGCTGCGTCCCAGGCTCTCGATGATAGGCGGGTTATCGAGCAGGGCGGCCACACGCTCCACGTCGAGCGTCGCCGACATCACCAGGATGCGCAGATC
>NZ_CP021030.1:3947500-4065000 GCF_002117485.1 Rhizobium sp. NXC14
CCTATCCCACCGGCGGGCGCGCAGCTCAAGCTGCGCGGCGAACCGGCGCGCTGGCCAGCATTCGTCCCGAGGGAACGATCATGCCGGCCGCGCCGTCAAGCCAGCCTTCGGTGAGCTCAAGCGCGAGAAAGCGCGAACGTTCGAACGGACCTGGCATGACAAGATGGCGTGCCTTTTCGGCGAAGAAGCCGAAACGCTCATAATAGGCGGCATCGCCGACAAGCAGGACGGCGCCATGCCCGCGGTTCTTCGCTTCGAGAACCGCCGCGCGCATCAAGGCCGAGCCGACGCCCTTGCCGCCATGATGGCAATCGACGGCCAGGGGGCCGAGCAGCAGCGCGTTGATCGGCGTGCCTTCGGCGTTGACGCCGGCCTCGACGTTCCAGAGCCGTACCGTGCCGATCAGATGGCCGTCGCGATCACGCGCGACCAGCGCAAGTCCTTCGGCCGGAATGCGGTTGCGACGGATTTTCTCCGACGATTTCTTGCGGCGGTCAGTGCCCATGACGCGATCGAGCAGGTTTTCACGCGCGACGACATCCGACGGATTTTCGGCGTCGACGGTGAAAATGGAGGGCGCAAAGAATGCGCGGACAGAATCAAGAACAGCGGCCATCGTGGCCTCCCGCACTCAAAACCGTTTCAGACGGTGACTTCGGAGAATTGTGGATTTGCCGCCCCGGCTGGTTACGGGACTAGCAGAAACAAGACCTTAGATGACGTAGGCCTTCAGCGGCTCGAAGCCGTTAAAAGCGACTGCCGAGTAGGTCGTCGTATAAGCGCCGGTGCCTTCGATCAGCACCTCGTCGCCGATCGTCAGAGACAGCGGCAGCGGATAGAGGTTCTTTTCATACAGCACGTCGGCCGAGTCGCAGGTCGGGCCGGCGATCACGCAGGGCTCCATCTCGTCGCCGTCGCGCTCGGTGCGGATCGGGTAACGGATGGCCTCGTCCATGGTTTCGGCGAGACCGCCGAACTTGCCGATGTCGAGGAAGACCCAGCGGGCGTCGTCATTGTCCGACTTCTTGGAGATCAGCACGACTTCCGCCTTGATGACACCGGCATTTCCGACCATGCCGCGACCCGGCTCGATGATCGTCTGCGGGATCTGGTTGCCGAAATGCGTGCGCAGCGCCTGATAGATCGACTTGCCGTAAGCTTCCGCGGACGGAACGTCGCGCAGATACTTGGTCGGAAAGCCGCCGCCCATGTTGACCATCTGCAGGTGGATGCCCTGCTTGGCAAGCTGGACGAAGACACGCTTGGCATCGGCCAGAGCCGAATCCCAGGCATCGACCTTGGTCATCTGTGAGCCGACATGGAACGAGACGCCGTAGGACTGCAGGCCGAGCTGATGGGCGTAGACGAGAACGTCGACCGCCATCTGCGGAACGCAGCCGAACTTGCGCGACAGCGGCCATTCGGCGCCTTCGCCATCGGTGAGCACGCGGCAGAAGACACGGGCGCCGGGAGCGGCGCGCGAGATCTTCTCGACTTCCTCGTGGCTGTCGACCGCAAAGAGGCTGACGCCGAGCGCGTGCGCGCGAGCAACGTCACGCTCCTTCTTGATCGTGTTGCCATAGGAGATGCGGGCAGCGGTCGCACCGGCTTCGAGCGCCATTTCGATTTCGGCAACGGATGCGCAATCGAAATTGGAGCCGAGGCCTGCGAGCAGCTTCAGCACTTCCGGAGCCGGGTTGGCCTTGACGGCGTAGTAAATGGCGCTATCCGGCATGGCGTGACGGAAGGCGTGGAAATTATCTCTGATAACATCGAGGTCAACCACGAGGCAGGGACCGTCGGGACGTCGGGTTGCGAGAAAGTCGCGGATGCGCTGGGTGGTCATTTCAGTTCCCTCTTCCAATTCCAGAGCTCCGGCATGAACCGGAGGACAAAGGGCATACGAGAACTCGCATTGGAACCAGCCGGTGGAGACCCCGGAACCATAGCAAGCGCTCGATGCGCGGATAGTGAACCAACGCCGCGGACGCGGTGTAAGTTCGGCTTTGTCTGCCATGGATTGGAGGGAGAGTCCCAACCGCACTTCCGGCAATGATGGTGTGCCTCTTCAGTAACCCCCACTGATGGAAAGCAGGGAGAGAACAAAAAGGCCCGCACCGTCGTTGCTTCAGGCGTCCTCGCATTTTCCGGTTGGCCGGAATAGCGACTGGAGGGGTTAATTCCAGGTACCTTACCGATTTCCTCACCAATTCGAGGGTTCGGCGGACACCCATGGGCACGTGCGACTTTGGGCTGACTGGGAGATAAGAATATTCGCCTTCATAATCAAGCGATTTTTTGATCCTGTGGGCAAAAAAATAATTGAACAGGACGGGCCAATTTGTTCAATGTTCCGAAACAGTTCTAGGAAAGCACCATGGATACCTTGACGCGCATACGCGCCTTCATCGATGTCGTCGAGGCTGAGGGCTTTTCCGCCGCCGCCAGGCGCACCGGCCGCTCAAAGGCGCTGCTGTCGAAATATGTGCGTGAACTGGAAGACGAGCTCGGCGCGTTGCTGCTCAACCGCACCACCCGGCAGTTCTCCATGACGGAGGCCGGCCACACCTATTATCGCAGCGCCTCCGATATTTTGAAGGAGATCGACAACCTTGCCGATCTCGTGCGCGAAAACAATGCACAGCTGAAGGGACGGTTGCGCGTCTCCGTCCCCCGCACCTTCGTCGACGCCGACGTGGGCCAGTCGCTGATCGATTTCGCCGGCGAGAACCCGGACCTTTCGCTGGAGATTGCCGCCGACGACCGGTTCGTCGACCTGATCGAGGAAGGGTTTGACGTGGCGATCCGCATCAGCAAGCTCGAAGATTCCGGCATGATCGCCCGCAAGATCTCCGATTTCCGCGTCCATCTCTGCGCCACCCCGGATTTTCTCGAGCGCCATCCCGATCTCGAGCATCCAAGCGACATTTCCAATCTTCCCTTCATCGTCGACACCAATTCGCGCACCCAAGGCAGCATCCGCTTCCACAATCCTGACAACACAACCTTCGCCGTCGCCGTCTCCGGGCCGATTGAGGTCAACAGCCCGCACGCGACGCTGCGCGCTGCCCTCGCCGGGATCGGCATCGCCCTTATTCCCGATTTCATCGCCCGCAAGCCGATCGAAAGTGGCGAGCTGGTGACGCTATTCAACGATTACATCCCGACCGACCGCGGCATCTACGCCGTCTATCCGCACCGTCGATACCTGCCGGCCAAGGTGAGGATCTTTGTCGATTACCTGCACAATTGGTTCAAGAAGCATCCTTGAGATCTGCACGGCAGGACCTGTCCGGTCGGACGATGGAGCGGTGCCGATGGGGACTCACCGACAAACCGGTCCCAATTCCGTCCCAATTTCTGGCAAGAACTCGGGTCGAGCGAATAAGGCAGCGGGACGCATGAACAAATCCATACCATTGATCACCGCGCTTCTTTCGCTGGCGCCGGCCGCCGCCTTTGCGCATCCGCACATCTTCGTGGAGGCGCGGCTCGAAGTCGTGGCCGGCGCTGACGGCGGCGTCGAGGAACTGCGTAATGTCTGGCGCTTTGACGAGGTCTTTTCCTCTTCGGTCGTCATGGATTTCGACAAGAACACCGATCTGAAGCTGGAGCCGAACGAACTCGCGCAAGTCGGCAAAACGGTGAAGCAATCGCTTGCCGATTACGATTATTACATGAACCTGACGATCAACGGGAAGAGCATCACCGTCCAGCAGCCGGACATCATCCATGTCGACTATAAGAACGGTCAGCTCCTGATGTTCTTTGCGGTCAAGCCGGCGGAGAAGATGCCGCTCAAGGGCAGGCTTACCTTCGGCGTCTACGATCCGACGCTCTATACGTCGATTGATTTTCCCACAGACAACGAGCTGGCAACGGTGGGCGACGGCTTCAAGGCCTGCAAACACCAGGTGGTAAGGCCGGATGCCGACGAGGTGATATCGCAAAACAAGCAGTCGCTGACGGACGCCTTCTTCAACGACCCCACCGGCACCAACATGTCCAAACTCTTCGCCACACGGCTGGAGCTCACATGCTGATCAGACGCCCGTCCCTCATCCTTTCCGCAGCACTGCTCGCGCTCCTGACGGCGGCAAGCCTCGCCCACGCGCAATCGCCGCTCGGCATCGGCACGGCCGAACCGAGTTTTCAACCGACAGGCGGACCGTTTGCGCCGCTTTTGCTCTACGTGAACTATGAACAGCAGGCCTTCTACAGGGCGCTGACTGGTGCGCTGAAGGGCATGCGCGAAGATCCGTGGCAGCTGACATCGCTGATCGGCCTTTCCTTCGCCTACGGCGTCTTCCATGCCGCCGGCCCCGGTCACGGCAAGGCGGTCATCTCCTCCTACATGATCGCCAACGAGGTCGAGCTGAAGCGCGGCGTGGTTATTTCCTTCATTTCGGCTTTCATTCAGGGCGTCGTCGCCATGGCGCTGGTCGGCGGCGCCTGGCTGGTGCTGCGCGGCACCGGGATTACGCTGACGACAGCCACTCATGCCATGGAAATCGTGAGCTTCATCATGGTCATCCTCTTCGGTGGCTGGCTGCTGTTCCGCAAACTGCGTTCGATGGCAAGCCATCTGCCGCGCCGCCGGCTGTTGGCGACGTCGGCCGGTCCGGTGTCCATGATGCTGGAATGGAAGGATAACGCAGCCGAACGCCAGTCCTATGCCTTCAACGGCAAGGCGCAGGCCGTGAACGCCGGTCACAGCTTCGTTCCCGGCATCGCCTGCCAGACCTGCGGCAATACGCACGTGCCCGATCCGGCCCTGCTCGCCGGCGACAGGTTCAGCGTCCGCGAGGCCTGGTCGGCGATCGTAGCCGTCGGCCTTCGACCCTGCTCCGGGGCTTTGCTTGTCATGACGTTCTCGCTGCTGAACGGCCTCTATCTCGGCGGCGCGCTTTCGGTCGCTGCCATGTCGCTCGGCACGGCGATCACGGTTTCCGTGCTCGCGACCCTTGCCGTCACCGCCAAGAGTGCGGCGGTCCGCCTCTCCGGACGCGGCTCGACGGCTTCCGTCTGGGTTGGCAACGCCATTGAAATCCTCGGCGCCCTGCTTGTCGTCCTGATGGGCGCCGTCCTGCTCGGCGCCTCCCTGCAACGGTAGACTATTTTCCTCTGTGGCGCTGATAGCGCGCCCGCAGCCAGAAGACCGCAAAAAACGCCATGATCAGGCAGAAGCCGACTGTAATCCCCAGCGTCGGCGAGAAATTGCCGATCCATAGAACGATGGTCGGCAGAAAATAGAGGACGATGCCCGCGCCGAGCAGGATGACAGCGGCGGCGATCGCCTGCGAGCGGCTTTCCGGGCTCACGCGAGCCTTTCCTTTTCCAGATCCGCACGAATATCCTGCAGGCGGCGGATCTGTTTGCCGGCCGCGTCAAAATTTTCGGGCGAAAGCCAGGCCTCGAAAGCATCGTTGATCAGCGGCCATTCGGCGTCGATCATCGAGAACCAGGCGGTGTCGCGATTGCGATGCTTGGAGATCATGTGCTGACGGAACACCCCTTCAAAGCTGAAGCCGTAGCGCAATGCCGTCGCCTTGCTCGCCTCGTTCTTGTTGTCGCATTTCCATTCGTAGCGGCGATAGCCGAGATCCTCGAAAACATGTTTGGCCATCAGGTAATGCGCTTCGGTGGACAGCGGCGAACGGCTCATCTCGGGACCATGAGCCACGCCACCGATTTCGACGACGCCGTTTGCCGGGTCGGCGCGCATGTAGTTCGCCATGCCGACGACCTTGCCTGTGGCGTTGTCACGGAAGATATGGGTGAGCCAGCCGGACTTGGTGTCGACGCTTTCCAGCCAGTTGGCGAAATCCTCGATACCGGAGAAGTCGTCTTGCGCGAAATAAAGAAGCAGCCGGTTGATGCCCATGCCGCCGAGCCCGTCCCACAGCGCCTCGAGATGTTCTTCGCGACGATAGGGCTCGACCGTGACGAAACGGCCTTTCAGCGTAACCGGCTTCGGCGCCGGGCAGCCCTTGAAATTTGCAAGATCGCGCATGTTCACTCCCCTATTCCAGAGCCTTCCCCGGGAGGGGATAGGCCAGTCGCCCGATAAAGGCAACCGGCCTGGATGTCACTGTGACAAGGTCGTCTTGGCGGATGACACCGTCGCCTCGATATGGTCGACCAGCTGATCGGCGAGGCCGAGTCGCCCCGCAAGCAGATCGAGATAACCGCGCTCGGCGCGCGAATCCGGATCGATGGTCAGCCGCGAAGCGGTGTAGAGCTCGACGCGCTGTTCTTCCGTGACCGCCGCAGCTACGAGCGCGTCGATATCCGTCGGTGACGCAAGTTCGCCCTCGATGAAAGCGGCGACCTCGCCGCTGACGTCAGCGGCCTTGATCTTGTCCATGATCAGGGCGCGTTCGGCGTCGTCGATATGGCCGTCGGCCTTGGCTGCGGCGATCATCGCCCGGATCAGCACCAGCACGAATTCGTTGCTGCCAGCAGGCGATGCCGGTCCGAAACCGGATTCGACGGGCGGCGGCAGGAGCACCGGATTGTTTGCCGACGGCGCATCCGAGGGGGCCGCGGGCGCTTGGCCCGACTGATAGTTCTTGTAAGCCTGATAGCCGAGGCCGGCGATAGCGGCAAGACCGCCGATCGCCAATGCATTGCCGGCGATACTGCGACCGGTCTTGGTGCCGAGAAGCACGGCTGCGATCGCGCCGGTCTTCATCGGATTGTTCTTTGCCGTCTGCATGGCCTCGCCCGCCCTGTCGCGGACTGAACCGCCGAGACCCGGCACCTGCGAACCCAAGAACTGGTCGAGAAGCTTCTTTGCGTCGAACATTCCTCGTCGTCTCCCTGTTTGAGGCCGGAGGAGAACATAGGTTTGCGACGGCTGAAATACAAATATTGGGCGTGGGGGCTGTGCCTGGCGCTCATACCCCGCCCATGCAACCTCAGGCCTTCAGCGCGGCGGCCTCAGCCGCAAGCTTGGTAATGCCGGTCCAGTCGCCGGCTGCGACCAGTTCCTTTGGCGCAACCCACGAACCGCCGACACAGACGACGTTCGGCAGCGAAAGATAATCCCTGGCGTTCTTCAGCGAAATGCTGCCGGTCGGGCAGAACAGCGTGCCAGCGAGCGGCGAAGAGAGTGCCTTGAGATAAGCGGCGCCCCCGGCCTGCTCGGCAGGAAAGAACTTCAGCACCTGATAGCCTTCCTCACGCAGCGCCATGACTTCGCTGGCGGTCGCAGCTCCCGGAAGCAGCGGCACGTCGGAATCGGCGGCGGCATCAATCAGCTCCTGCGTCGTGCCCGGGCTGACGATGAACTTCGAGCCGGCCTCGACAGCCGCTTCCCAATGGGCGGCATTCAGGATGGTGCCGGCGCCGACTTCGGCGCCCTCGACCTCGGCGGCGACGGCGCGCACGGCCTCGAGTGCCGCCGGCGTGCGCATGGTGATCTCGATTGCTTTCAGGCCGCCTGCGACGAGCGCGCGGGCCAGCGGCACCGCCGACCTGGCATCGTCAACGATCAGGACCGGAACGACCGGCTGGAGTTTCAGGATGGAAAGGAGCTTCTCTGTTTTCTCGCCCATGGTCGCACGACCTCCTTGAAACGATTGAAATTTGCATTCCGAATAACGCCCTCGCCGAACCTTGTCGAGATAAAACCCGGCTGCGTGAGAAGAAGGGTATGAAATGCCTGGAAATTGGTCTACCGTGCGGCGATCGTCACAAAAGGTTCACCGACATGGCGAAAGAGATCGAGCGGAAGTTTCTTGTACGCGGCGATGGATGGCGTTCCGCCGTCGAGAGCAAGTCTGTCCTGAGACAGGGTTACATCGCCTCGATGGACGACCGTTCCGTCCGCGTTCGCACCCTCGACGGCAGGAAAGCGAAGCTGACGATCAAGATTGGCCGCAGTGCCATCACCCGTGGCGAATTCGAATATGACATCCCGATTGCCGATGCCGAGGAGCTGCTGCAGAGCGCGATCGGCGTCGTCATCGAGAAGACGCGCTACCGCGTCCCGCATCAAGGCTTCGTCTGGGAAGTCGACGTCTTTGCCGGTGAGCATCGCGGACTGGTGATTGCCGAAGTGGAGATGACGGCAGAAACTGACAAACCCGTCCTGCCCGCCTGGCTTGGCCGCGAAGTGACCGGCGATTTCCGCTACTCCAACCAGGCCCTTGCCACAGAATACGGGCACGACAGGCATGGCCTATCGCATTCGGCCTGACGCCGATTTCACCGAGGCATTCAGGAGCGTCGCGACTGAGCAGCTGGAAGGTGCCATTACCTTTCTCGAAGAGCGGCCGGACGGTGCGCACGAGGCGATCCATTCCTTCCGAAAAAACCTGAAGCGATTGCGCTCGCTCTACCGGCTCGTCGCGCGCGAGGTGCCGGATTTCCAGAAACAGGAAAATGCAAGACTGCGTGATGCCGCGCGCTCGCTTTCGGCAATCCGCGACGCTGCCGCGCTCATCGGCACCGCCCAATATTTGCAGCATTCAGCCCGCGGGCAAGAGGAAAGCGAGGCGCTCGGCCGGATCGTCACCATTCTCGAGGGGCGCCGCGACTGGATGGCGGAGGCCGAGAGCGGCCTGCAACGGCGGCTGATAGAAGCCCCAGGCGTGCTGAAGGAGGCAATCGCGGCTTTGGATGGCATTTCCTTCGATGGCAGCCACCGCAAGAACGCACGCATGCTGGCGAAGAGCTGGCGCCGCACCGCGCGCAAGGCCAAGGCGGCACTTGCCAGATGCCACGGCGATGCATCAGCCGGGGATTTCCATGATCTGCGCAAACGCTCCTATGATTATCGGCTCTACCACGCTCTTTTGCGCGACATCTGGCCGACCGCGATGAAGGCCAAGCGCGATGCGGCCAAGGAACTGGTCGAGGATCTCGGCCACATCCATGACCTTGCCGTACTCTGTGAGCTGGTCGAAGCCGAGCCGCAGCTCTTCACCCGCAACGACGATCTAGCGCATCTTCTTGACGCGATCATCTTCCGCCAGCAGGAAGACCGGCGGCACGCCCTCCTCAAAGCCGAAACCGTCTTCGCCGATGATCCCGATGAGGAATCGGAGCGTATCGAGCTTCTCTGGCTGACGGCTGCGAATTGAGCGATGGGCAGGCGCGATCCTGAAGACGGTAGGCCGCCTGCGCGGAAGGCAATTGCGCGAACGGTCAATTTTCTGTATTTCCCGCCCATGACCGACAGCCTGACACACATCGGCCCGTTCCTGGTAGCGGCGCTCTACCATTTCGTATCCGTACCGCGCTTTGCCACCTTGCAGGCCCCGCTGCAGGCGCTGTGCGAGGAAAACGACATCAAGGGAACGCTGCTTCTGGCGCATGAGGGCATCAACGGTACGATCGCGGGACCGGATGCCGGCATTCACGCCGTGCTCGCCTTCCTGCGTGCCCAGCCGGAATTTGCGAGCCTGGAGCACAAGGAAAGCCGCGCCTCGAAAATGCCCTTCCTGCGCATGAAGGTGAAGCTGAAGAAGGAAATCGTCACCATGGGCGTCGAGAACATCGACCCCAATAAGACTGTCGGTACTTATGTGGCGCCCAGGGACTGGAACGCGCTGATCTCCGATCCCGATACGATCGTCATCGACACCCGCAACGACTATGAGACGGCAATCGGTACCTTTCGCGGCGCGCTCGACCCCAAGACCAAGACATTCCGCGAATTTCCTGATTGGGTGCGCCGGAATACGGGGCTGCACAACAAGCCGAAGGTCGCCATGTATTGCACCGGCGGCATACGCTGCGAGAAGGCCACGGCCTTCATGAAGGCCGAGGGTTTCGACGAGGTCTATCATCTAAAGGGCGGCATTCTGAAATATCTGGAGGAAGTGCCGCAGGAAGAAAGCCTCTGGGAGGGCGCCTGTTTCGTCTTTGATGAGCGTGTATCCGTCGAATACGGCCTGAAGGAAGGCGAGCACCGGCTGTGCCACGCCTGCCGCAACCCGATCACTTCAGAGGAAATTGCCTCGCCGCTTTATGAGGAAGGCGTTTCCTGCAGCCACTGTTATCACACGAGGACAGAGGAAGACCGGCTGCGCTACCGTCAGCGGCAGCATCAGATCGCGCTGGCGAAAAAACGCGGCCAACGGCATATCGGCAGCTGATGAGTTCGCCCCGGTGAGCTCGCCGTCAGGCCGCGCCGAGGCGGCGCCGGGTTGATTGCTCCGCAGTACGAAGCTCGTTCAGCATCTCGGTAATTCGCTCGGCCGCCAGAGGCTTTCCGAACAAATAGCCCTGCAGACAGTCGCAGCCGAACAAGCGCATGGCAACCGCCTGTCCCTCTGTCTCGATGCCTTCCGCCGTCACCGGGATATCGAGCGAGCGGGCGAGCGCCACCGTTGCCTGCAGCATTTCGCGCTGGCGCTTGTCCTCGTTGACGCCCATGACCAGTGAGCGGTCGATCTTGATGCGGTCGAAGCCGAACTGTCTGAGATAGCCGATCGAAGAGAAGCCGGAACCGAAGTCATCAAGCGCCACTTTAACCCCCAGCCCCTTCAGCCGTTCAATCGACTGGCGAGTGCGCTGCGGATTCTGAATCATGTAACCTTCGGTGATCTCGAGCGTGATGCGGCTGGCCTCGATCTCCGTCTGCTTCAACACGTAGCGCACATAATCGGTGAAGGCGGGATTGCGGAACTGGCCGGGCGAGACATTGACCGAGACGTTCAGTTCCGGCCACTGCTTGGCCGTTTCGCAGGCCTTGCGCAGCACGAACAGGCCGAGCGATTCAATGAGGCCGCTGGTCTCGGCGATCGGAATGAACACCTCGGGCGAAACCGGGCCGTGGCCCGGACGGTTCCAGCGCACCAGCGCCTCGACGCCGGTCAGCGCATGCGTCCCCGCATCGACCAGCGGCTGATAGGCAAGCGTCAGGTCACCGCTTTCAATGGCGATTCTGAGATCGAGCTCCAGCGCATTGCGCTGCTGCCGGTCCGCATCCATCGACGGATCGTAAAGCATCATCCGCGCACGGCCCGCCTCCTTCGCCTTGTACATGGCAAGGTCGGAACGGCGCACCAGTTCCTCGCGATCGATTGCACCGGCAGGCGACATGGCGATGCCGATGCTGGCGCCAACGACGACAACACGGCGACCGATCTCCAGCGGCTCGACGAGAAAATCAAGGATCTGCTCGGCAAGCTGGAGGGCGGCAGCGTTCTCGGCATCGGAGAGAAAGGCGATCGCAAATTCATCCCCGCCGATACGGGCGAGAACTGCGCCTTGCGGGATCAATACTTTAAGGCCGGCCGCGACCGCGCGGATCAACTGGTCGCCGGTGCCATGCCCATAGCTGTCATTGACTTCCTTGAAACCGTCGAGGTCGAGATAGAGGAGCAGCACATTGCGTTTGCTCTGGCGCGCTTCGAGGACAAAACGATCGACGGCGAGCCCGAGGCCGTCGCGATTGGAAAGGCCGCTCAGCCTGTCGCGCAGCGCCTCTTCGCGCGCGCTGTTTTCCTCCGCCTTCAGGCGTCGGCCGGCCAACCAGCCGATGGCCAGCAGCACCACGAAGAAGAGCCCAACGAGACCGAGTGCCTGGATGACCATCGGCCGCACTTGCGCGTAGGCGATATTGCCGGGTGAGCGAGAATTCCAGACGAGCTTGCCGATTGTTGCCCCCGACGGATCGGCGATAGGTACGAGATATTCGGCCGCGAAATTCGGCGGCGCCAGCCTCAGTCCGCCGATCACATAGGTCTGCCCGAGACCGGCCACCCTGTCGTCATCGAGATGGCGGGCGAAAATAAGATAACGGTGCTGCCCGGCGGGCGCATCAAGCGCGCCGGATTTCTTCCGCACCAATGCCACACCGACAGCGGCAATGCCGCGTTTGCTGGTGATGAAACCGACCGCCTGGGGCGTCTCGGCCGTGCCGGCCGCCTTGACCGCGTCGAACAGTTTCCACAGCGAAGGCGCGAAGAAATCCGCCGGCGGCTCCTCCATCGGCTTGCCGTCGCGATAGGCCATGATCGAGTTCTTCGCATCATCGACAACGATCGCCATGTCGAAAAGCGAGCTGTTGACCGACATCTCGCCGTAGTTGCTGACCGTCCACGCCATGCCATCGGACGCATAGACGTTGGCGGCGGCATCATCCCAGGCGGCATAATCGTCGAGCGTCGCGCCGAGCTGATCCTCGAAGGTCTTCAACGCGCCGATCGTCGTTTCGCGCGAGCGCTCGTCGTCAAGGACATTGGCGTTCTCAGCGACGCGTTCGAGTGCCGTCAACACCATGATGGTGGCGACCGCGACGATGACAGCAAAGGAGAACAGCACGCCCGTGACGGTGATGTGACGGCCTATGGCCGATCCCCTGCCCTGCAATTTTGCGAGTATTTGCATTCCGGCTCCCTGACCAGCGGAGTTTGCCAGTCAAGGGTTCAGAAACGTTTAAGCAACTGCCTGTTGCAGCTTTCCGCCGGTCTATTTTTTCAGTTTGTTCTGCTGAGCCGGCATGTGATTGCCTTTCGGAAATTCTGCCGCAACTGCGCTATACCATTTGCCGCTCTTCTTCACCGTGCGGACCTGCGTTTGGTAATCGACATGGACGAGGCCAAAGCGCATACGGTAGCCTTCGGCCCATTCGAAATTATCCATCAGGCTCCAGGCGAAATAGCCGCGCATGGGGTAACCGTCCTTGATGAGGTCGGCCACGACGTCGAGATGATCGCCGAGATAATCGAGACGCATCGTATCGTCGACCTCGCCATCGACAACACCAGTATTGTCGCAGGCGCCGTTTTCGGTAATGTAGCATTCCGGCAGGTCATAGCGGCGATAAAGGTTCTCGACCAGGAGCTTCAACCCCGGCGCATAGATTTCCCAGCCAATATCGGTCTTGATGTCACTTCTCGGCGGCGCTTTCATCGTCCAGGGGAAATCGCCTTTTCGTTCGGCATCGTCGACGACGCGCTCGGGCGTGTAGTAATTCAGACCCCACCAATCGAGCTTCTGGCTGATGAGCTTCAGATCGCCGTCTTCGATGACGGGCATGCGGTCACCGAGCGCCTCGACGAATTCCTTCGGATATTCGCCTTTGAAGACGGGATCGAAGAAGGCGCCGTTGTGGAACTGATGCGCACGTTCGGCGGCGGCAAGATCGGCCGGGCTGTCGGAGCCCGGCATGATCGAGGCGGCGTTGAGCACAAGTCCGACCGGCACATTGGGAGCTTCCGAACGGATTGCCTCGACGCCGAGTCCGTGGGCAAGATTCATGTAATGCATGGCGTGAAGGGCAGCCTGCATATTGCGCTCACCCGGAGCATGGATACCGTAGAGGTGGCTCAGCCAGACGATGCACCAGGGCTCGTTGAAGGTGGCGACGGCATCGAGACGGTCGCCGAGGCGGCTCATGACAGTCTTGGCGTATCGCTGAAAGGCATAGGCAGTCGAGCGCGCCGTCCAACCGCCATCGCCCGCGAGCAGCAGGGGCAGGTCCCAATGGTAGAGCGTCGCGAAGGTCTTGATCCCGCGCGCCTTGCAGCCGTCGACCAGCCGATCGTAGAAGTCAAGGCCCGCCTCGTTCACGGGACCCGTGCCCTCCGGGATGATACGCGGCCAGGCAATGGAGAAGCGATAAGCTTCGACACCCATCTCCTTGATGAGATCGAGGTCCTGCTCCAGGCGGTTATAGTGGTCGCAGGCAACGTCGCCGTTGTCGCGATTGTAGACGCGGCCGGGCATGTTGCAGAAAGCATCCCAGATGGACGGCTTGCGGCCATCGGCCTTGCCGGCGCCCTCGATCTGGAAGGCGGCGGTGGCAACACCGAAGGTGAAATCACCGGGAAAGCGGCTTGCAAGCGTCTTCGCATCGATCATCTGTAAATCCTGTCTCTCAGCATCTGAATTGACCGTGGGGCTCGGATTTAGCCAAGCCGACAGGCAAAGTACAGGCCCGGCAGCAGAAAAACTGCAACGTTACAGTATAGGCTATCGAGCGGCGGAGACTGCGCAAGCCAGCCGCTTCGACTTGCCGCGTTTTTCGCCTCCGATTGCTCTCATAACGCGAATGTCAGCAGTCGTGACTTGCTGCCGAGCCCATGATCACTACACAGCGAAGGCATCGCCAAACATGAAAGGAACCCAATGCTCTCTTCAATCCATCTGCTGCAGCCGCATCTGCTGAGCCTGATGCGCATCGTCTCGTCGCTTGTGCTTTTCAGCTATGGAACGCAGAAGATCCTGCATTTTCCGGCCGCGGCAAGCGCGCCGCCGATCGGCTCGCTCTCCTGGATTGCCGGACTGATCGAACTCATCCTCGGCTTCCTCGTCCTGGTGGGATTCCAGACCCGCATCGCAGCCTTCGTGCTCTCGGGGCTGATGGCATTCGCCTATTTTATCGGCCATGCGGGCAAAAGCTTTTATCCCGCGCAGAACGGCGGCGTCGCTGCAATCCTGTTCTGCTTCGTGTTTCTCTATCTGGTGGCGGCAGGCGCCGGCCCGCTCAGCGTCGATAACCTGCTGAAGCGTGGCCGCGCTGCTGCCTAATGACCATAAGCAAAACGCCGATCGGTAGTCTCAGACCTTGACCCATGCGCCGTTTTTCTTCGAAGAGGCAACGCAGGCCTCGACGAAGGCCACGCCCCTCACGCCGTCATCGACGGTGGGGTAGACCACAGCCTTGTCGACAGCCTTGCCCTTCTTGCGGGCGTTGATCGCATGTGCGGCTTCCGTATAGATCGTCGCGAATGCCTCAAGGTAACCTTCCGGATGCCCCGACGGCACCCGCGAGACACGACCGGCCGCCGCTCCGGCGCCGGCGCCGCCGCGGGTGATCAGCCGCTTAGGCTCGCCGAACGGCGTGTACCATAGATAGTTCGGGTCCTTCTGGGTCCATTCCAGCCCGCCCTTGGTTCCGTAGACGCGAACCATCAGGCCGTTTTCATGGCCGGGCGCCACCTGGCTGCACCAGAGCATGCCCTTGGCCGGCTTTTCCGCGCCCTTCGCCTTGAAACGCAGCATGACATGAGCATTGTCATCAAGCCGGCGGCCGGGAACAAAGCTGTCGAGATCGGCAGCCAGGCTGTCGAGTTCCAGGCCAGTTATGAACGAAGCGAGATTATAGGCATGCGTGCCGATATCGCCTGTGGACCCGCCGACGCCGGACTGGGCCGGATCGGTGCGCCAAGCCGCCTGCTTTTGGCCGGTCTGTTCGACCGCTTCCGTCAGCCAGTCCTGCGGATATTCGGCCTGGACCACTCTGATATCGCCGAGCTCACCGTTCGCGACCATCTCGCGCGCCTGACGCACCATCGGATACCCGGTGTAGTTGTGCGTCAGCACGAAGAGCGCGCCGCTCTCGTCGGCCACCTTCTTCAGCTTCTTCGCGTCCGCAAGGTTCGATGTCAGCGGCTTGTCGCAGATAACATGGATGCCGCGTTTCAGGAATTCCTTGGCCGCGTCGTAATGCACATGGTTCGGGGTAACGATCGCGACCGCCTCGATGCCGTTCTTCAGCTTCGCCTCGCGGATCGCCATTTCGCGGTAGCTGGAATAGGTTCGCGACGGGTCAAGTCCAAGGTCGCGGCCGGACTGAACCGCCTTCTCAGGCGTCGACGACAATGCGCCGGCGATGAGATCGTACTGATCGTCGATGCGGGCTGCGATGCGGTGCACCGCACCGATGAACGCGCCCGCGCCGCCGCCCACCATCCCCAGCCGGATGCGCGGCTCGCGTGTCTGTTCCGATGATGCTTCGATTGCCATTCTTGTCCTCCTGAAATTTAACCTGGCGCGGATGCGCGCCCCTCATCCGGCTGCCGCCACCTTCTCCCCGCTCGCGGGGAGAAGGGGATATGCCGCGGTATTTACGCCCACCTCGACGGCCGGTGCGGCAAGTCCCCTCTCCCCGTCAGAACGGGAGAGGGTTAGGGTGAGGGGCAGCCTCACGGCACGTCTTTTTAAAGCCCGAGCATCCGCCGATTGGCCGCCTGGTCCGTGCCGCCGGCCGCGAAATCGTCGAAGGCCTTTTCGGTGACGCGGATGATATGTGCGGCCACGAATTCGGCCCCCTCCCAGGCGCCGTCCTCCGGATGTTTCAGCGCACACTCCCATTCGACCACAGCCCAGCCGTCGAAATTATTGGCCGTCATCTTCGAGAAGACCGCACCGAAATCGACCTGACCGTCGCCGAGCGAGCGGAAGCGGCCGGCGCGTTCCACCCAGCCTTGGTAACCGCCATAGACGCCCTGGCGCCCGGTCGGATTGAACTCCGCATCCTTGACGTGGAACATCTTGATGCGGTCCTTGTAGATGTCGATGTTCTCGAGATAGTCGAGGCATTGCAGGATGTAGTGCGAGGGATCGTAGAGCATGTTGGCGCGCGGATGGTTCTTCACCCGCTCCAGGAACATCTCGAAAGTGATGCCGTCATGCAGGTCCTCGCCCGGATGGATCTCGTAGCAGACGTCGATGCCGTTCTCATCGGCATGGTTGAGAATCGGCGTCCAGCGGCGGGCAAGCTCGTCGAAGGCCGTCTCCACCAGACCGGCGGGACGCTGCGGCCAGGGATAGATGAAGGGCCAGGCGAGCGCGCCGGAGAAGGTCGCATGCGCCTTGAGGCCGAGGTTTTTCGATGCTGTCAGCGCCATCTTGACCTGCTCGACCGCCCATTCCTGGCGGGCTTTCGGATTGCCGCGCACCTCGGGGGCCGCAAAGCCGTCGAATGCTTCGTCATAGGCGGGGTGAACGGCAACCAGCTGGCCTTGCAGATGGGTCGAGAGCTCAGTGATTTCGATGCCGTTTTCGCGGGCCTTGCCGGCGAACTCGTCGCAATAATCCTTGGAGGTTGCTGCCTTTTTCAGATCGATCAGCTGGCTCGCCCAGGTCGGAACCTGAACGCCCTTGTAACCGATGTCGGCCGCCCATTTGGTGATCGCGTCCCAGGAATTGAAAGGCGCGGTATCGCCCGCGAACTGGCCAAGGAAAAGGCCGGGACCCTTGATCGTCTTCATGTCAGATTCCTCCCTGAATATCGACCGTAAACGTTTCTGAAGAACTTGTAGCACGCATTTCGGCGGGAGCAAGGTGCCTCCTCGCACTTGCCGCCGGATTGGCGCGAGGCCAGATGCGGTATGGCTGCGACCTAATCATGATGGGCTGTGGCGGGCAAGAGGTACGTGCAGCATTTTCGCCGTCCGCCAGGTGAGGACATAAAAATGCGCCCATCCTTGCGAATGGGCGCACCTGCCTGATCAAGTGATCAGAACGGAGAATCCGGGAAGTAGAAGTTCTTGGCATTCTCCTTGGTGACGAGCGTCGCGTCGAGGATGTAGTTGCCGTGAACCGGGACCTGGTCGTAGAGTGCCGCCGCCGTCAACTCCATTGCCGTGCCGACCATTGCCGGGGGATAGAGAACGTCGACCGGGATCAGCTTGTCGCCGTCCATGACCTTCTTGACCATGTCCTTGGAGCCGGCGCCGGCGACGACATATTGAATGTCGGTGCGCTTGGCCTGCTCGATCGCCTGCAGAACGCCAACGGCCATATCGTCGTCCTGGCACCAGACGACGTCGATCTTCGGGTACTTCGTCAGGTAGTCCTGCATCACCTTGAAGGCGTCGTCGCGGTTCCAGTTGCCGTACTGGCGGTCGAGAACCTTGACCTTGGAGCCGGCGATACCCTTGTCGAAGCCGTCCTGGCGCTGCTGGTCGATCGGGATCGGCAGACCGCGGATGACGACGACTTGGGCTTCCGGCGTCTTTTCGGCAATATATTTGCCGGCGACTTCACCGAGGGCAGGGTTGTTGCCGGCGACGTAAAGATCACGCACGGAATTGTCGTTATTCGACGGCGCGCGGTCGACAAGTGCTACGAACTTGCCCTTGTCCTTGACCTCCTTGATGGCGTTGACGAGCGGATCCGGATCCGACGGCAGGATGACGAGCGCATCGATGCCTTGCGTATCGAGGTCCTGCACGGCGTTTGCCTGCGTGGCGGCATCCGGCGAGGTCTTGACGATGACGTTCAGGCCCGGATGTTCCGACATCAGCTTCTTGGCAATACGCTCGGCATGGAACACGACGCCGGAGGTCCAGCCGTGATCGGCGGCCGGAATGGACACACCGATCGTGTAGTTCTTGTCCTGGGCGTAGGCTGCGCCGGCAAAAGCCACCCCCGCAACCGCCAGACCCAACATGAGCTTGCGCATGCTATTTCCTCCCAAAAATATCAGGGACTTGTCCAATCCGAGCCGGGTGCCCTGTCAAGCCCGACCAATCCGAGAAGTTCTTTGTCTTAGGATTTGCGAACCAGCGACCGCTGCACCAGCATGGCGATGATGATGATTGCACCCTGGATCGCGCCGATGAGATACTCGCTGATGAAGTTCGACAGCAGCATGATGTTGCCGACGAGTTCGAGAATGAAGGCGCCGCAGATCGTCCCCCAGACCCGGCCGGCGCCACCCTTGAGCGCCGTGCCGCCGACGACGACGGCGGTGATGGCCTGCAACTCCCACAGGATGCCGGTCGTTGCCGAGGTGGATCCGAGACGCGGCACATAGAGCAGCACGGCAATCGCCACACAGAGGCCCTGGATGACGAAGGCAATGGTGCGCACGCGGTTGACCGCTATGCCCGAATAGCGCGCGACGTCGCTGTTCGAACCGACAGCCACGACATGGCGGCCGTAACGGGTGCGATAGAGGATGAAGGCTGCAATCGCGGTGACGACGAGGATCACCACGATCGGCACGGGAATACCGAGAATATTGCCGAAATAGGCCGGGCGGTAGAGCGTCTGGATTTCACTTGAGCGCAAGGTGATCGCGCCGCCCTGCGACAGCCAGGTGGTCAAGCCGCGATAAATGCCCATTGTGCCGAGTGTGGCGATGAAAGGCTCGATCTTGCCGACGGTGGTGATGAGGCCGTTTGCGAGGCCGCAAAGAGCCCCGGCAATCACCGTAAAGACCACGGCGGCCGTCAGCATCAGCACCGAATCGGCAATGACGCCCGAATTGATCAGCAGGATCATCAGGCTGGCAACGAAGGCGACCATCGAGCCGACGGAAAGGTCGAGATCTCCGGCCGAGATCACGAAGGTGGCGCCGACCGCGATGATGGCGATGAAAGCGCAGCGTGTCGCGACGTTGGCAAGATTGGTGATGCCGATGAAATTCGGGTTGACCAGTGCGCCGACAATCAGGAGCAAGGCCAAGGCGGCAAACGGTGCAACCGCGCGCAGATCAACGTCACGCCAGGATCTGCGCCGGATCGCCCTGGTCTCCTCGTTAATGCTCATGTCCAAAACCAACCTCCCGTCCCAGTTCGTCTGGGCATCCTATCTACTGTCCGCGTCGGCGAAGTCTCGCTCCGGCCTCACGCAGCCACCTTCCTTTTGAGCCCGGCGGCGTAACGCATGATCTCCTGCTCGGAAATCTCGTCGCCCTCGAGCACGCCGACAATCCGTCCTTCGCGCATGACGGCCACTCTTGTGCAGAGCCCGATGACTTCGGGCATTTCCGACGAAACGACGATGATTGACCGGCCGTCGCGGGCGAGCGCCGAAATGAAATGATAGATCTGCTGCTTGGTGCCGACATCGATGCCGCGCGTCGGTTCGTCGATGATGATGATGTCGGGATCGGTCTCCATGACCTTGGCGAGCAGCAGCTTCTGCTGGTTTCCGCCCGACATTCGGCCGGCGACGATATTGGTGTCGCGAACCCTGATGTCGAAGCGGCGCTTGGCTTTCGCCAGTGCGGCCGCCTCGCTGCTCGGGCTGAGATAGCCGTGGCGCGAATGTCTTCCGAGCGATTGCAGCGTCAGATTGGTCGCCATGCCGGAGCGCAACAGCAGACCCTTCGACTTGCGGTCCTTGGTCATATAGGCAAGACCGCAGCGATTGGCCGCGTGCACATCGCCGGAGGGGACCGCTTGCCCCTTGATGACCACCTCGCCCTCGAGGCGGGGCCGCAGTCCGGCAATCGCCTCCATCAGTTCGGTACGGCCGGAGCCGATCAGGCCGGAAAAACCGATGATCTCGCCCTTGCGCACTTCGAAGCTCGCATCCCTGACATAACCGGTCGACACCGAAGCGACGCTGAGGACGATCTCCTCGTCGACATCAGGCTCGACCTTGGCCGGATAGAGGCTGGAAAGTTCGCGGCCGACCATCAACTGCGCGATCGATTCCCCGTCCAGGATTGATGTCGGCGACGTCTTGATCCATTGACCGTCGCGAAGCACCGTCACCCGATCGGTCAGCTCCATCACCTCGTCGAGCTTGTGGGACACGAAGACGAAGCTCGTACCCTGGTCGCGGAGCTTGCGGACCTGCTTGAAAAGCATATTGGTCTCTTCCCGCGACAACACGGCGGTCGGCTCATCCATGAAGACGACGCGCGCATCGCGGCTGATCGCCTTGGCGATCTCGACCATTTGCTTGTCGGCGATGGAAAGCGTGCTGATCAAGGCATTCTCATCGACATGCGAACCGAGCACGTCGAGAACCTTGCGGGTCTCGGCGCGCATATATTTGCGGTCGAGCACGCCGAGATGCGTGACCTCGCGACCGAGGAAAAGGCTCTCCGTCACGGTCAGATGGTCGGCGAGGTTGAATTCCTGGTGAATGATGACGATGCCGAGCGCTTCCGCGGCGCCATTGGGCGGCAGCACCACAGGCTTGCCGTCGAGCAGGATCTCGCCCGAACTCGGCTGCTCGAAACCCGACAGCACCTTGACAAGCGTGGATTTGCCGGCGCCGTTTTCGCCCATGAGCGCATGGATTTCACCGGCGCGGAGATCGAAGTTGACGCTGAAGAGGACCTGCACGCCGCTGAAGGATTTGCATATGCGCCTGGCGGACAGCACCACGGGTGCGGTGTCGGCGATTTCCACGGTCATTATGCCCTCCCCTAGAGCGCCGCACCCCGGCAACGCTCCATTTTGAACTAGCGCACATTTTCCGTCTGAAAACCGCCTTAGGCCTCAAACAGGCACGCGCATGCGGCTCCCATCCGCTTCGAGCCTTATGTAAACCTTTACATCAGCGATGTAAAGGTTTACATCGTGGATTAACACAGATCAGTTGACGCTTGCCTTTGACCTCTCGACAAGTCTGTGTAGTGTCGCGGCGAAGACAGCCTTAAGGCAGAGCCCCAGTGTCGAATTCCACGCCCGCAACAATCGAAGATGTCGCCCGGATTGCCGAGGTCTCCATCGCGACGGTCTCGCGGGCGATCCACACGCCGGAAAAAGTCGCCAACTCGACGCGGCTCAAGGTCAATCAGGCGATCGCCATCACCGGTTATACGACCAATGCCATGGCCCGCAGCCTGAGACTCGGCCGCTCCAACATGATCCTCGTGGTGGCGCCCGATATCGGCGATCCCAATTTTTCCAATATTCTCGTCGGACTGGAGAACGAGGCCCGGGCCCACGGCTACGGCGTCCTGATCGGCCACACCCAGAACGATGCCCAGCGCGGTCTGGAATATCTGAAATTCTTCAACTCGAACCAGGCGGCCGGGCTCATCCTCTTCACTGGCATCCTGCCCTTCGGTCATCAGACCATGACGGCGCGGCTGCCGCCGAGCGTCGGGGTTTTCGAACCGGTCTTCAACGGCGGCATTCCCTATGTTGGCGTTGACGATACCGAGGGCGCTCGGAAAGCCGTCGACCTGCTGCTGGCCGAAGGGCATCGCAAGATCGCCTTCATCGGCGATTCCCGCACCCGGCTCGCCTATACTAGGCGCCGTATGGGTTATGATGCCGGTCTCGACGCTGCTGGCGTCCCGCCCGACTTGAGGATCGTGCTCGAAGGCGACGGCACGATCGAAAGCGGACGGCATGCGGTCGAGCAGCTTTTCATGCGCGACACGCTTCCCACAGCCTTCATGTGCGTGAACGACCAGACGGCGATCGGCGTCATGATCGGGCTCGGCGCGCGAGGCTATGATATTCCGCGGGATTTCTCGGTGACCGGCTTCGATGACGTGCCGCAGGCCGTCTTCATATCCCCGTCGCTGACGACGATCCGCCAGCCGAGGACGGCGATCGGCAAGCAGGCGATGGCGCTGCTGCTGGAGCTTTTGTCCGATGGCCGGCCGGCCGAGACGGAAATCCTGCTGAGGCCGGATCTGGTGGTGAGAAACTCCGTCTCCGCGCCCTCACGCAACTGGTTGAAGCGCTGAACGGAGATAGAATAGCCGACCACAAAAAGCGCCGGCGACCGATGGCCGCCGGCGTCCATCATCAAACGTAACGGTTGACGATATTCTCGAGCAGTTCCTGCTTGCCGGATCTCGGCTGCGGATTGACATCCTTGGTCTCGACCCAGTTGGTGATCTCCTCGAGCGAATACTCGCCGCGGAAGAGCTTCTGCGCCTCGGCCGATTCCCAGCCGGCGTAACGATCGGCGAGCGGCTGCGACAGAGCCTTGTCCTCGATCATCTTGGCAGCCGCCTTCAGGCCACGGGCGCAGCAATCCATCCCGCCGATATGACCGATCAAGAGGTCTGCCGGGTCGAGCGACTGGCGGCGCAGCTTCGCATCGAAGTTGGTGCCGCCGGTCTTGAAGCCGCCGCCTGCCAGAACGTGATAATAGGCAAGCGCCATTTCCGGAACGTTGTTCGGGAACTGGTCCGTATCCCAGCCGGACTGGTAGTCGTTGCGGTTCATGTCGATCGAGCCAAAGATGCCGAGCGCATTGGCGAGCGCCAGCTCATGCTCGAAGGAGTGGCCGGCGAGGATCGCATGGCCCTGCTCGATATTGAGCTTCACCTCGTTTTCGAGACCGTGCTTCTTGAGGAAGCCGTAGACGGTCGCGACGTCGTAATCATACTGATGCTTGGTAGGCTCCTGCGGCTTCGGCTCGATCAGGATCGTGCCCTTGAAGCCGATCTTGTGCTTATATTCGACGACGAGGTTGAGGAAACGGCCGAGCTGGTCGAGCTCGCGCTTGAGATCGGTGTTGAGCAGCGTCTCGTAGCCTTCGCGGCCGCCCCAGAGCACGTAGTTCTCGCCGCCGAGCTTCTGCGTAGCGTCGATGCAGGTCTTGACCGTCGCGGCTGCAAAAGCGAAGACGTCTGGATCGGGGTTAGTCGCCGCACCCGACATGTAGCGGCGGTTGGAGAACAGATTCGCCGTGCCCCAGAGCAGCTTGGTGCCGGTGGCCGCCTGCTTCTCGGCGAAATAATCGACGATCTCGTTGAGGTTCCTGGTGTTCTCGGCAAAATTCTTGCCTTCCGGGCGCACGTCAGCGTCATGGAAGCAGTAATAGGGCGCACCGAGCAGCGAGAAGAATTCGAAAGCGACGTCGGCCTTCAGCTTGGCCGCCTTCATCGAGTCTTCGAACCACGGGCGCAGGAAGGTCTGGCCGCCGAAGGGGTCGCCGCCCGGCCAGGTGAAGGTGTGCCAGTAAGCTACCGCAAAACGCAGATGGTCTTCCATGCGCTTGCCGAGGACGATCTCGTCCGGTTGGTAATAGCGGAAGGCCAGCGGATTGGTGCTATCCGGGCCCTCATATCTGATCTTCTGGATATCGCCGAAAAATCCGGTGCTCATGTTGGGGTCTCCTTGGGTTCGTCGTTTAGTCTTATCGTTCGTGCCATACAGCCCCTCATCCGCCTGCCGGCACCTTCTCCCCAATGGGAGAAGAGACTTGCCGCAACGTTGCAACTCTTTCAAAGCCGTCGCTGCGGGCGTCGCCATCTCCCCTCGGGGAGAGGGTAGGGTGAGGGGGCCGCTGGCTCAAACTCTCAATGCGCCAGCGACTTGATCGCCGGATAGAGCGCCCGGTAACGCTTGTAAGCATCCTCATAAGCGCCCTTCAGCGCCGCGACCGGTTCAATCGTGCTTGCCGTCATTGGCGGCGTGCAGACGGCGATCGGATCCGCACCCGTCGCCGCGATCAGACCGAGACGAGCGGCGCCGAAGGCCGCGCCGAAATCGCCGTCAGCCGGCAGGTCGACAGGAACGCCGAGCGCAGTGGCGATCGACCCCAGCCAATAGCGGGAGCGCGAGCCGCCGCCGATTGCCGTAACGCGGGAAATGTTGGTGCCGGCAGAGCGCAAAGCTTCGAGATTGTCGCGGATGGCGAAGGCCACCCCTTCTAAAACGGCCTGGGTGAGCACGACGCGGCTGCTTTCATGCTCCAGCCCGAAGAAGGCGCCGCGGATCACGGCGTCATTGTGCGGCGTACGCTCGCCGGAGAGATAGGGCAGGAAGGTGACGCCGGAAGGCGCCTTCACCGTCTCGCCAAGTTCGCCTGTGAGTTCGGCAGCGGATTTGCCGGTCACACCGGAGTGCCAGTTGAGGGCATCCGTGGCCGACAGGATGACTCCCATCTGGTGCCAGGTGTTGGGCAGCGCGTGGCAGAAGGCATGCACGGCGCTTTCCGGCTTCGGCAGATAGGAGCCGTTGGCCGCAAAAAGCACGCCCGAGGTGCCGAGCGAGACGAAGGCCGCGCCGTCGCTGACCGTACCCATGCCGCAGGCCGATGCCGCATTGTCGCCTGCGCCGCCGGCGACGACGACGGTGCCCGATATGCCCCATCGCGCCGCGAGTTCGGACCTTAGTCTGCCGGCCTGATCGGTGCCTTCGACGAGCGCTGGCATCTGCTCCTTGGAAAGGTTGGTGGCAGCAAGCAGTTCGGACGACCAGCCGCGCTTTCCTGTATTGAGCCAGGAGGTGCCCGCCGAATCCGACATTTCGGAGATATATTCGCCGGTCAGCCAAAGGCGTAAATAATCCTTCGGCAGCAGCACCTTGGCAATCTTGGCGAAGACCTCGGACTCATGCTTCTGAACCCATGCGAGTTTCGGCGCAGTGAAGCCGGGGAAGACGATGTTGCCGGTCAGCGCTCGGAAGCGCGGATCGGCATCGAGTGCCGCCGCTTCGACATGGCTGCGCGTGTCGTTCCAGAGGATGCAGGGGCGTAGCACCTTGTCGGAAGCATCGAGCAGGGTCGCGCCGTGCATCTGCCCGGAAAGACCGATGCCCTTGACTGCGGCAAACTCCTTTGGATGTTTCGCCTTGAGCCCGGCGACGGCCTCCTCGGTCGCGCGCACCCAGTGAGCCGGTTCCTGTTCCGACCAGCCGGAATGCGGGCGCGAGACATCGAGCGCGCCGTTGGCCGAACCGACGATCTTCTGGTCGCCGTCAATCAGCATCGCCTTGACGCCGGAGGTTCCGAGATCGAGACCGAGATACATGTGGCATTCTCCCTTTGCCGTTACGGCAGATTGTCCTTCAGGAATATGTCGAGCCGGATGCGTTCCTGCGCTTCGATGACGGCGAGCCCGTCCGCCTTGGCCTTCAACACCCGGATGGCGCTGCGCACCTCGTGACCGGCATTCTGATTGAGTATCGCATCGATCGTGTTGTCGATAAGCGCCGCCCGCGTGTGGGCGGTCAGCTCGTGGGCGATGACCGTCAGCGTCCGGTCGACGGCCTTCTCCTTCAGTGCCCGGATGAGGCCGCGATTGCCGGCGCCGAGGCTATAGACGCCGATAATATCGGCATTCCCAAGTGCCTCCGCGACGAGCATATGGGCGATCTCCGGATCGTCACGGCCCTCCAGAACCGGAAGGATCGCAAGATCGGGAAACTCCTCTCCCATGACCGAAGTGAACCCTTCCAGCCGCTCGCGATGGTCGCGCACCAGCATGGAGCCGGCGAGCACGGCGATCTTGCCCTTTCGCGGCCCTAGGAACCGGCCGAGCAGACGGGCCGCCGTGCGGCCAGCCGCAATATTGTCGACACCGGCGTAGTGATGGCGCAGCGATCCGGTAAGATCGGACACCAGCGTGACGATGGGAAAGCCCGCCTGCACCAGCCTGTCGACGACGGCACGCACTTCAGGCGCATCGGTCGCAACCATCGCGATGCCGCAAGGCTTTTCGAGGGAAAGCCCTTCGAGCACGGCGACGAGAGCGGCCGGATCGAAGGCAGGTACCTCGATGGTACGAATATCGGTGCGTTCAGCAGGCGAGCGGAGGATCGCCTGCCGGATTTCGGCATTGAGCCCGTGCATGAAGGAATTGTCGCTGGCCGGCAGGATGAAGACCAGCGGATAAGTGCGACCCTTGGCGAGATTGGCGGCGGCGACGTCCCTGATATAACCGAGTTCGCGGATTGCGGTCTCGACCTTCTCCCGCGTGACATGGCGCACACCAGGACGCTGATTGAGGACCCGGTCGACAGTCGCGAGACTGACGCCCGCCGCAGCGGCGATATCGTGAACAGTTGGCCTCATCGTTCCTCCTGACGAGACCATTAGCGCCAAATTTGATGTACGTAAATCAAAAAAACCGGCGGGGCGATTTCCGCATCACTTTTCCGGTCTTGCCTGACGCTGGCATCAATTCGATGAGCGATCGCCCACCTGATGACACAGAGGCTGGAAAACCGCAACAAAAAGGCCCTCCGGAGAGGGCCTTTTCGAGGGACGGGGCCGGAGGTCAGTGGCCGCCGCCACCTCCTCCGCCGCCTTGCGGCGCGGGTTTCTTGATCATGGCGACACCGAGGATCATCGCAACGAACAGCGCTGTCAGGATCAGGAACACATCGCTGAAGGAAAGGATGACCGCCTGCTTAGTGGCGAGGCCAACCATCTGCTTGATCGCGACCGAAGTGCCGTCCATGCCGTAACTGGTAAAGTTGGCGGCCATGTTGTTCATCTGGTCGATCGCCGCCGAATTGCCCCAGTCCATATTCTCCCGCAATCGCTCGTAGTGCACATCCTGCCGGTTGGTGAGCACGGTGTTGATGACAGCGAGGCCGACGGCGCCGCCAAGATTTCTGGTCAGGTTGAACAGGCCGGACGCACCGCGGATACGCGAGGGCGGCATCGTGCCGAGCGCGATGTTGTTGATCGGCACCATGCACATCATCAGCCCGAAACCGCGCAGGATCTGCGGGATGAAGAGCTCGTAGAAATCCCAATCCGCCGTCAGGTGGATCATGATGTATGTGCCGGCGGCGAAGCTGATGAAACCGATCACCATCATCAGGCGCAGGTCCATCTTGGTCGACAGCCGCCCGGCGATCGGTGCCGTGAAAAACATCGCAAGCCCGGAGACGAACATCGTCTCGCCGATCATCAGCGAGTCATAGCCGCGGATACGCCCGAGATAAACGGGATAGATATAGGTAAGGCCGTAGAGGCCGATGCCCATGACGAAGGAAAACACCGAGCCGAAGGAGAAATTCCGGTTCGCAAAGGCCTTCAGGTCGACGACGGGGAACTCCACCGTGAAGGCGCGATAGAAGAAAACAATGGCCGCGGCACCGGAGGCGACGGCAGCCAGCGCGATGGAATTGTCGTTGAACCAATCGTTCGAGTTGCCCTCTTCGAGCACATATTCCAGCGCGCCGAGGAAGACGCCCATCGAGATCAGCCCCCACCAGTCGAACTTCTTGAAGAGCGACAGTTCCGGCTTGTCGAAGTCGATGAAGTTCCAGGTAACCAGCGTGACGATGATGCCCGGAACGATATTGACGAGGAACAGCCAATGCCAGGAGAAGGCGTGGCTGAGATAGCCGCCGACGGTCGGGCCGATGGTCGGCGCCAGCGTCGCGATCAGGCCGATGATCGGCGAGACGATGCTGCGCTTCGACGGCGGGAAGATGGTGAAGGCGGCCGCGAAGACCGACGGGATCATGCCGCCGCCGATGAAGCCCTGGATGGCGCGGTAGACGATCATCTGGTCGATATTCGTCGCCGTCGCGGCAAGCGCGCTCGCCGTGGTGAAGCCGGCGGCCGAGATGGCGAAGAGATATCGCGTCGAGATGATGCGCGCCAGCGTGCCCGACAGCGGGATCATGATAACTTCCGCGATCAGATAGGCCGTCTGCACCCAGCCGATCTCGTCGGAACCGGCCGACAAGCCGGCCTGAATTTCGGCAAGCGACGCAGAGACGATCTGGATGTCGAGGATCGACATGAACATGCCGAGCACCATCGCGAAAAAGGCGATGAGCTTCCTCGGATCCATGCGATCTCCGGCTTGGGCGGGTGCTGTCGGAATTGTTCCCGCTGTTGCTGTCGCGCTCCCGGCCATCGGATCATCTCCGCCTTGTTAGAGGCTTACTTGTTCGGCGCCGTGCGAGTATCAACGTCGACGACGACGCTGAGGCCCGCGCGCAGACGGCCGCTGTCGAGCGCATCCTGCGGCAGCGCGATGCGCACCGGCACGCGCTGAATCACCTTGGTGAAGTTGCCCGTGGCATTTTCCGGCGGCAGCAGCGAAAAGACCGAACCGGAGGCCGGCGAGATCGATTCGACGGTGCCGACGATCGGATGGTCGTCATAGGCATCGACATGGACGCTGACCTTCGAGCCTGGAACGAGATGCTGGATCTGCGTTTCCTTGAAATTGGCGTCGATATAAAGCTGGCGCACGGGAACGAGCGCCATCAGGCGCTGGCCGGGCGAGACCAGATCGCCTTCCTGGACGGAACGATTGCCGACGATTCCGTCATAGGGCGCTTTGAGCACGGTGAAGGAGAGGTCGCGGGCGGCCTTGTCACGCTGGATTTCAAGCGTGCGGACGGAACCTTCCGCTTCCCTGCGCTGGGCTTCGAGGATGGCAATATTGGCCTGCGCCGCCACGATATTGGCGTCGCCGCCGGCAAGATTGGCCTTGGCCTGATCGAGTGCGGTATTGGCATCATCGAGATCCGCGGTGGTGCCGACCGACTTTGCCTGCAGGTCGCTCTGGCGCTTCTGCTTGATTTCCGCGCCACGAACCGTGGCTTCGAGGGCAGTCTTCTGGGCCTGGGCCTGCACAAGGCTTGCCTTGGCGCCTTCCATCTGCGCATCAATACGGCTTAGCGAAAGCTGCTCGGTCGCAATCTGGGCATTCGCCTGATCGAGGGCATTCTGGTAGTCGCCGTTATCAAGGGTAGCGAGAACGTCGCCTGCCTTGACTTCCTGGTTGGCGACAACATTCACCTTCGCGACATAGCCGGTAACCTTCGGCGAGATGGTCGCGATATCGCCTTCGATATAGGCATCGTCGGTCGACACCATGAACCGGCCGTTCATCCACCATTCGTATCCGTACCAGCCGCCGCCCGCAAGCAGGGCAAGCACGACGATCGGTAGCACCGGGCTGCGGCGCTTCTTCGCCGTAGCAGGAGCAGCAACCAGCCCCTGAGCCGGGGCTGACTGTGCGGGAGCAGCCGGCTTTTCCAGGGCTTCCGCCGTCGGCGCCTCGGCAATGACCGCGACCTTTGCCTCTTCGGCTTCGGCGTTTTCGCTGACGATACGCGCGACGTTGCTCTTCTGGTTGCTCGACATGGCCACTCTACCGATCTTGGAGTAATAATCGAACTGAACGGTTCGGTTCAGTTGACATAAACCTGTTTTATCGTCATATCAAGATGTATAGAACCAATCGGTTCGATTTCTTTTAAGGAAAATGCGAAATCGTGAACACGGTTAAGGAGACATGACGCTAAAACCCGACCACGTCGCCGTATTCAGTCCTCCCGCCGCCGGGGGCCGATTTGCCGCGGGCGAAGACCCGGCCAAGCGCCAGCAAATTCTTGCCGGCGCCAAGCGAGTCTTCATGAAAATGGGCTTCGACGCAGCCAGCATGAACGACGTAACGCGCGAAGCTGGCGTGTCCAAGGGAACGCTCTACGTCTATTTCACCAACAAGGAAGAGCTGTTTTCGGCGATGATCGAGACCGAGCGCGCCGCCTTCGTGGCGGCCGTGCGCACGGCCCTTGCCGAGCATGATGACCCCGAATCCGGCCTGTACGAATTCGGGATAAGCTTCGTCACCCACATGACCGATGAGAAGGTCATCAGCGCGATGCGGACCGTTCTCGGCGTTCGCGACCGCATGCCGGTACTCTGTCAACGCTTTTTCAAGGGCCCGGTAAACCTGCGCACGATCATGCGCGATTTTTTGGAACAGCATGTCGCCGAAGGCCGGCTCGAGATCGATGACATCGATCTTGCCGCCGGCCAGTTTCTCGATCTTGCCAGCGGCAGCTTCTTCAAGCTCCGCCTGTTCGGCAGCATGGAAGAACCGCCGACTCGTGAGGAAATCGACCGCGTCATCCGCGGTGCGATCAAGGTCTTCATGGCAGCCTACGGCGCGCGCCGGCACGAGACTTGTTAATCCCGTATCCTTGACTGCCGCTCCCCTTCGGCCAAAACTTCGCAAGGACGATCAAACCCGGCTGCCGGCTTTTCTCTAATGAAGGAGCCGCAACCAGGGGAATGAGGATGAACGCCATCGCACGGGCGATCTGGTTCATAGAGAGCCATTTCGAAAGCGATATATCGCTGGAAGAGATATCGGACGCAGCCGGATTGTCGCGCTACCATCTGTCGCGCGTCTTCGGGCTCGTCACCGGCCACTCGATCAGCAGCTACATGAGAGGACGGCGCCTCAGCCGCGCCGTGCCCGCATTGGTCACCGGCTCATCCACCATTCTCGAAGTTGCGCTTTGCGCGGGCTACGGCTCGCACGAAGCTTTCACCCGTGCCTTCCGCGAGCAGTTCGGCATGACGCCGGATGCTGTGCGCAGACAGGGACACGCCCGTAACCTTGTTTTATTGGAGCCGATCCGAATGGATACCGACCACCTCAACGACCTCGAACCACCCCGTTTCGAGACTCTTCAACCAACGCTCTTTGCCGGCCTGCAGGAGACCTACCCTTATGGCGACAATGCCGCCATCCCGTCGCTTTGGCAAAAGTTCAATACCCATTTCGGGCATATTCCAGGCCAGAAAGGCAATGTCGCCTATGGCATCTGCAGACATATCGGCGAGGAGGAGAAATTCCGCTACATGGCCGCAGCCGAGATTTCCGACGCCGGCGACTTGCCCGCAGAGTTTACGACGCTCAAGCTTCCGGGACAGCGCTACGCCGTCTTCACCCATCGCGGCCACGTCTCCGGCATTTCCCTGACCATGAACCGGATTTTCGGCACATGGTGGCCAAGCTCAGGCCTGGAACATGGCGAGACACCTGACATGTTCGAACGTTACGACGAGCGCTTCGATCCCTATACCGGCATGGGCGTCACCGAAATCTGGCTGCCTGTAAGGGAATAAAGATCATATCAGTTTCGTATACCCGCTTGTGGCGCTTGTCCGGACGGCAGGCGCCATTACATTGCGCGCGTCGTTCCATCATGTGACGCGAAAGAGGATATACGCTGATGCAGGATATCATGACGCTCATTCAGGACCCGGCCGCCTGGGTGGCGCTCATCACACTGGTGGTGATGGAAGTCGTTCTCGGGATCGACAACCTGATCTTCATTTCCATTCTGACCAACAAACTGCCTCCTGAGCACCGCGAGAGAGCTCGCCGGATCGGCATCGGCCTTGCCCTCATCATGCGTCTGGCCTTGCTCGGCACCGTTGCCTGGATCGTGCAACTGACCGAACCGCTGTTTGAAGCCTTCGGCCACGGCTTCTCATGGAAGGACCTGATCCTGATCGCCGGCGGCCTGTTCCTCGTCTGGAAAGCCACCAAGGAAATTCACCACAGCGTCGACCCCGTAGACCATCAGGAAGATTTCATCGCCACGTCGGCAACGACAGGCTTTGCATCGGCGATCGGTCAGATCCTGCTGCTCGACCTGGTCTTCTCCGTCGACAGCATCATCACCGCCGTCGGCATGACGCCGCATCTGCCGATTATGGTGATCGCCGTCATCGCCGCTGTGACCGTCATGCTGGTTGCCGCGACCCCGCTCGCCAACTTCATCGAAAGAAATCCGACGATCGTCATGCTGGCGCTCGCCTTCTTGCTGATGATCGGCACGACGCTGATCGCCGAAGGCATGGGCTTCCACGTGCCGAAGGGCTACGTCTACGCCGCCATGGCCTTCTCGGCGCTGGTCGAGGTGCTGAACATGTTCGCACGCAACGCCCGCAAGCGGAAACGCGAAGGCGCGCACTGAGGCAGATACGGGAGCGTGCGCCGCAACCGGCGCACCTTCTCAGCGTCCGCAAGCCGTTGCGGACGCGGTTTTTCTTGACGCGCCCGGTTGAATATGGCCTAAGGCCAGCCGAACGGACGATCGGCGAATGGTGCGGGCGAATGCCCTTTTTCGGCCGGTTTGCCGATGAAGATATCTGCATCCTTCCGGCCGAACGTCGCTTTCCCGTGAAAGCAGTCCGGCATTCATTGACGGGCACATACAATGACAAATTCCGGGACAGCTTCCGGCGTCCGCGTCCGCATCGCTCCCTCGCCGACCGGCGAGCCGCATGTCGGCACCGCTTATATCGCTCTCTTCAACTACCTCTTTGCAAAGAAGCACGGTGGCGAGTTCATCCTGCGCATCGAAGATACCGATGCGACGCGCTCGACCCCGGAATTCGAGACCAAGGTGCTGGACGCGCTGAAATGGTGCGGGCTGGAATGGAAGGAAGGCCCCGATATCGGCGGCCCCTACGGCCCTTATCGCCAGTCCGACCGCAAGCCGATGTACCAGCCCTATGCACAGGAACTGCTGGACAATGGCCATGCCTTCCGCTGTTTCTGCACGCCTGCGCGGCTGGAGCAGATGCGCGAGGCGCAGCGCGCAGACGGCAAGCCGCCGAAATACGACGGTCTCTGCCTGAACCTCACAGCCGAAGAAGTCACCTCGCGCATGGCGGCCGGCGAAAGCACCGTCATCCGCATGAAGATCCCGGCCGAAGGCTCGTGCGACTTTACCGACGGCGTCTACGGCGACGTCTCCATTCCGTGGGATTCCGTCGACATGCAGGTCCTCATCAAGGCCGACGGCATGCCGACCTATCACATGGCCAATGTTATCGACGATCATCTGATGAAGATCACCCATGTGGCGCGCGGCGAGGAATGGCTGGCGTCGGTGCCGAAGCACATCCTGCTCTATCGCTATTTCGGCTGGGAGCAGCCGGTCTTCATGCATCTGTCGTTGATGCGCAACGCCGACAAGTCGAAGCTGTCGAAGCGCAAGAACCCAACCTCGATCTCCTACTATTCCGCGCTCGGTTATATCCCCGAGGCGCTGATGAACTTCCTCGGCTTGTTCTTCATCCAGATCGCCGAAGGCGAAGAGCTTCTGACGATGGAAGAACTGTCCGAAAAGTTCGATCCGGACAATCTCTCCAAAGCAGGCGCGATCTTCGACATTCAGAAGCTCGACTGGCTGAACGGCCGCTGGATCCGCGAGAAGCTCTCCGAGGAGGAATTCCAGGCGCGTGTACTGACCTGGGCGATGGAGAACGATCGCCTGAAGGCCGGCCTGCGCCTGTCGCAGACGCGCATTTCCAAGCTCGGCGAACTGCCCGATCTAGCAGGCTTCCTGCTGAAATCCGATCTTAGCCTGCAGCCGTCCGATTTCGCCAAGATCAAATCGCCGCCGGAAGAGATCCTAGAGATCCTCAACACCGTCCAGCCCGATCTCGAAAAGATCCTGGAATGGAATGTCGAGACGATCGAGGCGGAGCTACGCGCCGTCGCCGACCGCATGGGCAAAAAGCTGAAGGTCGTGGTGGCACCGCTCTTCGTCGCCGTCTCCGGCTCGTCGCGTTCGCTGCCGCTCTTCGATTCCATGGCGCTGCTCGGCCGCTCCGTCGTGCGCCAGCGCCTGAAGCTCGCAGCACAGGCGGTCGCCGCCCTCGTCGGCTCGAAATAAGAAAAGTCAGAGGATTTCGACAGTGGCTGACAACAAGACCGAAAACACCCTTTCCTCCGACGCGACCGAGGTGCGCGCCCAGAAGCTCAAGCTGCTGCGCGAGCAGATCGGCGATGTCTATCCGGCGCATTTTCACCGGACGCTGACCAATGCCGAGCTTGGCGCCAAGTATGAATCTCTGGAACCCGACGTCGAGACGCAGGATGTCGTCACCGTCGCCGGCCGCGTCTATTCCTCGCGCAATTCCGGCATGTTCATGGATATCCATGACGCCTCCGGCAAGATCCAGATCTTCAGCCACAAGGACACGACGCCGGAAGAGGCCCGCGCCCTGCTGCCGATGATCGATATCGGCGACATCATCGGTGTCACCGGCATCGTGCGCCGCACCAAGCGCGGCGAGCTGACGATCAACGCCCAGAAAGTCGAAATGCTGACGAAGTCGCTGCTGCCCATGCCCGAGAAGTGGCACGGTCTCTCCGATATCGAGCTGCGTTACCGCAAGCGCCATCTCGACATCATGACCAATGAGGATTCGAAGCTGCGCTTCCAGCAGCGCTCGAAGATCGTCTCCGGGATCCGCCGTTTCATGGAGAATGACGGCTTCATGGAAGTCGAGACGCCGATGCTGCATTCCGTCTATGGCGGCGCCACCGCCGAGCCGTTCAAGACGCATCACAACACGCTGAAGCTCGACATGTATCTGCGCATCGCGCCGGAACTGTTCCTGAAGCGTACGCTGGTCTCTGGCCTCACCGACAAGGTCTTCGAGATCAACCGGAACTTCCGCAACGAAGGCGTCTCCACCCGCCACAATCCCGAATTCACCATGATGGAGTGCTACTGGGCCTATGCCGATTACGAGGACATGATGGACCTCGTCGAGCGGCTGTTCGAGACGCTGGCGCTCTCCATTCACGGCACGACGGAATTCGACTTCGTCGACAAGCGCCTCTCCTTCAAGGGCCCGTTCAAGCGTGTGCCGATGCCGGATGCCGTCAAGGAAGCAACCGGCATCGATTTCCTCGCCATCAAGACCGACGAGGAAGCCCGCGCCGCCGCCAAGGCTGCCGGCTTTGCGGTCGAGAAGGACTGGACCTGGGGCGAATGCCTCGCCTTCATCTTCGAGGAAAAGGTGGAAGCGACGCTGATCCAGCCGGCCCACGTCACGCATTTCCCGAAGGACATCTCGCCCTTCGCCAAGGAAGTGCCGGGCGAGCCGCGGCTTGTCGAACGCTTCGAGACCTATTGCAACGCCTGGGAACTCGGCAATGCCTTCTCGGAGCTCAACGATCCCGAGGAGCAGCGCCGCCGCATGGTCGAGCAGCTCGAGCAGGCGCATGCCCGCGGCGAAAAGGAAAAGCAGCTGGACGACGAATTCCTGGACGCGATCGACCAGGGCATGCCGCCGGCTGGTGGCCTCGGCATCGGCGTCGACCGTCTGATCATGCTTTTGACCAACGCGCCGTCGATCCGCGACGTCATCCTCTTCCCGGCCCGCCGCAGCAAGGCCGACTGACAGGAAAGATGCAGGTTGATCAAAGCGGACTGCCGGCCGGCGCTCCGCTTTTTCATATGCCTGTTCAGTGGGTCTTGGCGGCTTCCGCCGACGGCTCTTCGGCCGGCGCTTCGGCCACTACATCGGCGCCGTCGCCCTCGGCAGCTGGCGCCGGTTCGCTTTCGGCAGCCGGTGCCGCGCCATGTCCCCCGCCCTCGGCCTTCTTGTCCTTCTCCTCAATCTTCTTGCCCGTCGCCTCGCCCTTGGTCGATGCGACGGCGACCGGATCGACGCAATCCTCCGGATCCTTGAAGCCAGCGCTGATCATGGCGATCTCATCGGACGGCAGTTCGATACGCTCGCCGAAGAACAATCCGTTTTCGCTGGCCTTGCCGTCGTAGTAGCGCGCCGTATAGCGCTTGTCGTCGAGGCCGGGAACGGTCTTGTCGGGATGCGGGATGAAGACGACATCGGCGCCGATCGCCCGGCCGCGAATATCGGCGCGCAGCGTTGGGCCGTTCTCATCAAGCACCACCACCTGTACCAGATCCGGTTTCTGCGCGGCATAGACGGCCTGGGCGACACGGAGCGCGGTCCTTACCCGCGTCATCCCGTCGGTCGGTTCGGTCTTGATGTATTTCCGCACCCAGACATGATCCTGCTTTCTGATCGTCACAAGGTTGACGTCGCTGCATTCGAGCGCGCCGCCACTGGAGACGCCGATCAGCCTGTCCTTGCCGACATACAGCGCCGCGCCGCCGGAAACGCCCGCCAGAAGCGCGACTCCGCCGATGATGATTGCCAATTTCCGGGAAGGCCGGAATATGCGCAGTAAGGCCTTCACGCCAACTGCTCCGCCATCTCAAACTCCAACGCAGGACAGGTGCTGAGAATGCTAGGGAAATGACGTTTCGGAAAGTTTAAGTGGGCGCGCCGTGCTCGCTCCATTTCAGGAAAATCCCAAAAAAGGTCCGAATTTTTCGGCTGCTTGCCACGGCACATTCCGCCATGCTCTAAACACCCATGGCCTTCACGCTTCGCCAGATCCAATATTTCGTGGCCGTCGCCGAACAGGGTTCGGTGACACGAGCCGCGCAGAACCTTTCGATCTCGCAATCCTCGGTGACGGAAGCGCTGAAGGAGCTCGAAACCGATCTCGGCGTCGAACTCTTCGAGCGCCATCCGCGCGGCCTGACGATTACCCACAACGGACATCAGTTCCTCCGTCACGCGACCAAGATTCTCGCCTCCGTCTCCGATGCGCGGACCAGCTTCTCCGGCCAGCGGAGTACCCTCTCCGGCACGTTGAATATCGGCGTCACCTCGCTTGTCGCCGGCTACGTTCTCTCCGATCTGCTGGCGCGATACCGGCGCGCCTGCCCGGGCATCGAAGTCAGCGCCATCGAGGACAATGGCGGCTATCTCGAACATCTGCTGGTCGGCGGCGAACTCGACGTGGCGGTGATGGTGATATCCAATCTGCGCGACCGCATGGCGCTCCAGGCGGAAATCCTCGAAACCTCGCCCTATCGCCTCTGGCTGCCGATGGGCCATCCGCTGGTGTCGGCCGATATCATCTCTGTCGCCGATATCGCCCGCGAACCGCTGATCATGCTGACGGTCGACGAGATCGAGGAGAATACCGGTAAGCTGCTCTCCGCACTCGGCGCCCGCCCGCATGTCGCCTTCCGCACCCGCTCGGTGGAAGCGGTGCGCAGCCTGGTCGCCACAGGCGCCGGCGTGGCGCTGCTTCCCGATCTTGTCTACCGACCCTGGTCGCTCGAAGGCGACCGCATCGAGAGCCGCGACGTCTCCGGCTCGCTGCCGGTCGTCCAGGTGGGGATGGTCTGGCGCAAGGGCTCCAGCCTGCCGCAGGCGGCGCGCGATTTCGTCGGCATCGCCGAAACCATGCGGTCCGGCCGGCTCCGCTGATATCGGAATTTCCGATATCGCCTTTCTGATAAATGAATTTGCGAAACCGGGCTTTTGGCGTCACCTTTTCAACCGGGAACAAATCGCCACAGAAGTGGCACCAAACCGGGAGACGCAGATGACGAATCTCTTGAAATCCTGCACGGCAGCGCTCGCCTGCCTGAGCTTCGCGACACAGGTGGTCGCCGCCGAACCGCTGAAGGCCTTGGGTAAGGGCGAAGGCGCGGTCAGCATCGTCGCCTGGGCCGGCTACATCGAACGCGGCGAAACCGACAAGAATTACGACTGGGTCACCGGCTTCGAAAAGGAAACCGGCTGCAAGGTCTCAGTCAAGACTGCCGCCACATCCGATGAGATGGTGTCGCTGATGAACGAAGGTGGCTTCGATCTCGTCACCGCATCCGGCGACGCGTCGCTTCGCCTCATCGCCGGCAAGCGTGTCCAGCCGATCAATACCGATCTGATCCCGAGCTTCAAGAATGTCGACAAGCGCCTGCAGGACGGCCCATGGTACACGGTCGGCGGCGTGCATTACGGCGTGCCCTATCTCTGGGGGCCGAACGTCCTGATGTACAATACCGACGCCTTCAAGGACAAGGCGCCGACCAGCTGGGGTGTCGTCTTCGAGGAGCAGACCCTGCCGGACGGCAAGTCAAACAAGGGCCGCGTCCAGGCCTATGACGGCGCGATCTATATCGCCGATGCGGCCATGTATCTGATGGCCCATAAGCCCGATCTCGGCATCAAGGACCCGTACGAACTGACCGAGGACCAGTACAAGGCCGCCCTCGACCTGTTGCGCGGCCAGCGCAAGCTCGTCTCACGCTACTGGCACGACGCGATGATCCAGATCGACGACTTCAAGAACGAAGGCGTCGTCGCCTCCGGCTCCTGGCCCTTCCAGGTCAACCTGCTCCAGGCCGACAAGCAGAAGATCGCCTCCACCTTTCCGGATGAAGGCGTCACCGGCTGGGCCGACACGACCATGCTGCACGCCGACAGCGAACATCCGAACTGCGCCTATATGTGGATGGAACATTCGCTGCAGGCCAAGGTCCAGGGCGACGCCGCCGCCTGGTTCGGCGCCGTGCCCTCCGTTCCCGCTGCCTGCAAGGGCAACGAGCTGATGGGAGAAACCGGCTGCGCCACCAACGGCTTCGATCACTTCGACAAGATCAAGTTCTGGAAAACACCGGTCTCCAAATGCGCAACACAGAGCGAATGCGTGCCCTATCACCGCTGGGTGTCGGATTACATCGGCGTGATTGGCGGGCGGTAATAGCCAAGTCGGCTTGTGGTTGAAGACCCCTCCCCACAAGGGGAGGGGCTACAAGTGGCACCGCCTCGCTCCTCTTGAACACGGCGTTCTTTGCGAGGGTGCGGCAGATTAAGCCCTCCCCTTGTGGGGAGGGTTTGGGGCGGGGTCTTTTAAGCCGCGACCGACGCCTTCTATTGAAAGACCCGGAGCCTTCCATGACGTCAGCCGTCCGCTTACAACAGGTATCGCGCCATTTCGGCCAGGTTCGCGCCGTCGACGGCGTCGATCTCGAAATAGCGCCGGGCGAGTTCTTCGCCATGCTCGGCCCGTCGGGTTCCGGCAAGACGACATGCCTTAGATTGATCGCCGGCTTCGAACAGCCGACAGCAGGCCACATTCAGATCTTCGGCGAGACGGCCGACGGCGTTCCGCCCTATCGGCGCAACGTCAACACCGTATTCCAGGATTACGCGCTCTTCCCGCATCTCAACATCCTCGACAACGTCGCCTACGGGCTGATGGTCAAGGGCGTCGGCAAGGCGGAGCGGATGAAGGCGGCGGGAGAAGCCCTCGAGCTCGTCAAACTGCCGGGTTATGGCGGCCGCCGCCCCGGCCAGCTCTCCGGCGGCCAGCGGCAGCGCGTGGCGCTCGCCCGCGCCCTCGTCAACAAGCCGAAGGTGCTGCTGCTCGATGAGCCGCTCGGTGCGCTGGACCTGAAGCTGCGGGAGCAGATGCAGGAGGAATTGAAGAGCCTGCAGCGCGCGCTCGGCATCACCTTTGTCTTCGTCACCCATGATCAGGGCGAGGCGCTGTCCATGGCCGATCGCGTCGCGGTCTTCAACAATGGCAATATCGTCCAGCACGGCACGCCACAGGATATCTACCGCTGCCCGAAGACCCGTTTCGTCGCCGATTTCGTCGGCTCGTCCAATGTGATCGCGCCTGATCTGATGGCCGCGATCGGCGGCGAGAAACGCTGGGCGAGCCTGCGCCCCGAGGCGATACGGCTGGCAAGTGACGGCATCGAGGCGAAGGTCGAGCATGCGAGCTTCCTCGGCGCCGCCACCCGTCTCAGCGTCGACCTGCAGGGCAGCCGGCTGCATGTCACGCTGGCGGCAGGCATGCCTGTGCCGGATATCGGCGCCGGCATCCGGCTTGCCTGGCAGCCCGCCGATATCCACTACATGGACGATGCGGCATGACGGCACTCATCATCTCCGACGGCAAGACATCGATCCTTCCGGGACGCAGTGGCGTCTTCGGCCGGCTGTCGGATGCCTTCTGGCGGCACCCGAAGCTTTTGCTGTTCCTGATGCTGACACCGCCCCTGCTCTGGCTCGGCATCATCTATATCGGCTCGCTCATCGCCCTGCTTCTGCAGAGTTTCTTCTCGATCGACGATTTTTCCGGACTGGTGAACTACGAATTCACGCTGTCGACCTACGCCCAGCTTCTGAGCCCGACGAATTTCGACATTATTATCCGCACCGTCGTAATGGCGGCGCTGGTCACCGTCGCTTCCGCACTCATCGCCTTCCCGATCGCCTACTACGCCGCCCGTTATGCGCGGGGCAAATGGAAGGTGCTGTTTTATCTCGGCGTCATGCTGCCGCTCTGGTCGAGTTATCTCGTCAAGATCTACGCCTGGAAGCTGATCCTCGCTAAAGAAGGCATCCTGACGTGGATCTTCGAACAGCTCCATCTCTCCTGGCTTCTCGACGGCGTCCTGAACCTGCCCGTCGTCGGCGGCAATTCGCTTTCGGTCAGCTACCTCGGCACCTTCATCGTCTTCGTCTATATCTGGCTGCCCTACATGATCCTGCCGACTCAGGCGGCCCTCGAGCGTGTGCCCGGCAACCTGATCGAGGCCTCGGCGGATCTCGGCGCCACCCCGCGCCAGACATTCCGCACCGTGCTGCTGCCCCTGGCACTCCCCGGCATCGTCGCCGGTTCGATTTTCACCTTTTCGCTGACCCTCGGCGATTACATCATCCCGCAGATCATCGGCTCTTCCAGGCTGTTCATCGGCCAGGCCGTCTATGCGCAGCAGGGGACGGCTGGCAACGTGCCGCTGGCGGCTGCCTTCTCGGTCGTGCCGATCGTCATCATGGCGCTTTATCTGTCGCTCGCCAAAAGACTGGGGGCCTTCGATGCGCTCTGATCTCAAGACATCGCCGCTGCCCTTGAAGATCGCCGCCGCCGGCGGGCTGCTTTTCCTGCACCTGCCGATCCTGCTGATCTTCGTCTATGCCTTCACGACGGAGGAGAAGAGCTATCAGTGGCCGCCACCCGGCCTGACGCTGCAATGGTTCCCCGTTGCCTGGAACCGGCCCGACGTCTGGTCGGCGCTCGGCCTTTCCGTGCAGGTCGCCGTCATCGCCACCGCGATCGCGCTCGTCCTCGGCACGCTCTGCGCGGCTGCCGTCAGCCAGACGAAATTTTTCGGCCGCGAGGCGATCTCGCTGCTGGTCATCCTGCCGATCGCGCTTCCCGGCATCATCACTGGCATTGCGCTGCGCTCCGCCTTCAGTCTCTTCGACATCCCGTTCTCGGTCTGGACCATCGTGCTCGGCCACGCCACTTTCTGCGTGGTGGTCGTCTACAACAACGCCGTCGCCCGCTTCCGCCGCACCTCCGGCTCGCTGATCGAAGCCTCGATGGATCTCGGCGCCGATGGCTTCCAGACCTTCCGCCATGTCATCCTGCCGAATATCGGCACCGCCCTGCTTGCCGGCGGCATGCTCGCTTTTGCCCTGTCCTTCGATGAGGTCATCGTCACCACCTTCACCGGCGGCCAGCAATCGACGCTGCCGATCTGGATGCTCGAAGAACTCATCCGCCCGCGCCAGCGCCCCGTCACCAATGTGGTCGCCATGGTCGTGGTGCTCGTCACCTTCCTGCCGATCCTGGCAGCCTATTACCTCACCCGCGACGGCGACCAGATCGCCGGTTCCGGCAAATAACAGGGAGAACATCATGGATACGCAAATGCTGATCGGTTCCCGCTTCGAAAAAGGCACGGAGACGGAAGAGCACATCCTGAACCCGAGGACCGGAGAGACGGTGATCGACCTTCCCGAGGCCTCGCTTCCCCAGGTCGATGCCGCCGTCGATGCCGCCGAAAAAGCCTTCAAGAGCTGGTCGCAGACGACGCCTTCCGAACGCTCGAGTTACCTGCTGAAGATCGCCGACGCTATCGAGAAGGACGCCGCCAGTTTCGCCGCGCTGGAAGCGCTGAACTGCGGCAAGCCGATCAATTCAGTGCTGAACGATGAAATCCCGGCAATCGTCGATTGTTACCGCTTCTTCGCGGGGGCAGTGCGCAACCTGCACGGACCGGCCGCCGGCGAATACTTGCCCGGCCACACCTCGATGATCCGCCGTGATCCGATCGGCATCGTCGGCTCGATCGCGCCGTGGAACTATCCGTTGATGATGATGGCCTGGAAGCTGGCGCCGGCAATCGCGGGCGGCAACACCGTCGTCTTCAAACCCTCGGAACAGACGCCGCTGACAGCGCTGAAGATGGCGAAGCTGCTTTCCGACATCCTTCCCGAAGGCGTGGTCAACGTCATCCTCGGCCGCGGCGAAAGCGTCGGCAATGCGCTGATCAACCACGCCAAAGTCAACATGATCTCGATCACGGGCGATGTCGCCACCGGCAAGAAGGTGCTGCAGGCCGCCGCCAAGACCGTCAAGCGCACTCATCTGGAACTTGGCGGCAAGGCCCCGGTCATCGTCTTCGACGACGCCGATATCGATGCCGTCGTGTCAGGCATCCGCACCTTCGGTTATTACAATGCCGGTCAGGACTGCACCGCGGCCTGCCGCATCTATGCCGACGCCAAGGTCTACGACAATTTCGTTGCCGATCTCTCTTCTGCCGTCTCAAGCATCCGCTTCAACCAAGCCGACGATACCGAAAACGAGATCGGTCCGCTGATCTCCAGGCGCCAGCGTGACCGCGTCGAAAGCTTCGTCGCCCGCGCTTCCGAGCACAAGCACATGGAAATCACCACCGGCGGCAAGGTCTCCGGCGACAGAGGCTTCTTCTTCACGCCGACCGTCATTGCGGGCGCCTTGCAGGACGACGAGATCGTCCGCCGCGAGGTCTTCGGCCCGGTCGTCTCCGTCACCCGCTTCTCCGACGCTGATGATGCCATCGCTTGGGCGAACGACAGCGATTACGGCCTCGCCTCCTCGGTCTGGACCAGGGATATCGGCCGCGGCATGAAGACCGCCGGCCGCCTGCAATATGGCTGCACCTGGATCAACACGCATTTCATGCTGGTCAACGAGATGCCGCATGGCGGCCTCAAGCAGTCGGGTTACGGCAAGGACATGTCCGTCTATGCGCTGGAGGATTATACCGCCGTTCGCCATGTGATGATCAATCACGGCTGACCGGCGAAAACGTCAAGGATATGGAAGCCACGCCGACAGCAGGAACATCGTCCAATTTCGCGCGACGTGGAACAATTTCCCGGTTGCCGCGTCTTTTCAGACAAACGCAAAGGATGATGTCATGCTGAAATGGGCTCTGATATTCTTCGTTATTTCGATCATCGCCGGCTTCTTTGGCTTCTCCGGCGTCTCCGCCGCCACCGCGACCATCGCCCGCGTGCTCTTCGGTATTGCGCTGGTGATCTTCCTGATCTTCCTGGTTCTGGCGCTGATGGCCGGCCAGGCGGTCTTGTAAGCGGGCGCCGCCCAATCCGGAGCAATTCCGCGGCTCGGAAGAGCCGCGGCATGTTCATGGCGCGCAAAAGCCTGCAGCATTGGCTACAGCATCGCCCTCAGCCAGGGATGAAGGCTGTTAGCTCGTCTTTTCAACAGATTGTCGACCGATATCGAACCCGCTCCGGAAGCGGCGAGGACGAACATGCCGCCGGCAATCGCCAGGTCCTTCTCGAAATGCAAGAATTCGTTTTGGCTGGTAAAGTTCGTATGAAAGAGAAAGGCGGTCGCCAGGCAGAAGAGCGCCAGCGCCGTGGCACCCAGCCGACCGAGGAAACCCGCCGCAACGGAAATGCCGGCGCCGATTTGAAGAGCGATGGTGGCCAAAGCTATCGGCGGCGACAGCCCTAAGTTCACGAAGGTGTCGATGGTCGACGCGAGATCTGCCGCAAGAGACGAGCCTTCGTGCAGAAAAATCAGCGCCAGCAGAAGCCTGCCCAGAAGCAGAACGAGGTCGGCTGATCGGAACCGGCTTGCGACGCTCTTCATCATACCCTCCGCTTTGCAGAGCAGGTGGACCGGTCGTGTGGCCCCAGCGTTAACTCCGTCCCGTCTCCCGGGTGTTATGGGCTGGATCCTCCCGGTCGCCGGCTACGGCGCATTATAACAGGCTTGCACCGACATTGATCGCCAGCGCCAGGATCGTCGTGTTGAACAGGAACGACAGCACGGCATGCAGCAGTGTTAGCTTGCGCATGCTGGTCGAACTGACCGCGACATCCGCGGTCTGCGCGGCAACGCCGACGGTGAAGGAGAAATAGAGGAAGTCCCAATAGCCGGGCTCTTCGATGCCGTCGGGGAATATGAGGCCGCTCTCTTCGTCCGCCCCGCCATAGAAATAATGGGCATAGTGGATGGTGAAAAGCGTATGCAGAAAAATCCACGAGATCAGAATCGTCAGCACCGCGGCACCCGCCCGCGTCAGCGCAACGTCAGGTGGCGCCTCCTTGATCGAATGAAGCTCGGTGCCAATGCCGACGATGCTCGCAAGCGCAGCACCGATTGAAAGGGCCAGCAAAACGGTATCCGAAAAATCGAGATCGGCGGCGCGTTTCCGGATCGATTCGACCGTCGCCCGCAGCATCTTGCGCCAGCTGAGCGCGACAAAAACAATGGCGCTAATATTCCAGCCGAACAGGATATTGCCGGCACTGACCTCCCGCGAGGTCAGAGCCAAGAAGACCACCAGTCCGGCAACAGCGGCAATGATGAAGCTTGCGTGCTTGCGGGCAAGTGCCAAAGGCGACCTTGCCGCTTCCTCGTCCGCCATATCGGTCTCCGACAGCATATGTCATTGATAAGCGCATGAAAAAGGCGCGGTTGCCAGCCGGCATCCACGCCTTCGATCATTGGCGTGCTCTATCAGGCGGCAGCGAGCTGCAGTTCCTTCTGCACCATGGTGCGCAGCGTCGACAGGTCCTTGGCGAAGGCGCGGATGCCTTCCGCGAGCTTTTCCGTCGCCATCGCGTCTTCGTTCATCATCCAGCGGAAGGTCTTTTCGTCGACGGCGATTTTGGCAGCCGGCCTGACCGTTTCGGGCGACAGCTTGCGCTCGAGCTTGCCTTGGTCGTTTGAAAGCTCGTCGAGCAGGTTCGGAGCGATGGTCAGGCGATCGCAACCGGCCAGAGCTTCGATCTCGCCGGTATTGCGGAAGGACGCGCCCATGACGACCGTCTTGATGTCGTTGGCCTTGTAGTAGTTGTAGATGTCACGGACGGAGATGACGCCCGGATCCTCCTCGGCAGTGAAATCCTTGCCCGTCGACTTCTTGTACCAGTCGAGGATACGGCCGACGAAGGGCGAAATCAGGAAAACCTTGGCATCAGCGCAGGCGATCGCCTGCGCCTTGGAGAAGAGCAACGTCAGATTGCAGTCGATGCCCTCCTTCTGCAGGATTTCCGCTGCGCGAATGCCCTCCCAGGTAGACGCGAGCTTGATGAGGATACGGTCTTTCTCGATGCCGCGTTCCTTGTAGGCGGCAATGATGCTGCGTGCCTTGTTCAGCGATGCTTCGGTATCAAAGGACAGGTCGGCATCGACTTCCGTCGAAACGCGGCCGGGAACGAGCTTCACCAGGGCGGCGCCGACCGAGATGGCAAGGCGGTCGGCAACGGCTGCAGCGGCAACATTTGCGTCGCCGCCGAGCTTCTTGCCCCAGGCGATAGCTTCCTTCATGTCGTCTGCGAACATTTCGGTACCGAGCGCCTTTAGGACGATGGATGGATTGGTCGTGCAGTCGACCGGCTTCAGGCGGGCGACTGCCTGAATATCGCCTGTATCGGCGACGACGGTGGTAATCTCGCGGAGTTGGTCAAGCTTGGATGTCATGGTTGGTGATCCTTATTGAATTCAAAGCGGACCGGCGCGACTTCCGCCCGGCAAAGAGATGATCTAGGGACAGATGTTTTGCATGCTGCGGGCGAATATACGCGCTTCCGTCACGGATGATTCATAAACGTAAGGGACAGTCGACGTGTTCCGGCCGCATGCAAACGGCTGCTCGAACGCAGGCGATACCGCCTGCGGCGCAAAGGCCGGTCGTGACTTTCGGCATGCCCGCACTATGTCCTCCTCGGACTGACAGGGACGACTTTATGTCGCGAGGACTATCGCCGTTCGCGCAAGGAAAAGTCAAGGACATTTGTGCATTCTGATTGACATAAGTGTCACACCCGTCATTATCCCGGCAGCAAACGCATAGGCGCAGCCTTTCGTCCCATCAGGGATTTAGGCGAAAATCCTGCGGGAGGAGACGTGGTCAAGCTCAAACGCGGCACCCATACCGCCTATTCCGAGGCATCCTCGCTGCGGCTGAGGGCTGCATGGCTCTATTACAATGAGGGCCTGACCCAGAAAGACGTCGCCGAACAGCTCGGCATCAGCCGGACGACGGTGATCCGCCTGCTCGACGAGTCGATGAAACGCAGCGAAGTCCAGATCTGGATCAACGATTCGATCGGCGATTGCGTCGAGCTTTCGGTCAAGCTGGAGCGTGCCTATGGCCTCGACGAAGCGATCGTCGTGCCTGCGCCGGTTCATGGCGATGTCGATTCACTGGCAAAGAACGTCGGCTTGGCGCTTGGCCAGTTCCTCTCCGAAGCCATTCCCGACGACTATACGATTGGTGTCGGCTGGGGCCGCACCATGACCGCCTCGCTGGCGAGCTTCCGGCCACCGCGCCGCGCCAATTGCAAGGTCGTTTCGCTGCTCGGCGGCATCGTTGCCGTGCATCAGACGAATCCGATCGATTACACCTGGCGGCTGGCCAACCAGCTCGGCGCCGAATGTTACATGTTCCTGGCGCCGCTTCTCGTCGATTCCATCGAAACCAAACGCAATCTGATCGACAAATGCGGGTTGGACACGATCTACCGCCTCGCCGAGAACCTCGATCTCGCGATCGTCAGTTGCGGTGATATCGGGCCGCACTCGACCTCGCTATCGGAAGGCTGGATATCGAAGGCCGAGTTGCAAGAACTGATCAATGCCGGCTGCGTCTGCGACACCATGTTCAACTTCCTCGACAGGAACGGAAATTCGGTCGATCACTCGATCAACCAGCGGGTGATGTCCGTCGATCTCGACATGCTGAAAGAGGCCAAGCACATCGTGCTTTCCTCCGGCGGCGCCCACCGGGCCACCGCCATCCGCGCCACGATCAAGCGCATCGGCTGCAACACGCTGATCACCGATGAAGGTGCGGCGCAAGCATTGCTTGATCTCGCCGAACAGGCCTGAAGCGCGCCGTGATCTTTCAGATTGGCTGCCGCGCTTCATGCCGTCCTTTTTGCTGGGCATGCTTTACGCATGCGCCGATTCCCAACCGAGCATCGCGCGTTTGCGGGTGAGGCCCCAGTGATAACCCGTCAGCGCACCGTTCTTGCCGAGCGCGCGGTGGCAAGGCACCACGAAGGAGATCGGATTCGCCCCCACCGCCGCGCCGACAGCGCGCTGGGCCGTCGGCCGGCCGATATCCTTGGCGATGTCGGAATAGGTGACCGCCTTGCCGAACGGTATCTTCATGAGGCTCTGCCAGACACGCACCTGGAAATCCGTGCCGATCAGCACGACACGGAGCGGCTGCTCGGAAGACCACTTTCCGGGTTGGAAGATGCGGGCGGCATAGGGCATCGTCGCCTGCAGGTCTTCGATGTATTCGGCATTCGGCCAGCGGCAGGTCATGTCCTCGAGACAAGCCCTTTCACTGCCGGAATCGCTGAAGGCAAGGCCGGCAAGACCGCGATCGGTCACCATGATCAACGCCACGCCGAAGGGGCAGATGTGGAAGCCGTAGCGGATGGTGAGGCCGCCCCCTTTTGCCTTCCATTCGCCCGGCGACATCGCCTCATGGGTCACAAAAAGATCGTGCAGACGGCTTGGCCCGGAGAGGCCGACTTCGATCGATGCCTCGAGCAAAGGCATGTCTTCCTTACGCAGCAGCCGCTTGGCGTGGTCAAGCGTCACCGCCTGCAGGAAACCTTTCGGCGAGAGGCCAGCCCAGCGGGTGAAGGTCTTCTGCAGTTGTGTCGGCGACTGGTTGAGCCTAGCGGCGATCGCCTCCAGTGACGGCTGGTCGCGGTAATCCTCGGTGATGAGTTCGATGACCCGACGAACGATATCGTAATCAGGGCCGTCAGGCGTGATGTCGGTCTGCGGGTTCACGATCATATCCATGGTCTTTCTCCTTGTCACAAGGAGATAATCAATAGGCCGGGGCTAAACCACCCGATTCTTGCGCGCTCGCCTGATACGCTCAGATACGCTGTTTGACTGCGGCGAGCGCGCCCTTGAAGGCCTTGGCAAAGCTTTCACGATCGTCAGGATTGAGGAAGGAGCCGATATCGGTGCGCCGGCCTTCGCCGAAGATATGCATGGAGAGGATGCCAATCTCCTGATGCCTTCGAACGAGGAACCGCGCCCAGAACGGGTTGAAATGATGCTCCACCATCCGCCCCGATGGGGCAAACTTGCGCACCGATACGTCCGTGCGCGAGACGGTGACCTGTTCGCGCACCCGCCCGGACCGGTAATTCAGCCAGAAGGCGCCGTAGAGAAGCGCGAAATCCAAGCCGAAGAAGAAGCCGATCGGCCAGGCGCCGGTGGCGATGAAGAACATCCCATAGAGGAAGCAGACGGCGCCGGACAGAATGAGCAGCACCTTGAAGCCCCGGCGGCCGAGGGACCGGTGTGGGAAGAGCTCGGCGGCGAAAACAGGCTGCTCGCTAGAGCTGTTGGCGTTGCTTTCCATCATGACCGCTGAGTATAGAGTTTCCATGGCGAATCCGAAACTCAAATCCCCGCCGCAAGGCACGAATGTGATCACCCGCCGCAAACCGGCGGCGGTCAAAACCGCCTATTCGCAGGCCGAGCGCGAGGAAATCTTCCGTCGCTTTTCGGTGCAGCGACCCGAGCCGCGGGGCGAGCTGGAGCATACCAACCCTTTCACCCTCGTCGTGGCGGTGGCTCTCTCCGCCCAGGCCACCGATGCCGGTGTCAACAAGGCGACGCGAGCGCTTTTCAAGGTGGCCGATACGCCGCAGAAAATGCTCGATCTCGGCGAGGACAAGCTTCGCGATTACATCAAGACAATCGGCCTATATCGCAACAAGGCGAAAAACGTCATGGCGCTCTCGCAAATGCTGGTCGACGACTTCTCCGGCAAGGTGCCGGAAACGCGCGAGGAACTGGTGCGCCTGCCGGGTGTCGGCCGCAAGACTGCCAATGTCGTGCTGTCGATGGCCTTTGGCCAGGCCACCATGGCCGTCGATACGCACATCTTCCGGATCGCCAATCGCATCAGGCTTGCTCCCGGCAAGACGCCTGATGAAGTCGAAGCGCGATTGATGAAAGTGGTGCCGAAACACTACCTCTATCACGCCCATCACTGGCTGATCCTGCACGGGCGCTACACCTGCAAGGCACGCCGCCCCGAATGCGAGCGCTGCGTCATCGCCGATATTTGCAAATCGCCGGAGAAGAGTTCGGATGTGCCGGCTCCGCTGGTCGAGCTACCGCCCCAGGTGATCGGCGAGGCTGTCGAGTAGAACAGTGATCGCTTGCTCGTAACTCCGCCGTTCGGCGCCCGCCTCGATCGCAATTGCCGCGCGGTCGAAGCCCGCCGATAGCAGCAATGTCAGAGGCTCAAGCGTAGCGCCAGCTCTCGGAAGCATGGCTGCAAGTCCTGTCCGCAATGTCCTTTCCGCGTTGTCGGCATCGATCGCCTGGCTCGCCGGCAGACCGAGAACGGCAGGAGCGTCGATCAATAGCAGCCGCGTGCGGCCTTCCGCCATCATTGCGTGGAAATAGGCCGAAACGCCGGCAATCAGCGCGTCGCGCGGCGTATCATCGGACGCCGAAGATGCCGCGATTGCTTCGGCGACTGCGCGCGCCTCGACTTCGACAACCGCGCGAAAGAGCGCCTTCTTGTCTTCGAAATGATGATAGAGCGCTCCGCGTGTCACACCCGCCGCCGCTGCGATCTCCGGCGTCGCCGTTTCGGCATACCCTTTATCGACGAAGAGGCGTCGTCCGGCATCGATCAGCGCCCCTCTTGTCTGTTCCGTTCTTTCGCGATTGCTGCGGCTCATCTCCCCCATTTACATACAAACAGACTGTATGTTAAGAATAAAAACATACAGTCTGTCTGTATCTATGGAGGAAAAGGATGAAATCGACGAGCTATTATCCTGTCATCATGACCGACGACGTTGCCGGTTCCGCCCGCTTCTATTGCGCGCATTTCGGCTTCGGGGCGTTGTTCGAGAGCGAGTGGTACGTTCATCTGCAATCGACCGAGGCGGAGCATGTCTCGCTCGCAATCCTCGACGGCAGCCACGAAACCATCCCGGCTGCGGCTCGCGGCAAAGTGTCCGGACTGCTCCTCAATTTCGAGGTTGCCGATGTCGATGCGGTCTACGCGGCCTGCAACAGCACAAACCTCCCGATCCTGCAGGAGATCCGCGACGAGGATTTCGGCCAGCGGCATTTCATCACCGCCGATCCGAACGGCGTGCTGATCGACATCATCACGCCGATCCCGCCGAGCGCCGAATTTGCGCCAATGTACGAGACATCAGCCTTACCGGGTTGATCCTCAGGCGCGAAAACCGGCGTCCTTTGCGGATATCAGCTTGTGCAGATGCACCATCATGCCCGCGGCAAAGAGAGGCGTCAGCAGGTTGACCGCGGGGATCGCCAGAAAGAGAGCGATCACCAGCCCGCCGAGAAAGACCGTCGGCGCATGTTTGGCACGGAAGAGCCGCGCTTCATGCGGCGAACGGAAGCGCATGGCGGCGAATTCAAAGAATTCCCGTCCGAGCAAATAGCCGTTCACCAGAAAGAAAGCGACCAGATTGACGCCGGGAATGAACAGCAACAACAACGCCACGATATTGCCGAGGATCACCACCCCCAGGAATTTGATCGAGCTCGCCATCGCCGGGCCGAGCGGCATGGCGGCGCCCGGCGCGTCGCCGGGATAGTCACGTTTTTCGATAACGTCGGCGACATCGTCGAGGAAAAGGCCCGCAATAAGCGCCGTGACGGGCGAAAGCAGCAACGCCAGCACGAGCGCAAGGCCGACCCCGGCAAGGATTGCGAAGACCAGAGCAAACCATCCCGCCCAATCCGGCATATCGGGAAAGAAGCTGGTGATCCAGGGAAAGAGGAGGGCCATGAAGGCCCCGCGTAGTGCGAACCAGAGGCCGACGAGCACGAGAAGCGTCAGGCCGAGCACCTTCCAGAAGACCAAGCGCGTCTCCGGCGCGAACAGATTGGCGAGCGAAAGGCGTGCGGCATCAAGAATCATTTCTTCAGCGTCTCCGGTTGCGCAGAAGATGTAGGAAAGGCGAATGCCACCGGCAAGAGAGAATAAAATTGCAGGCTTTAATAGAAACTTGTCGCAATATTAGAACGAATATAATATTATGAGACGCAGAAATACGCATGGGCCTGAGAAGCAGCTTCCGACAATAGTTGCCAAGACAAGGGATTGCGATAGCGCATCCACGGAACGCCTCTGAGGAAATACGGGGAGGCTGATGTGGAAGACTTTGTACACAAACTCAGGCAATACGTAAAAAGCGGCACACCGGCCGAGCGTCGAATTGCGAAATATTTCTCCGAGCACCTGAACGACCTGCCGTTTGAGACGGCAGCATCTGTCGCCGACAGGCTGGACCTCTCGCCGATGACCGTCGGGCGCTTCCTGCGCGCGCTCGGCTATCAGGGTTTGGACAGCGTCAAGGTGGAAATTCGCGAAACCGTGACGACATCGCCGGCGCAGTTGCAGAGCGCCATGAGCGAACTGCATGCGGACGCCGCGGAGGGCAAGCCGCTTGCCGTGCTGGTTGCCGAGCAGATCCAGGCCCTGCATCACATCTATCATCTGACGGCGCAGCCGCTTTGGGCCGAAGCCGTCCGCCTGATCAGCACGGCCCGCGAAGTATCGATCGCCACGCATGCGCGGCTCGCAAGCCTTGCCAATCATTTCTCCCAGCGGCTGACGCAGGCCCGCGATGGTGTCCGCACGCTCGATGCCACCGACAACCGTTTTGCCGAACTCTTCGCCCGGCAGGCCGTCGACGACGCTTTGCTCGTCATCATCGACTGCCGCCGTTTCGCCAAGGCACGGCTGCTTGCCAGAACCGCGCGCCGCTACGGCTACAAGGTCGTGCTGATTTCGCCTCAGCAAGCAGACTGGATGGCAGATCAGTCAAACGTCATGCTGTCCTTGCCGCCGGCACGCGCTCCCGATCTCGACAACCTTCCGCCGCTGATCGCGCTGCTCGATTGCCTTTCGGAATCCGTCATTCTCGAAGTCGGAGAGGAGGCAGCGCTGCGCCGCCGCCGCATGCTGGAATTTGCGACCGTCCTCGGTGAAACCGCGAACCACTAGAGTCTGTCAGGTTTATGTTGAAACATATCCTGCATGCCTGAGATAGGCGGCGCATTCGCGCGGGCTGAATGCTTTGAGGACTTCACCGACGCGCCGCCATGTCGCTTCGACGCTACGCTCGTCGGCCTTGCGCAGCAAAGTCTTGAGTTTGGCGAACATCATCTCGATCGGATTGAGATCAGGGCTGTAGGGCGGCAAGAAGAACAGGTGGGCGCCGGCATTGCGGATGGCGTTGCGCGCCGGCTTGCCCTTGTGGCTGCCGAGATTGTCGAGGATGACGATATCGCCGCGATTGAGGGTTGGTGCCAGGCATTGCTCGACCCAGGCGGTGAAAGCGGTGCCGTTGATCGGGCCATCGAGCACGAAAGGCGCGACGATGCGGTCGTGGCGCAGCCCGGCGAGGAAGGTCAGCGTTTTCCAATGGCCATGCGGTATTCCGGCGATCAGCGGCTGCCCACGCTGACACCAGCCGCGGGTGCGCGTCATGTTGGTTTTGACCCAGGTTTCGTCAACGAACACCAGGCGGTCCGGATCAAGTCGATGTTGATGGGTCTTCCAGCGGCTCCGGAACCGCGCCACCTTCGGCCTGTCCTGCTCGCTGGCGATCAGCGTTTTTTTTAAATGTCTTGCCTTCACGGCGCAAGAAACGCCAAACCGTGTCATGAGAGACATGGATGCCTGCCACCTTCAGATCGACGGCAAGCGCCCGCACCGTCCAATCGGCTTTGGCCGCCAGGCGGCGGTGAACCTCATCGGCCGCCGCGCCACACAGCATGGGTTTGACATGCCCACCCATCTTGGCCGGCGCCAAACCACGCCCGGATCGGTCAAGCTGACCGATCCGCACTGCCGTCGCCGCCGATACCCCAAAGCGCAAGGCGGCCGCCCGCACCGTCATGCCCTCGGCAAGTGCGTCGGCAATGCGCTTGCGTAAATCCACGGAAAGAGGTCGCGCCATCGTTGCTGGCCTCCCCACCAGCAATGATGTTGAATCACAACCGAAGCAAAAAGGGAATCCCGTTGCGATTCAGCTTAAAGCTGACCGACTCTAGATGTGAGCTTTCAGAACATCGCTTCCAGCTCGGCACGGTGCCGATGCATGGCCAGAAGACGGCGATAATCGCGGTCGTAAAGCGCCTGTTTCGCTTTGTCGGGAAGCCGTTCGACGCCGCCCCGATACATCGCCTCGCCGGCTGCCGCCAAATCCTCGTGCAGGCCGCAGGCGACGGATGCCGCAATCGCCGTACCGAGCAGCACCGCCTCGTTCATCTTCGGCACCACGACCTTGCAGCCGGTGGCGTCGCTATAGAGTTCCATCAGCACCGGGTTCTTCACGTGTCCGCCGGCGATATGCAGCGTATCGGGCACGTAGCCGTAGTCCTTCATCGTCTCCAGGATATGGCGGATGCCGAGAGCGATCGCGACGGCAGACCGCCAATAGAGCGCGCAAAGCCCGTCGAAGGAAGTGTCGAGCGTCAGCCCGCTGATCACGCCGACGGCATGCGGATCGGCAAGCGGCGAGCGATTGCCGTGAAAGTCCGGCAGCACAAAAATACGCTCGCCGAAAGCGTCGCCCTCCTCTGCCCGCAATTCGGCGATGCGCGCGACGATCTTCTGGTGCAATGCCGCTGTCGGCTCACCGCCGGCCGCATGCATGCGCACGATATGGTCGAGCAGCGCACCGGTCGCCGATTGCCCGGCTTCCACCAGCCAGGACTGTGGGAAGACAACCTCATAATAAGGCCCCCACATGCCGTGGCTTGGCTTGCACTCCCGCGAGAAGGCGACGACGCAGCTCGACGTGCCGGCGATCAGTGCCAGCTGGCGCTCACGTGTTACGGGATCGGCGGCATAACCGCCGAGCGCCCCAAGCGCGCCGGCATAAGCGTCGATCATTCCCGCGGAGACATGGCACTCCGTAGTCAGCCCGAGCGCCTCGGCCGCATTAGCGGTCAGCCGGCCTATACTGCCGCCGACCGGCACAGTCTCATCCGGCAGCCGGCCGCGAGTCTGAAGATCATCGAGCCCGATCCGCTGCAGGAAATCCTGCTGCCATCCCTTTTCGAGATGGGCGAGATAATTCCATTTTGCCGTCAGCGTGCAACGAGAACGGGCGGTCGACCCAGTTGATTTCCAGGTCATGAAATCAGCAAGGTCGAAGAAATAGCCCGCCCTTTCCCACGTCGCCGGCAGCTTCTTCTTCAGCCACATCAGCTTCGGCATTTCCATTTCCGGCGACATGACGTGGCCGGAATGATCAAGCACCCTGTGCTCCGTCGCCGTGCAGAAGTCGGCTTCCTTCAGCGCGCGATGATCGAGCCACACGATGGTGTCGAAACGCCGCTCGCCGGTTGTGGACACGCTGATCGGCCGGCCTTCGACGTCGCGGACCACGAGGGAACAGGTAGCGTCGAAACCGATTGCTCCGACCGAGGCGGCGGCAATACCGGATTGCTCCATCGCCCGGCGCACCGCGGTGCAGGCGGCCGACCAGATGTCTTCGGAATCGTGCTCGGCGTGGTTTTCACGCGGCCGGTTCATGACAATCGGATGTTCAGCCTTGGCCAGCAGATGGCCGCCGGCATCGAAGACGCCGGCGCGCGCGCTGCCGGTGCCGACATCCACCGCAACCACATGATCACGCATCAAATTGCAGTCCCGTCCAGCTTATGGTTGCGGACAAGGTGTATCAATTCCGGCATGGCGTCAAACACGACATCAGGCGAAAGCCGGTCGAGTTCGGCGCGGTATCCGGCGAAATTCGCATGCGATCCGCCGGTGAAGGCAAAGACCGTCATGCCCGCCGCCTTGGCGGCGGCAATGCCGGCCGGACTGTCCTCGATGACGAGGCAGGATCCCGGCTCGACATGCATTTGCCTTGCCGCGTGGAGGAAGAGATCGGGCGCCGGTTTCCCGCGCTTGACCATCGTCGCGCTGAAGATGTCGGGCAGCCTGTCGAGAAGTCCGGTGACGGACAGCGACAACCGGATTCGCTCCATCTGACTTGATGAAGCGACACAACAGGGAATGCCGAGCCCGTCGATCGTCGCCGCGATGCCTTCTATCGGCTTCAGCTCGGTGCGAAACCGCGCGTAGAGATCAGTGCGAATGCGCTCCAGGAATTCTTCGCCGGCGTGAATATTGAACTCGGTTTCCAGCGTATCGATGAGGGTTGCCAGGCTGCGTCCGAGGAAGCGCTCATAGGCCTGGTCTTCGGTAATCGAAACGCCGAGATCACTCATCGCCCTGACGAGCACGCTGATCGAGATCGGTTCGCTGTCGACGAGCACGCCGTCGCAATCGAAAATGACCAGCCGTGGTTCAGCATCAGCCATGAAAAACCCAACCTGACTTCGATTCGGACGCATGATCGTCCCGCGCCGCCCGCAAGGCGGGATGGATGGCGCCAGCCGATGCCGCCATCCGCATTCCCCTTACACTGCGAGCTTGCCGTCGAGATAGAGCTGCAGCGTTTCCCGCGTGCCCTTTTCCCACAAGGTTTTAACAGCATGAGCAAAACGTTTGCGGAAAAGATCCGATTTCGCCACCTCGCCGAAAATATCATCGAAGCCGAGGAAGGCGGACGGATCGGCCTTTGCCTTCAGCGCCGCTGCGTGCAGGCGCTCGGCGCTGGCGTCGTTGAAGACGATATCCTTGCCGCTGTCGGTCTTGCCGGCGAAATAACGGCACCAAAGCGCCGAGACCAGCGCCAGGCCGATGACATCTCTGCCCTGGCGCAGATTGTCGAGCGTCGACGGCAGGATGAATTTCGGTTGGCGATTCGAGCCATCCTGCGCCAGACGCGGGATGGTATCGGCGATCTTCGGATTGAGAAGCCGATGTTCGATGAGGGCGAAATAATCCGTCAGCGACGTGTTTGGCACCGGCGGCACGATCGGAATGATTTCGTCTGTCTCCAGCTTGGCCAGGAACGCCCGGATCAGCGGATCTTCCATGGCATCATGCACGAAATGAATGTCCATCAGCGCCGCCGGATAGGCGATCGCGGCATGCCCGCCGTTCAGGATTCGGATCTTCATATGCTCGTAAGGCGTAACATCAGGAACGAAGGTGACGCCGACCTTTTCCAAGGCCGGGCGGCCGGCCGTGAACTTGTCTTCGAGCACCCACTGCTTGAATTCTTCGCAATAAACCGGCCAATTATCCTCAATGCCGAAATTGTCCCTGAGGAAATCGATCTCCCGCTGGCCGGTCGCCGGCGTAATTCGGTCGACCATCGCGTTTGGAAAGGCAACATTAACCCTGATCCAGTCGGCAAGGGCGGCATCCGAAAGTGCTGCAGTGCCGATCACGGCATTGGCGGTGACGACGCCATTATGGGGAATGTTGTCGCAGGACATCACGGTGAAAGGTCCGATGCCCTTGTCCTTGCGCGCCTTGAGGCCAGCGACGATCAGACCGAAAACCGTCTTCGGCGCACCGGGATCTTGTCCATCGGCGGCGATAGCAGGATGGGCCGGATTGAACGTGCCTGAAGCATCGATGAAATAACCGCCCTCGGTGATCGTCAGCGAGACGATGCGTATCTCGGGATCGGCAAGCCTGGCGATGATGGCGGCAGGATCGCCGACCGGCAGAATGTCGATCATCGGGGCGGTGACACGCGCCGCCGTCTTGTTGTTGTCCTGCTCCACCACCGTCGTCAAGAAATCCTGCGCCGCAAGCTTCTCGCGCATGGCGGCATCCGATGGCAGAACGCCGGCACCGACAATTGCCCAGTCGTGATCGGCGCCCTGGTTGAAGAGATCGTCGAGATAGATCGCCTGATGCGCGCGGTGGAAATTGCCGACGCCGAAGTGCACGATGCCGGCTTTCAGCGACGCCCTGTCGTAGGAAGGGATGGCGGCAGTGCGCGCCGCGTCCGAAAGCGTTGCCAGCGATAATTTGCACGTCATGTTTCAGTCCTCTAGAAGGTCTTGCCGAGACGGCCGAGCGCCATCGCCCGGCTCGCATGCCTGCCCCCAGCCGGCCGCCTGCTCAGATGGCAAGGCCGCCCTCGTTGAATTTATGAATGCGTGACCGGTCCGGCGTCAGATAGACCCTATCGCCCGCTTGCGCGGCAAAATCGCCACTGCCGCGCGCCGTCACCATCCCGATCCCCTCGACATCTATGTGCAGGAAGGTGTCGGAACCGAGATGCTCGGCAACGACGACCCTGCCCTTCCAATCGCCGCTCTCCATCGACAGCAGCATGTGTTCGGGACGGATGCCGAGCGTGTGCGCGCCGAGCTCGGCGGCGTTCTGGCCCTTGATGAAATTCATCTTCGGCGAGCCGATGAAGCCGGCGACGAAAAGATTGCGCGGGCGGCTGTAGAGTTCGAGCGGCGAGCCGACCTGCTCGATATTGCCGCGGTTCAGCACGACGATCTTGTCGGCCATGGTCATCGCCTCGACCTGGTCATGGGTGACATAGATCATCGTCGTCTTCAGCTGCTGATGCAACTCGCTGATTTCGAGGCGCATATTGACGCGCAGAGCCGCGTCGAGATTCGACAGCGGTTCATCGAAGAGGAAGGCTGAAGGCTGGCGCACGATGGCGCGACCGATAGCGACGCGCTGGCGCTGACCGCCGGAAAGCTGGCGCGGCTTGCGCTCCAGATAGTCGGTGAGGTTCAGCACTCGTGCCGCATCCGTCACCTTACGGTCGATTTCCGCCTTGTCGACGCCCGCCATCTTCAGCGGGAAGGCGATGTTGTTGCGCACGCTCATATGCGGATAGAGCGCGTAGGACTGGAACACCATGGCAAGGCCGCGCTCCGACGGCGCCTTCTCGGTGGCGTCCTTGCCGTCGATGACGATCTTGCCGCCGGAGACATCCTCAAGACCGGCGATCAGCCTGAGCAGCGTGGACTTGCCGCAGCCGGATGGACCGACGAAGACGACGAACTCGCCGTCGTTGATATCGAGATCAATCGAAGGGATGACCTTGGCTTCGCCGAAGACCTTGGAAACCTTCTGAAGGGTAATGCTGCCCATGTTTGTCTCCCTTTTCTTATTTCACTGCGCCGAAGGTCAGGCCGCGGACGAGTTGCTTCTGGCTGAACCAGCCGAGGATCAGGATCGGCGCGATCGCCATGGTCGAGGCCGCCGAGAGCTTGGCATAGAACAAGCCTTCGGGGCTGGAATAGGAGGCGATGAAGGCCGTCAGCGGTGCCGCCTTCGAGGCGGTGAGGTTGAGCGTCCAGAAGGCCTCGTTCCAGGCAAGGATGATGTTCAGAAGCAGCGTCGAGGCAATGCCCGGCACCGCCATCGGCGTCAGCACGTAGACGATCTCCTTCATCAGCGAGGCGCCGTCCATGCGGGCCGCTTCGAGGATCTCACCGGGAATTTCCTTGAAGTAGGTGTAGAGCATCCAGACGATGATCGGCAGATTGATCAGCGTCAGCACGATCACCAGCCCGATGCGCGTGTCGAGCAGACCGGAATTGCGGAACATCAGATAGATGGGGATCAGCGCGCCCACAGGCGGCATCATCTTGGTCGAGAGCATCCACATCAGCACGTCCTTCGTCCGCTTGGTGGGCGCGAACGCCATCGCCCAGGCGGCCGGAATGGCGATGATCAGGCCGATCAGCGTCGAGCCGAAGGAAATGACCACCGAGTTCATGAAGTGGCTGAGATAGTTCGACCGGCTCTGCACTTCCGCATAGTTCTCCGCGGTCCAGTGGAAGAACAGGAACTGCGGCGGCGAGGCGATGGCGTCGGCTTCCGACTTGAAGCTGGTCAGGAACGTCCAGAGGATCGGGAAGAAGATCAGGATGCCGAGCGTCCAGGCGACCGCCGTCACGATGAGCTTGCGCTGAGTTGTGACTTTTCTGGCCATCTCAAGCCTCCAGATTCTTGCCGACGAGGCGGACGAGGAAGATCGCGACAATATTGGCAAGCACGACCGCGACGATGCCGCCTGCAGAAGCGCCGCCGATATCGAACTGCAGCAGAGCCTGCGCATAGACGAGATAGGTGAGGTTGGTGCTGTCGGTGCCCGGCCCGCCATTGGTGGTGACGAGGATTTCGGCGAAGACCGAGAGCAGGAAGATCGTCTGGATCAGGATCACCACGGTGATGGCACGCGCCATGTGCGGCAGGATGATGTAGATGAATTTCGAGATCGCCCCGGCGCCGTCCATTTCGGCCGCCTCCTTCTGCTCCTCGTCGAGCGACTGCAGCGCCGTCAACAGGATGAGGGTGGCAAAGGGCAGCCACTGCCAGGCGACGATGAGGATGACGGACAGGAGCGGCGCATTCGCCAGCCAGTCGATCGGCTGCAGGCCGAGCGCTTTCGCAAGATGCGCAAACAAGCCGTTGACCGGGTTCATGAACATGTTCTTCCAGACGAGTGCTGCCACTGTCGGCATGACGAAGAACGGCGCGATGACAAGGATGCGCACGATGCCCTGGCCGTACATCGGTTGGTCGAGCAGCAGCGCGAAGGCGATGCCGCCGACGACGGTGACGACGAGAACGCCGGCAACAAGCAGCAGCGTATTGATCAGCGCGGCGATGAAGGCCGGATCTGACAGGAAATATTCGTAGTTCAGCAGGCCGACGAAGCTCTCCATGCCAGGGCTGAGCAGATTATAGTTCAGCAGAGAGAAATAGATCGTCATCGCAAGCGGGACGATCATCCACGCAAAGAGGAACAGCACGGAGGGCGCAATCATCAGGCGCGCCGCGGAGCGAGTATGTGTTGTTGCCATGGCAATCACCGATCTGAAGTGAAGCGGGGAGCGGCCGCAATGCAGCTTGATCTGGAAAAGAGGCCGCCGATGCGGTTTGGGCAATCGGCGGCCCAGAGGGGCGGATTGTCAAGGATCCGCCTCTCCTCAGGAGGTTATTTGATGTAGCCGGCTTTGGTCATTTCGCGGGTCGCCAGCTGCTGTGCGCTCTTCAAAGCCTGATCGACCGAAATCTGGCCGGCAAGGGCTGCCGAGAACTGCTGGCCCACCGCCGTGCCGATGCCCTGGAATTCCGGGATTGCCACGAACTGGACGCCGACATAAGGGACCGGCTTGACGGTCGGCTTGGTCGGGTCGGCCGAGTTGATCGAATCGAGGGTCATCTTGGCGAAGGGAGCAGCCTTCTGATACTCCGCATTCGCATAAAGCGAGGTGCGGGTGCCGGGAGGTGCGTTCAGCCAGCCTTCCTTCTCGGCAACCAGGTTGGTGTACTCCTTGCTCGTTGCCCAGGCGACAAACTTCTCGGCGGCCTCGACCTTCTGCGAGCCTGCCGGAATGGCGAGGTTCCAGGCCCAGAGCCAGTTGCCGCGCTTGCCGAGGCCCTTGTCCGGAGCGAGCGCGAAGCCGACCTTGTCGGCGACCTGCGACTGCTTCGGATCGGAGACGAAGGAAGCGGCAACCGTCGCGTCGATCCACATGCCGCACTTGCCGGTCTGGAAGAGCGCCAGGTTTTCATTGAAGCCGTTGGAGGAGGCGCCCGGAGGGCCGGCTTCCTTCATCAGGTTGACGTAGAAGGTCAGCGTGTCCTTCCACTCGGGCTGATCGAACTGCGGCTTCCACTTCTCATCGAACCAGCGCGCACCGAAGGAGTTCGACATAGCCGTCAGGAAGGCCATGTTTTCGCCCCAGCCAGCTTTGCCGCGCAGGCAGATGCCGTAGATTTCCTTGTCCTTGTTGGTGACCTTCTTCGCAGCGTCCGCGATGAAGTCCCAGGTCGGCGCGTCGGGCATCTTCAGGCCAGCGGCGTCGAAAAGGTCTTTGCGGTACATGACCATGGAGCTTTCGCCATAGAACGGCGCGGCATAGAGTTTGCCGTCCATGCTGATGCCACTGCGGATGGCCGGCAGCAGGTCGTTGACGTCATAGGCGTCGCCGAGATTGTCGAGCGGCAGCAGCCAGCCCTGCTTCGCCCAGATCGGAACTTCATAGGTGCCGATCGTCAGAACGTCGTACTGGCCGCCCTTGGTCGCGATGTCGGTCGTGACCTTCTGGCGCAGCACGTTTTCTTCGAGGGTGACCCATTCAAGGTCTATGCCGGGATTCTTTGCCTTGAAGTCGTCCGTCAGCTTCTGCATCCGGATCATGTCGCCGTTGTTGACGGTCGCAATTGTCAGCGTCTCGGCCGAAGCCATGCCGGCAAACGCCAATGCTGAGCAGGCGCCCAGCAGGAAAGTTCTCAATGTCATATCTTCCTCCCAGAAGACGAGATGTGAGCATTCGCTTTGCTCATGAGCAATTACTCATCACTGCGTGAAAAAAGTCAATCGACAATCGTTGCTGCGATGCCGAAGGCAGTGGTCTTGTCTTGATTTAATTGCAATATTTTTTGCTCAGCTTTTGAGCAAAAACTCAGCGGTCTCTTCGTCAGTGATCAGAGCATTGATTTGGTGGCCGACTACGGCGGCTCTGATAGCCTTGTATTTTCGCTTGCCTTTGGCGAGCCCGATAACCATCGAAGCCTCGCGGGACGGGATCGGCGCCGAGGCGACACGCTCGTTGATCGGGTTGTCGAGCAGTTTGCCGTCGACATCGAAGATCCAGCCGCAGATTTCACCGACGGCGCCTCCACGCATCAGTTCCATCATCTCGTCCTTTTCAAGAAAGCCATCGACGCAGAGCGGCCCGTCGATGCCGAGCTCGCCGATGCCGACGAAGGTGACGTCTGCCTGCGCGCTCATGTCGAGCGTCGAGCGCACCAGTTGCTGCCCATGCAGCAGCTCCCGTTCTTCAGCCGAGGTGACGAGCACCGGCAGCGGCATCGGATAGTGCCGCGCCTTGACTGCATCCGCCATGCTGAAGATGACGTTGTAATAGGCGGCCGAACCGTCCGGCGCGATATTGCCGGTCAGCGAGACGATCCGGTGATTGGGACATTCGATCGCCGGAAGCTGGTCGACCGCCGCCTTCAGCGTGCGGCCGGTGCCAACCGCCAGCACGATCGGTTCCGGCCGCTTCAGCCAGCGCTCGATCTCGGCCGCACCCGCCTCGGCGATGCCGATGGTGGTCGACGAGGAACCCGCATCGCTCGGCACCACTTCCACATGTTTCAGCCCGAATTTTCGCCGCAGCTGGTTGGCAAGCTCGAGGCAGGCGGCGATCGGATGGTCGAGCCGCACTTTGATCAGACGCTCGGCGACAGCAAGCGACACCAGCCGCTGCGCCGATTGCCGTGAAATGCCCATCGTGGCGGCGATTTCATCCTGCGTGCGTCCGGCGACATAATAAAGCCAGCCGGCACGCGCTGCATCGTCGAGCCGTGCAGGGGTCTCGGATCTTTTTGCCATCTACTGCCTACCGCGCAAAATGAGCCGGCTTGCCGCCGCCGGCATGATGTGAGTCTCTATCCACGCCAGTTCAAAACAAAATTCCCGAAAATGTCGAGCCTGTTGACGCAACCGCTCAGGCGAACCATTGCATGACGAAATAAATCGACGCCTTCGCGAGACCGTAAATCACGCTGCCGGCAATGAAGAGCGACACGGTCGTCATGATAAAGCCAATGAGCGCGAAAAGCCCGTCACGGCCCATAATGCCGAACGCGAACACCGAAATGGTGATTGCCGGCAGGATATTGCCGAGCGGCACCGGCAGAACCAGCACGATCGAAAGCAGCAGACAGGCGAGGCCGGCGAAATATTCCGCCGGCGGTTCGGCGAAGATGGCAAGTCGCGGCTTCAGCATGCGCTCCGCCCAGGCGAGCCAGCGATGGATGCGGCCGACGATAGTCTCGAAATCCTCCCGCCGCATCGAGCGGTTTGCGATCGCCTTCGGCAGCCAGGGTTTTAGCCCGAAGGTCAATTGGGCCGCCAGAAAAACCAGTGGCGCGCCAAGCACGGCCGATGTGCCGGGCGGTGTGGGAAAAGCGTTCGGCAGCGCGAAGATCAACATCAGAGCACTGATCGCCCTGTCACCCATCGTCTCGAACAGATCGCCGATCGAAATCCACTCCCGGCTTTGATCGCCTGCCAACTGCCGCAGGACAGCTGAGAGGCGGCGGCCTTTTGGGCGGGGCGGACGTGGTCTTCGGCGTCTGTGGGGATCGGCGTTTTCGAAGGTCATGATACCGTTAGATGATGGAATGCCAAGCCCGATCTTGGCCGCGCAATATGCCAATTGAATGACTTAAGGGACAGGAAATCAATGAGAAGATCTGTCTGCGGCCATTTACATTCGACCGCCGCTTTTTTGCGCCGCAAGCGCGTGGCAGGCAGATGCATCAAGGCTTGAAATTCCCTGCCAACAGTGCGAGCAGACGCTGAAGGCTAGAGAAACGGCAGGCAGGCAATGATCATTTCATTCGACATCGGCGGTTCCGCCATCAAGGGCGGCATCGCCCGCTCCGAGACAGACATCGTTTCCCTTGGCCGCCGTCCGACGCCGAAGGATGATTTTGGCGCTTTCGTCGAGACCCTGTGCGATATCATCGCCGAAACCGGCGAACGCCCGAGCCGTATTGCCCTCTCGATTGCTGGCGTCGTCGATCCCGATACCCAGCGGCTGACCTGCGCCAACATTCCCTGCATACACGGCCGCACGCTCGCGGCCGATCTCGAAGCCGAACTCGGCTTGCCGGTGCTGATCGCCAATGACGCCGACTGTTTCGCCATGGCTGAAGCCGGTCTCGGCGCCGGCCGCGGCCACCGCATCGTCTTCGGTGCCATCCTCGGCACCGGCGTCGGCGGCGGTCTGGTCGCCGACGGGCGGCTCGCCAATGAGGCCGGAGGCTTTGCCGGCGAATGGGGTCATGGGCCGATCATCGCCTCGGCGGCCGGTAATCCGCCCGTCGCCATTCCTGCCTACGCCTGCGGCTGCGGCCAGAAGGGCTGTGTCGACACTGTCGGCGGCGCCCGCGGGCTGGAGCGCCTGCATAAGACGCTGCATGATCTCAAACTCTCAAGCGAAGAGATCATCGGTCAGTGGCGACGAGGGGAGGAGAAGGCGACACGCACCATCGACGTCTATGTCGACCTGGTTGCATCACCGCTCGCCCTGACGATCAACATCACCGGCGCCACCATCGTTCCGGTCGGCGGCGGACTTTCCAATGTCGAGCCCTTGCTTGCCGAGCTAGACAAGGCCGTGCGTACCCGCATCCTGCGCAAATTCGACCGTCCGCTGGTGGTGCCGAGTGAATGCCGCATCGAACCCGGCCTGATCGGCGCAGCGCTGTTGGGGCTCAAGGCGGAAGCAATCACGTCTTAAAGCACCGGCCACATCCGCACGATCGCTGCGAACCGGTCCCAGTCTTTGCGTTCCAATGGCGTCCACCCGGCTTCGGCGACGGCCGGAAGGCGCGGGAAGACCAGCCGGTTGAAATAGGCGCGAGAGAGGAAGTTTTCAGTCCAGATGCAGGCCTGGACGCCGCGCAGCTTCTCCCGCAGCGCGTCCGGCAACTCGCCCTCGGCCTCGTAAGCATAGGTGTGCTCCGGCGGCGCATGGCCAGCCCAACTCGCGCCGGGCTCAGACCAGGCTTCCGCTTGCGCCATGTCGAGATAATAGGCTTGGCCCGGCGTCATCACCACATCGTAACCTTGCTGCGCCAGCTCGATTCCGACAGCGGGCTTTTCCCAGGCCATCAGCAAAGTGCCGTCGCGATCGACGCCGCCGCCATGCGAGACTTCGTTCCAGCCGGCGAGCTTCCTGCCGCGCTCCGACAACATGGCCTTGATCCGTTTCAGGAAATAGGATTGCAGCTCCGCTGTGCCGGCAATTTTCTCCCGTTCCATCAGCGCCTTGCAAAGCGGCGAGGAAAGCCAGGCGCCGCTTGCGACCTCGTCGCCGCCGATATGGATATATTCACCGGGGAACAGCGTGACCATCTCGTCGAACACCTTCCCGAGAAATTCATAGGTGAATTCAACCGCCGGGTTTAGGGCATTATTGGGATAACCCTGCACGGCGCGATAGCTGTCCGGCGCCTCCTGCCCGTCGACGAGCTCGGGCAGTGACAACAGCGTCGCGGTGCTATGGCCGGGAACATCGATTTCCGGCACTACTTCTATATGAAGCGACGCAGCATGCGCGACGATCCGCCTGACATCCTGCGCGTAATGGCCGGAGCGCGGTTCCGCCCCGTCACCAAGTTGCGGCACAAGCACCTCGTCCGGCCCGCGCCGCGCGCCGATCTCCGTAAGCTGGGGATAGGCCTTGATCTCCAGCCGCCAGGCTTCGTCGTCGGTCAGGTGCCAATGGAAGATGTTGAGCTTGTTCCAGGCAAGGATGTCGATCAGCCGCATGATGTCAGCCACCGGATAGAACTGCCTCGCCACATCGAGATGGCAGCCGCGCCAGTCATAACGAGGCTGGTCGGCGATCGTGCCGAAGTTGGGAAATCTGAAGCTCTCCCGATCGGTCCGGGCGCCGTGCATGAGTTGCGCCAGACTGATCAGGCCATAGTGCCGACCCGCCGCATCCGCGCTGGAGAGCACGACCTCATGCGCGGTAAATCGTATTTCATAGGCGAACGCAGCGATCGATGACTCAGTAACGAAACGAATAGCCCGCCCGCCCTTTACGGCGCAGAGCGAGAACGGCACATTTTCGGCCGGATAAAGCCGCTGGTAAAGCGAAAGAACCAGAGACAACGCCTTGACCGCCTCGGGCCGTGTCCTCTCGGCCGGATAAAGGACGAGCGGCAGTTCTCCCGCCTTCAACGCGAGCGCCAGCGGCCAGGGCAGCAGCGAATAAGGCTCCTCTACCCGGCCCGGCGGCAGAAGCGGCGGCGCAATTCCGCCATCGCGGTCTTCGAGAATCAGATCGCCGAAGGCGACAGCAATATGGCGCCCGTCGCCAAGTGTCAGATAGGCCGATTTGACCCCCGATGTCACATGTTTCGGCTCTCGGGTCAGTCCCTCGACGGTGAACCGCCAGTGGCCGCCCGGCGGCACTCTCAGCTTGTCGGGCGGCCGGAATTCATGGAGGTGCGCGACTTGTCGCTTCAGGCTGCCGCCATTGCAGACGTGTTTTTCGGCAACCCGTGTCTCCGACGTATAGGCGAGCGAGAAACCGGAAAGCGGCTCGGCCGAGAGATTGAAGAGCGTGAAGATCAAGCGCCCGAAACTGCCTTCGACCGGATGCCAGCTTGTTTCCAGACGATAATCGGCCATGGTCGCGCCTCCCCTGTCAATGGACGGCCGGGATGACGGCTTGTGCCCCGGCATGCTTTCAAAAGCTTAGCTTTTTCGAGGCGGCAAGGGAATCGACGCGAGTCGAGGCGAACCCGGCAGTGATGAGAACCGTGAGATTGCGGCCTGCAAGGAAAACGGCGCGGCTTTCGCCGCGCCGTCCTCACTCGGCTGCCAACGCCGGCGGATGTCTGTCATCCGCCTCTTCCTGGATGGCGTCGGCATCCCGGCCTGGCTCGTCCTTTGCCTTCGGCTCCCGGCCGAAGAAAAGGGCGTAACCGGCGGGCAGAACCAGAATGGTGAGCACTGTCGCAACCAAGATGCCGCCCATCATGGCGAAGGCGAGCGGACCCCAGAAGACGCCGCGCGAGATCGGGATCAACGCCAGCACGGCGGTCAGCGCCGTCAGCATGATCGGCCGGAAACGCCGCACGGCCGCACCGACGATCGCCTCCTGCCGGTGCATACCAGCCTTGATGTCCTGATCGATCTGATCGACCAGAATGATCGAATTGCGCATGATAATGCCGAGCAGCGCGATGACACCGAGGATCGCCACAAAGCCGAAGGGCGCGCCGCTGATCAGCAAGGCGGCCGCGGCCCCGATGATGCCGAGCGGGCCGGTGGCAAGCACCAGCATCGCCTTGCCGAAATGCTGCAGCTGCACCATCAGCAGCACGATGATGACGGCGAGCATGATTGGCGCCTTGGCGGCAATCGACATCTGGCTTTCCGCCGCATCCTCGGCACCGCCCTGGATCTCGACGTTGTAGCCGGCCGGCAGGCTGTCGCGCAGGTCCTTCATGTCGGCATACATCTTCATGACGACGTCATTCGGCTGCACGCCGTCCGGCAGCGTCGCGCGCACGGTGATCGTCGGCAGCCGGTCGCGCCGCCATTCGATGCCCTGCTCCATGACGGGCACGACCTTGGCGACCTGCGAGACCGGAACGAAGCCGCCGAAATCCGTCGGCACGTAGACGGAATTAACCGCCGACAGCAGCGAGCGGCTGGAATCCGGCTCGCGGGCAACGATCGAGACCGTCTCCTCACCGTCGCGGAAATCGTCGAGCGGCGCCCCGGACATGGCGGTCTGCAGCATCTGGCGCACGCGCTGCGAGGTCACGCCAAGCGCCCGGGCACGGTCCTGGTCGATCACCAGCTTCATCGCCGGCACCGGCTCCAGCCAGTCGTCATGGATGGCGCCGAGCATCGGGTTGGCCGTAAAGCGCGCCTTCACCTGATCGGCGATCGCTCGCACCTCCTGGCGGTCAGGCCCCATGATGCGCATCTGCACCGGCCAGCCTGTGGGCGGGCCGAGGAAGAGGCGGTCGACCTTGCCGCGGATCGATGGGAAGTCTTCGGCAAGAATGGTGCGCAGCTTGACGATCAGCCGTTCGCGCGCCGGTTCGTCCTTCGCCATAACCAGCAGCTGGGCGAAGTTCGGGTTGCGCAGCTGCTGGTCGAGCGGCAGGAAGAAACGCGGTGCGCCTTCGCCGATATAGGTGGCGATGAACCGCTTGTCGGGATCATCCATCATCTTCGCTTCGAGCGCCTTCGCCTGCACTTCGACTTCCCGAATGCTGGTGCCTTCGGGCAGCCAGAGATCGACCAGGATTTCCGGCCGCGAGGATTGCGGGAAGAAATTCTGCGGAATGAACTGGAAGGCCCAGAGGCTGGTGACGAAGGTTCCGAGCGTCAACAGCAGCACGATCACCCGATGGCGAACCGCCCAGCCGACGGTGCCGCGCAGCCGGCGATAAAAGCGGGTGTCGAAGGCATCATGATGCTCGCCGGCGTGATGGCGCTGCTTGAGGATCATGTAACCGAGCCACGGCGTAAAATAGACCGCGACGAACCACGAGGTAACAAGCGCGATGCCGACGACGTAGAACAGCGAGCGGACATATTCGCCGGCCGTCGATGCGGCGAAACCAACGGGAATGAAGCCGGCCGTGGTGATCAGCGTCCCCGTCAGCATCGGGAAGGCGGTTGAGGAATAGGCAAAGCTTGCCGCCTCGATCTTGACCAGTCCCTCCTCCAGCTTCCGCTCCATCATCTCGACGACGATCATCGCATCGTCGACCAGCAGGCCGAGCGCGATGATCAGGGCGCCGAGCGAGATGCGCTGCAGGTCGATGCCGAGTTCGTACATCAGCGCGAAAGTGGCGGCGAGCACCAGCGGAATGGCGATGGCGATGACGAGGCCCGAGCGCCAGCCAATCGACAGGAAGGAGACGACGAGCACGATGATGAGGGCTTCGCCGAGCGCATGCATGAATTCGCCGATCGCATCCGTTACCACGTCGGGCTGGTTGGCGATCTGATCGACGGCGACGCCGTAAGGCAGCGATTCCTCGAAGCGCTGATAGGTCGCCTCCACATCCTTGCCGACATCGGTGACGTTGAAGCCCTTGGCCATGACGACGCCGACCTGGACGCTGTCATGGCCGTTGAACCGGTACTTGCGCTGGTAGGGATCTTCGAGCCCGGAACTGACGGTGGCGATATCGCCGAGGCGCGTCACCTGGGCGCCTGCGCGAAGGCTGAGCTCACGGATATCGGCCGCCTTCTTCACGTCGCCTTCGACAGAGATGCGTACCGAACGCAGGCCGGTATCGACGGAGCCCGCCGGATCGACATTGTTCTGACCCTTGATGGCGTTCTGCAGGTCGAGGATCGTCAGGCCGCGCTCGGCGAGCGCCTTGGACGAGACGTCGATATAAATCTTCTCAGGCTGGTCGCCGATGATGACCGCCTTCTCGACGCCCGGTGTCGTCAGCAGCATGTCGCGCGCCTGGATCGCGAACTTCTTCAGTTCCGGATAGGTATAGCCCTCGCCGCTGATCGAATGCAGGGTGATGAAGGTATCGCCGAACTCATCGTTGAAATAGGGGCCGAGCAGACCTTGCGGCAGCTCGCTGGAGATATCACCGACCTTCTTGCGCACCTGGTAGAAGGCATCGGCCACGTCCTTCGAATTCGTATCACCCTTGACCTGAAGCGTGATGATGGCGCTGCCCGCCCGCGTATAGGACTTGACCCAGTCAAGATGCGGGGTTTCCTGCAGCTTGCGCTCGATCTTGTTGACGACCTGATCTTCCATTTCCTGAATGGAAGCGCCTGGCCAGATCGCCTGGACGACCATGACGCGGAAAGTAAATTCGGGATCCTCGCGCTGGCCCATGCGCATCAGGCCGAGAATGCCGGTGATGATGATCAGGCCGAAGAGGAAGCGGGCGATGCTCGGATGTCCGATCGCCCAGCGCGACAGATTGAAGGGCCGCTTTTCAGTGTTGGCGTCCATGGTTCTGTTCCCTTTGGAGCATGATGCCGAAAAGTGTCAGCGGTTTCGGGCGAACATCATGCTCAAATAACTTTGATTTGCGCGATCAACGCACGGTCTGGTCGAAATCGGCCGAAGCCGATTGCTGCTCCGGCACCTTCACCTTCAGGTTCTCGCTCATGAATTGGGTGCCGGCGGCAACGACGAGATCGCCGCTATCGAGGCCTTGGGTCACATGCACGCCGTCGCCGGTGAAATCGGCGACCTCGATGATGCGGCCATGCACCGTCGCCGTGTCGCGGTCGACCGTCCAGACCATCTGCTGGCCGTCCTTTTCGGCCAGCGCAGTGAGCGGGATCGAGACATAGCTGTTGCCGTTGTTGACATCGGCTTCGATGGTCGCGGTCATGCCTAGCAACACCCGCGGATCGTTCGGCAGGCTCACGCGAACCGCAAAGGTGCGCGACTGCTGGTCGGCGCTGCCGGAAACCTCGCGCACCTTGCCGTCGAGCACCAGCCTGTCATCAGCCCAGAAACTGGCCTTGACCGTTTTACCGGGCTTAAATTCGGCAATGTCGTTTTCCGGAACCGCGATCTGCACTTCCTTTTCACCATCGACGGCAACGGTCAAAACGGGGCTGCCGGAGCCAACGACCTGGCCGATATCGGCATTGATCGATGTCACTATCCCATTCTGGCCGGCCTTGAGCTCGGTATAGCTCACCTGGTTCTTCGCCTGATCCAGCGCCGAGAGCGCTGCGTCGCGCTGCGAGATCGCCTGGTCATGGCTGAGTGCTGCCTGTTCGAGCTGCGACTTCGGGGCGACGCTCTTGTCGAACAACTGCTCGGCGCGCTTGTTGGCGAGATCGGCGGTTTCGACGCCCCTTTCGGCCGCGGCGAGATTGGCCTCCGCCGTCTTGACCGCGAGCTGATAGTCCGTGGCATCGATGCGGGCGAGAACGTCGCCGGGCGTCACCCGGTCGCCGATATCGACGAGACGCTCGGTGATCTTGCCGGCCACCCGAAACCCGAGGTTCATCTCCGTGCGCGCCTTGACCGACCCCGAATAATCGAGCTTGCGGGTATCGTCGGCTTTGGCGATTTCCACGACCTTCACCGGCCGAATAACTTCCTTGACCTCAGCTTTTTCTTCCGTGCAGGCGGAAAGGCCGATCCCGATGACGCCGATGAGCGCGAGGTTCGCGACGGACGGCATGCGGTTGCTGAGGGTGTTGAGCGAAAACATCTTCCGCACTCCTGGAATGTTTCGGGGGACCGACGACGGCTGCCGTCGATTATTTCTTGAGCGCCCTGATGGCGTAATCGATCAGTTCGTCGACGGCAGCGCGGTTGGTCTTCGCAAGACATTGCGCCACCATCTGGGGATGACAGAGATTGACCGTCGCCGCGCCGAAGCAGCGCGAGGCGACCACCGGATCGTGCTCGGCGAACTCGCCGGAGGCGATGCCTTCGGCGATGATTTCAGCAATCAGATCATGGACGCGATCGATATGTTTCTCGATGACATGCCAGTCGCGCTCGATCGCGACCACGATCATCTCGTGCACCTTCATCTCGTCGAGCATCGTATCCATCGTCCATTGATACTGGGTCTCGACATAAAGGCGCAGCCGTTCGCTGGCACTGAGCGGCTGGTGGCGGATGTCGTAAGCGAGCTGATAGCAAGTGGCGAGCATGCGTCCGCAGAGCGCCTGATGGATCTCGACCTTCGAAGCGAAGAATCGATAAATATTGGCCGGCGACATGCCGAGATCGCGGGCGATGTCTGCCACCGTCGTTTTGCTGTAGCCGTAGTGACGGAACAGCCGCTCGGCAGCGTCGAGTATCCGCGTGATATTCTCCTGTCGCGTGACGTCGAGCGTATTTTCCGCAATGTCGTTCATGAACTTCGAGACCTCGAGTAACGACTGACGATTTTCGAATTTCGTCAGTCGTAAAATATCAAACGTCACTTGTCAATGCCGCCTGCGTAACGCGAGCGGTGCGATAATTTCGAAACGAGGTGATGATGAGCGCGAGCCACGATTGAAAAGTGCCGCGACATCAGACGCGCGGCACTTGGCGGCAATAGCGGAAAAAAATCAGGCGAGCTTGACGTCGAGCGTGATCGGAACGGCGGCGAGCGCCTTGGAAATCGGGCAGCCGGCTTTCGCCTTGTTGGCCAGTTCGGTGAAGGTCGCCTCATCTGCACCGGGGACGCGGCCGGAAAGTGAGAGATGGATGGCAGTGACGGCGAAGCCACCCTCGACGCTTTCGAGCGTCACCTTGGCCGAGGTTTCCATATGCTCGGCGGTGAAGCCGGCTTCGCCGAGGATGAGCGACAGCGCCATGGTGAAGCAGCCGGCATGGGCAGCGCCGATCAGCTCTTCCGGGTTGGTGCCGGGAATGCCTTCGAAGCGGCTGGCAAAGCCGTAGGGATAGTCTGTCAGGGCGCCGCTCTGGGTCGAGATCAAGCCCTTGCCGTCCTTGAGGCCGCCGCTCCAATGAGCCGAAGCCGTGCGATTGATCTGCATGCCGTCCTCCTGTTTCGATGGTTTTGAGGAAGCGGCAGGGCGCCGCTCCATGCCTGAGGGAGATTGGATTGCCTCCCGGTGGGACAATATAACGCTCTATCCTGAGAAGACGACAGGCTCGTAAAAATCGGCGAAATAGAAAGCCTTTCAGGCGGGATGCTGCTGCACGCTCAGACCGCCGTCGATCGTCAGGCAGGTGGCGTTCATGAACGGGCATTCGTCGGAGATCATGAACACCGCCGCCATGGCGATCTCCTCAGGCGTTGCGATCCGCCCGCCGGGATGCAGCTTCATCGTCTCGGCTTTCGCTGCCTCCGGATCGGGGAAGCTGTTCCAGTAGTCGATCACCTTCTGCGTCGAGACATAGCCCGGCGCCAGCGCGTTCACCCGGATATTGCGGGCCGCATACTCCAGGGCGAGGGACTTCGTCATGCCGAGCAGAGCATGTTTTGCAAGCGGATAGGGAAAGGTGTGCGGAATGATCGTGAAAGCGTGCGTGGAGGCAATGTTGAGGATGACGCCGTCGCCGCGCTCGATGAAGCCGGGCAGCACCGCCTTGCAGCAATTCCATGCTCCCTTGAGATTGATATCGAAGCAGCGGCTCCACTCCTCGTCGGTCGTGTGGAGCGGTTCGGCAAAGACATTGACCCCGGCATTGTTGACGAGCGCATTCAATGGCCCGATCTCGTCATTCGCCTGAGCAACCGCCTTGGCGATTGTTCCGGCATCGGTAATGTCGGCCGGCAGATAACCAACCCGGCCGCCCGTGCTGGCGAGTTCTCCCGCTGCATGCGCCAGCAGCGCTCCATCGCGATCGACGAGATAGACCGCGGCATTCTCCCTGATGAAAGCCTTGGCGATCGCAAGGCCGATACCCTGCGCAGCGCCGGTGATCAGAATATTTTTGCCCTGCAGGCGATCACCCATCTATCTTCCCTCCGGCTGAACCGGCAGCGCCGACAGATCGATCGTGACCTTGCCTAAAAGAGCCTCGCCCGGCTCAAGAGGTTTGAGCCCTCCGAAATCCGGCAGATGATGCCCATTCGGCAGGTGGCTCATCGGTTCCAGGCAGAAGAAATCTGTCCGGTCGAGCCGCATGTACAGCATGAAGCGATTGAGCGCATCATCGGCTTCCAGCGTCGCCTGGATTCCAAGTTCCGGCCAAGCGATGGCTGCCCGTCCGTTCCATCCTTCGAAGGCGTTGTTCATCCATTGCCAGGGCAACAGCGCACCGGAAGTGAAATCGAATTTAGCGGGTACCGGACCAGGTACATCAGGGAGATGGTCCGGCCGTTCGCTCCAGAAGCGGTCGGCTGCGATCGTCAATCGTGTTTCCGGCGTCCGTGTGAAGAAGGGATGCTGCCCCAGCCCGAAGGGCAGGACCGCCTCTCCCCTGTTCTCCACCGAGAGCGTCAGCGCTAGCCGATTGCCGCTGAGGCGGATCTCTTGCCGGGTGAGATAGGCATAGGGCGAGATCCTGTCGGCATCGCGCCAAAAGCGGAGCTGCGCGTGCTCGGAACTCGATTCTTCCAGCTCCCATAGGCTGATCCAGCCATCGCCATGCAGGTAGAGCGGATCGTGGTAGTTTCGCTGGAAGGCATAGTTGCGTCCGCCAAAGGTCATGGCATTGCCTTCCACGCGGTTGCCGAACGGAACCATGGGAAAACTCGCGAAGGTCCCATCCTGGCCACCTGTCGAAACGAGGAAAGGCTTGCCCCGGAATGTTGCGGCGGTGACGGCCGCGCCCCGGCGGCTGATCCTGACGGAGAGATCACCGCGGCCCAGATCGATGTCGTCCCCGACATGCCCTTTGCTCATCCGCGTCGTCCCGCAGCCGAAGATCTCAAATTGTCGAGCAGCACTGCGATCAGCAGGATCAGCCCGCGCACGACATACTGATAGAATGCCTGGATATTCAGCAGATTCATAACGTTTTCGGCAATGCCCATGATTAGCACGCCGACGATGACGCCGCTCATTGCCGCCCGGCCGCCGGCAAGCGAAACGCCGCCGAGGACGCAGGCCGAGATCACCGAGAGCTCGAGCCCCGTCGCCGCATTCGGCTGGCCGGAAGTGATGCGCGAGGCGAGCAGGATGCCGGCAATGCCGCAGACAAGACCCTGCAGCGCAAAGATCCAGATGCGCATATTGACGACGTTGACGCCGGCAAGCCGCGAAGCTTCGGGATTGCCGCCGATCGCCAGCGTGTTCTTACCGAAAACGGTGCGGTTGAGCACGAAGCCGAAGAAGAAGAAAAGGATGAGCATGATCCAGATCGGAGTCGGCACGGTGAGGAAACGCGACAGGGCAAGCTGATAGAAGGCGGGATCGTTGATGCCGACGGCGCGGCCATCCGACGCGATCAGCGCCAGCCCGCGCACGATCTGCATAGTCGCAAGCGTCGTGATCAGCGCATTGATGCGGAACCGGGCGATGACGATACCGTTGGCCAGGCCAACGACGGCGCCGCAGAGCAGGGCTGCCAGCAACCCGACGGGAATGGAGCCTGTCGCGTTCGAGACCATCACCGCAGCCATGCCGGAGAAAGCGACGATCGATCCGACGGAAAGGTCGAAGTCCCGGGAAGCCAGGCAGAACATCATCGTGCATGCGACGATGCCGATCGTGACGACCGATTGCAGCAGCCCAAGCATGTTTCGCTCGGTCAGGAAGTTCGGAACGAAGAGCGAGACGATCACGAAGGCGGCGGCGAAAATCACCACCAGCCCCTGCTCCCCCAGAAGGATTTTTTTCAACGAAGTCATCGTCCGTGTTCCCAGTCTTACATGATGCCTGCGGCATTCTTGTCGGGGAGTGCCGCCGTCAGGATGCCGCGCTCGTCGAAATCCGGGCGGGCGACATTGGCCGCCACCCTGCCCTGACACATCACCATGATGCGGTCGGAGATTCCCATGACCTCGGGCAGCTCGCTTGAGATCACCACGATCGCCATGCCGTCGGCCGCCAGCTCATAAAGGATTTCATAGATTTCCGACTTCGCCCCGACATCGATGCCGCGCGTTGGCTCATCGATCACCAGAACCTTGATGCCCTGTTCGGAAAGCCACCTGCCCAGAATGACCTTCTGCTGGTTGCCGCCCGAAAGATTGATGATGTCCTGCTTGCGCGATGGCGTGCGCACCCGCAGCCGGGCGATGAACTGATCGGCCAGCGCCGCCTCCTTCTTCGGGTTCAGAACCCCGAAGGGAGAGAAATGCCGGCGCGACGAGATCGCAATATTCTCCTCGATCGACCGCCCCTGAACGATGCCGTCGGATTTACGATCCTCCGGGCAAAGCACCATGCCGGCGTCGATCGCCGCTTTCGGATCGTTCGGCGAAACGGCGACGCTATCGATCGTCACCTGGCCCTGATGCCTCGCGTCGGCGCCGTAGAGCAGCCGCGCCATCTCGCTGCGGCCGGCGCCGATCAGGCCGAAAAAGCCGAGGATCTCCCCTCGGCGAACTGAAAAGCTGATGGGATGGCGAAGCTTGGCCCCCGAGAGGCCCGTGACCTCCAGTCGGATGTCGCCGAGCGGACGCTCGCGCCAACCCCAGATATCACTGATCTCGCGGCCGACCATCTCCGAGATGATCTGTTCACGTGTCGTGGCGGCGATCTCAGGATGATGGGCAGCAAGCTTGCCGTCGCGCAGCACCGTCAGGCTGTCGCAAAGCCGGAAGATTTCGTCGAGACGGTGCGAAACATAGAGGATGACCGCTCCCTTCGCTCTCAATCTTTCGATCAGTGAAAACAGGATTTCGCTTTCGCGCGAGGAGAGCGAGGAGGTCGGCTCATCGAGCGCGATCACCCGCGCCTCGAGCATGACGGCCTTTGCGATCTCGACCATCTGCCGCGCGCCGATCGAAAGTGAAGCGACCTTGGCCGCCGGATCGACATCGATGCCGATTTCATCGAGCTTCGACCGCACCGTCTCGATCAGGGTTTTGGCCTGGATCACCCCGCCCTTGGCGGGAAAACGCCCGAGCCAGAGATTTTCAGCCACCGTCAGCTCCGGAACGAGCTGCAGTTCCTGATGGATGACGATGACGCCGGCGTGGAAGGCGTCGCGAACCGAGGCATATTTCTGTTCCTCGCCGTCGATGAGAATATTGCCGGCGTCGGCGGCCTGATCGCCCGACAGCACGCGGATCAGCGTCGATTTGCCCGCGCCGTTCTCGCCCATCAGGCCGTGGACGGCGCCCTTCGCGACGGCAAACGAGACGTCCGACAGTGCCTGCACGCCGGGATAGCCCTTGGAGATATGTTTGAATTCGAGAAAAGCCATCATCACCCCACCGAAGGTTCCGGCGGCACGCTTACGCCGCCGCCGGAGACGTCTCATCTTGAGCGATGATCAATCGATGCCGAGTTCCTTGCGGACCTTCTCGTAATCGCCGCGTAGCGCCAGCGAACCTGACGTCAGCGTCAGCTTTTCCGGCTCTTTACCGTTGGCGATCCAGTCGTACATGTTCAGCGCCGTCTCATAGCCGTGACGTTTCGGCGAGATGATGACTGTTCCGAAGAAGCCCGTCGCTGCCGGCTTCTTGAACTCGTTGATCGCCGATTCTGCACCGCCGATGCCGACGCCAATAACGTTTGTCGCCGGAATGCCAACCGATTCCGAAGCGCGAACGGCGCCGAGAACGGCTTCGTCGTTGAGGCCGAAAGCGACCCAATTTTTGACGTCGGCATGCTTGTTGAGAACGGTGGTCGCGGCGTTGAGCGCTGCCTCGGTATCCGTCTTCGCCTGCGGCGCATCATAGATGTTCTCAGCCGGGAAACCGGCGGATTTCAGTACCGAGATCGCACCCTCGACGCGGTCGACGGCGGTCGGAAGTTGATCGTAGGAGACCCGGATCGCGCCGACATTCTTCATGTCCCAGCCGCGCTTCTTGATTTCATCGACGATCGCCTGGCCAACGGTTTCGCCGATCTTGGTGGCCGAGATACCCATATGCGGCACCTCTTCCAGCGGCTTGCCGTCGGCGCTGACGAGACGGTCGTCGACCGTCATCAGTTTCAGCTGGTTGGCTTCGGCCTTGGCGACGATGCCGGGACCGAGCTTCACGTCAGGCGTGCAGATGATGAAGCCCTGAGCGCCCTGCGCGCCGAGGTTATCGATCGCCGATTGAACCTTCTCGCCGTCTTCGGCGCCGATCTTGACGACGGTGAAGCCTTTTTCCTTGGCCGCCTGGTCGGCGAATTTCCATTCGTCCTGAAACCACGGCTCTTCCGGCTGCTTGACGATGAAACCGATCTTGACGTCTGCGGAAAATGCCGAGCCGGCCGCCAGAATGGCGAAAGTGCCAGCCAGGATGGCTGCTTTGAACAAGCGCATGTCTCTCTCCCTAAACTCTGAAATCGAGCAGCTGCCTCCCAGGCAGCATCCACCGAATTATGTTAAATCATCATACCAGTCAATTGCCAATGTATGATGATTGGAATAATAGGGCACTCATGGGAGCCCGATGGACCCGTCGCAAAGCGGACCGAATTCGGATAATCAGGTTCGGTTGCTGCCTGGGAGAGATTGCGGAGAGGTGAAGTTGGAATCGACCGAGGAACAGGGCCGAACGGAAAGCTCCGGTAGCGAACGCCGGCCCCGCGTACGCCGCAACGTCACGGCAGCGATCGCTCAGGACATCTGCGCGGATCGCTATCCCTCGGGCTCGCCGCTGCCCCGCGAGAACGACCTCTGCGAACTCTATGGAGTCAGCCGCACCGTGATCCGCGAATCGTTGAAAGTCCTTGAATCCAAGGGGCTCGTCCGCGGCAAGCCGCGGGTCGGGACGACCGTTTGCGACCGGGATGAATGGAACATCCTGGACGCCGAAGTGCTCGACTGGATGGGACCTTACATCAGGGACTTCGACCTGCTCGGCTGCATTCTCGAAGCGCGCCGCACCATCGAACCGGCCGCCGCCGAATATGCCGCCGAACGTGCCAGCGCCCAGGAGATCGCCGATCTCGACAAGGCCTGGCGGCAGATGCGCGACAGCGCCGGCGATCCGGAAAGCTTCACCGACGCCGACGTGATGTTTCATACGGTGCTGCTCACCGCCAGCCACAACCAGGTGTTCCGCCGTCTGTCGAGCGCCATCCACGCCGCCCTGAAATACGCGCTGCACGCTTCCAACATCGCCGTCGAGAATCGCGAGGATGCGGTGCTCGTTCACGGCGAGCTAGTTGAGGCGTTGCGTATGCGCGACAAAACAGGCGCGAGGGAATGCGCAAATCGCATGCTCGACCTTGCGGTTCGCGACCTTGCTGCCGCCGAGAAGGCGATCGGCAGGACGAAATGATCGATCACGAGAGGCCGTGGACACGCTGTCCCATCGCAAATCCGAGAAGAGATTGAGACCTAAGATGAAGATCACCAAACTCACCACCTATATCGTTCCGCCGCGCTGGCTGTTTCTGAAGATCGAGACCGATGAGGGCATCGTCGGCTGGGGCGAACCGGTCGTCGAGGGCCGCGCGCTGACCGTCGAGGCCGCCGTCCATGAGCTGGAAGATTACCTGATCGGCAAGGATCCCTTCCTGATCGAGGACCACTGGACGGTGATGTATCGCGGCGGCTTCTATCGCGGCGGCGCGGCCCATATGAGCGCGATCTCGGGCATCGACCAGGCGCTCTGGGACATCAAGGGCAAGGCGCTGGGCCAGCCGATCCATTCTCTGCTCGGCGGCCAGCTGCGCGACCGCATCAAGGTTTACTCCTGGATCGGCGGCGACCGTCCTTCCGACGTTGCCAACAACGCCAAAGACGTGGTCGCCAGGGGCTTCAAGGCGATCAAGCTCAACGGCTGCGAGGAAATGCAGATCGTCGACACCAACGAGAAGGTGGAAAGGGCGGTCGAGACCATCGCCGCCATCCGCGAGGCGATCGGCCCGCATATCGGCATCGGCGTCGATTTCCACGGCCGCGTCCACAAACCGATGGCAAAGATTCTCGCCAAGGAGCTCGAGCCCTACAAGCTGATGTTCATCGAGGAACCGGTGCTGTCCGAAAACAAGGAAGCGCTGCGCGATATCGTCAATCATACCTCGACACCGATCGCGCTTGGTGAGCGGCTCTATTCGCGCTGGGATTTCAAGCAAGTCCTTTCCGACGGCTATGTCGACATTATCCAGCCGGATCTTTCCCACGCCGGCGGCATCACCGAATGCCGCAAGATCGCGGCGATGGCCGAAGCGTATGACGTCGCGCTGGCGCCGCATTGCCCGCTTGGCCCGATCGCGCTCGCTGCCTGTCTTCAAGTCGATGCGGTCAGCTACAATGCCTTCATCCAGGAACAGAGCCTCGGCATTCATTACAATACCGGCAACGATATCCTCGACTACATCTCCAACAAGGAGGTGTTCCAATATGCCGATGGGTTCGTTTCCATCCCTCAGGGGCCGGGCCTCGGCATCGAAGTCGACGAGGCCTATGTCATCGAGCGCGCCAAGGAGGGCCATCGCTGGCGCAACCCGATCTGGCGGCACGCCGACGGGAGCTTTGCCGAGTGGTGAGAGTGGAAGGGTCACGCAAGCGGCCTTTTTTAATCGCCCTGTCGGAGATTGGGCGCCTCATCCGTCATAATGGAAACTCAAAGAGGAGATTTCGGAATGGCCAGAGCAATTGCAGTCATCGTCGCCCGCATCATCTTCAGTTTCATTTTCTTCATGGCAGCGGGCTTCAAGTTCGCTGATATCGGCGCCACGGCGGGCTATATCGCTGCCGCCGGATTTCCGATGGCGACCTTCCTCACCTGGGTCGCAGCCTTCTTCGAGATCGCCTTGGCCCTTGCCTTCATATCAGGCGCCTTTTTCACCGAGGCGAGCCTGCTGGCAGGCATCTACGTGATCTTCCTTGCCTTCGCCTTCCACGGACCGTCCCACTGGCAACAGAACCAGGCCGAATTCGGCTTCTTCGTCGATCACTTCACCTTCCTCGCCGGCCTGCTCTTCGCCGCCGTCCACGGGCCGGAAAAATGGGCCTTGCGACAAGCGCTCCTGAGATAGCCCTGCGTCCGCTGCTGCCGGGAACCAACGGTCGCGTCGAACATTGCCTATCGGCAGAAGGTCAAGGAGGCCGACCATGGAGCTTGAGGGAAAGATCGCACTGGTGACGGGTGCCGGTTCCGGTATCGGCAAAGCGGCTGCGTTAAGGCTTGCTGCCGAGGGAGCAAGAATTGCCGCACTGAGCCGCACCGCCGACGAAGTCGAAAAAACCTGCGCCGAGATCAAAGCCGCCGGCGGTCAGTCGATCGCCTTGACGGCCGACACCAGCGACGAAACGCAAATGAGAGCCGCGGTGAAGAAGCTCACCGACACCTTCGGCGGCCTCGACATCGTCATTGCCAATGCGGGCATCAATGGGGTTTGGGCGCCCATCGACGATCTGAAGCCGGATGAATGGGACAAGACCATCGCCGTCAATTTGCGCGGCACCTACCTGACCCTGCACCTGACGGTTCCGCACCTGAAGCGCCGTGGCGGTTCGATCGTCGTCGTCTCCTCGATCAACGGCACCCGCACCTTTACGACGCCGGGTGCCACCGCCTACACGGCAACCAAGGCCGGCCAGGTCGCCATGGTGCAGCAGCTCGCCCTGGAACTCGGCCGGCACGGCATCCGCGTCAATGCCGTCTGCCCTGGCGAGATCGAGACCAACATCAGCGCCAATACCGACAGCCGCCGTCGCGAGGAGACGGAGGTGCCGGTCATCTGGCCGCAGGGCGATATCCCGATTGCCGGCGGAAAGGCAGGCAAAAGCGAGGATGTTGCCGAAACCATCCTCTTCCTTGCCTCCGATCGCGCCCGGCACATCACCGGCACGCCGATCTGGATCGACGGCGGCCAGGGCCTGTTGCGGTAAGCCTGAAGGTTTCGTGAAAATGTCAGTCGTTTAGCCGGGCGCTGTCGAGCGTGTAGAGTTCCTGCGCACGCTGCACGCCGCGCAGCGCATAACGTCCGACGCAGGCAAGCGCGGCACGCTCTTCCGCCGGTATTGCCGCGGCGAAATCGGAGGAGATCAGCAGGTTAAGGTCGACCGAGCGGCACATGGAGGCAATCCGGCTGACCTCGTTGACGGCGGGACCGATGACGGTGAAGTCCAGCCGGTCCTGACTGCCGATATTGCCGTAGAAGACGTCGCCGATATGCAGACCGATATAGACATCGGTCGTCGGCCGGCCGTCGGTGGCGCGTGCGGCATTCAGCTTAGTGAGTTTTTCCCGCAGCAGCGATTCCGCCCTCAGCGCCGCCCGGCAGGTCTCGGCCGGCACTTCGCCTTTGAAGATGGCGAGTACACCATCGCCGATCAGCTTCAGCACGTTGCCGCCCGCCTCATGGATCGCCGAGATCGCTACCTCGCTGTAATCGTTGAGCAGCGGTATGATTTCCTCCGGCGGCACGCGATCCGAAATCTTGGTGTAGTTCAACAGATCGGAAAACCACAGCGCAGCCGAAATCCGCTCCGATTTACCGCGGCTGATCTTGCCTTCCATCACCTGCCGCGCCGCATCCTCGCCGAGATAGACTTCCGCGATGGTGCGGGCGATGCGCCCGAGCGCAATGCACTTGATCGCCAGTCCGAGAACCGGCACGAGCTTGCGCAGAATGGCGATATCGTGCTCCGAGAAACCCTCGGGATGCTTGGTTGCGAAATGCGAAAAGAAGCAATCCATCTCACCGATCGTGCCGGCTTCGCTGAAACGATGCATCATTGCTACAAAATCGGTATTACCAGCTTCGGCGATCTTGTCGAGCATGGTGAAATCGATCGGATCGCCGAAGCCGATGCGTCGGCGGACCTCCCGCTCGTTGCCCGACCAAAGATAATAGAAGGCCGAGCGCTGCCAGGTCGCAGCCGCTTCGCCCGAGCCCGTCGGGCCATACTCGAATTCGGTTTCGATCTCTTCCACGCTGTCCCAGCGGAAGGCCCTGCCCTCATGCACGGGGTGCAGCGTGTCCATTAGCGCCATGCCGCGGTCGAGCGGCAGGCCGGCATCGCGGCAGGCCGCGCAGAAGCCGGTCATGAGCTCCGCTTCCGAAGCACCCTTCAGTCCCTGCTCCGTAACCCAGGCCGCAATCGTGCTGACGTCGCTGTAATCCATGCCGCTCACCTTTGTCCGTTCCGAAGCTGTAGCCCGAACTCAGCGTGGAAGGAAGTCAATTGGCTCAACCGGGCGTGGGCATATTATAGGGCGTGACGATTTCGACGGAAGAAAGTGAAGCTGGAACGGCCCGCCCCGGTGCTTGTGCCCGCCTCATGATTGCCCTGAAGGCCGAGCGGGCATCGGTTCTGAGATCGTGATGCAGCACGAAGCCGATACGGCCTGCGGCAAGCAGGGCGCGGTTATCGGCATCGAGATCGTGGGCGACGAAGACGCGGACGGGACGCTCTGCCGCATCGAAGGCAGCCAGCACCGCGCGATTGCCGCCGCCGATCGAATAGACGGCATTGATGGCTGGATCAGCCGCAAGTGCTGCCGCCGCAAGCATTCCCGTGGCGGTATCGGTGCCGTGCCCTTCGCTGATTTCGGCAATGCCGATTGCGGGATAATGGGCGCGGATGACGCGGCGAAAGCCCATTTCGCGCTCCTCCTCGCCGCGGAACCGCCCGCTCGACAGCGTCACCAGCACCTTGCCGCCGGCAGTTCCGAGGAATTCGCCGATCAGATAGGCGGCGGTCTCTCCCGCAGCCCGGTTGTCGGCGCCGGCGTAAGCGATGCGGGACGAATTCGGCAGATCGGTCACCAGCGTCACCACCGGAATGCCGGCCGCATCCGCCCGCGCGACGGCCGCGGCCACCTCGGCAACGTCAGGCGCCTTGAGTACGATGCCATGCGTGCCGCGCAGCCGGATACGATCGAGAATCTGCACCAGTTCGGCCGGCTTCATCACCTCGGCAAAATGGAAACGGCAGCGGAAAACGCCGGGCAGGAAGGCCGCCATCTCGGCCTCGAAAGCGGCGCGCACTGCATCGCTAAACCGCTGCGGCGTCTCCATGACGATATCGATCGCCAGCTTTCGCCCACTGCCCATCGCGCCGCCCTGCTGTTTTTCCAGTTCGGCGATCGCCGCCCTCACCCGCATTGCTGTCTGCTGACGCACACCCGGCCGGCCGTTCAGCACCCGGTCGACGGTGGCGGTGCTCAGTCCCGCCTGGAAGGCGATGTCCTTGACGAGAAAGGGATGGGCCATAGAATCCCCTTGATGGTTTTTTGATGGATTTCTGATCTACATCACCCGGTATCGCAGCGTATAGTGCCTTCAGCGAAAGAGGAGGAGCCATCATGAAGACCGACAATCAGCAGAAACTGCGCGCCGACCGAGTCTGGCTCAGCGAAGATGCCTGCGATCTCGACGATTTTCGCCGCCTTGCGGAAAAGACTACCGCGCTTGCCGATTACCCCACAGCTTCAGCCGTCGAGAAGAACGTGCTGATCTATGACAGCCGCAAGGTAACGGCGGCGGCAACCGGCGAAGGCAAACGCCTCGTGCTGGCCGAAATCTGCGAAGCCTTCGGCGAAGGCCCAGGCGTCGTCGTTTTCAAACATGCTTATCAAGACATCGGCATCATCGACCGCGCCAGCGCGATTTTCGATGCCATCATCGAGGAACAGCACCGCACCTCGACCGGCGGCGGCGATCATTTCGCCAAGCCTGGCGCCAACGATCGCATCTGGAATTCGCTGGAAAAACACTGCCTCGCCGATCCGGAAAATTTCGCCGAATATTACGGCAACGCCGTTATCGCGCTCGCAAGCGAAGCCTGGCTCGGGCCGAGCTATCAGATGACGGCGCAGGTCAACCGCGTCAATCCGGGCGGTGCGGCGCAGTCGGCCCATCGCGACTATCATCTCGGCTTCCAGTCATCGAAGGTTATCGAGCAGTTTCCGGCGCATGTTCACCGGCTCTCGCCTGTTCTGACGCTGCAGGGCGCGGTCGCGCACTGCGACATGCCGCTCGAAAGCGGTCCGACGCTCTTCCTGCCGCACAGCCAGACCTATTTACCGGGTTATCTGGCGCTGAAGCGCCAGGAGTTCCGGGATTACTTCGAGGCCAACCACGTCCAGCTGCCGCTCGAAAAAGGCGACGTCGTCTTCTTCAATCCCGCCCTCTTCCACGCCGCTGGCACCAACCGTTCGGCCGACATAAAGCGTGTCGCCAACCTCCTGCAGGTCTCCTCCGCCTTTGGACGGGCCATGGAGACCGTCAATCGCGAGAGGATGAGCGCCACGCTCTTCCCCGCCCTGAAGGCATTGCAAGACCGGCTCTCGTCCGACGAAATCGCGAACGCCGTCGCCGCCTGCGCCGAAGGTTATTCCTTCCCCACCAATCTCGACCGCGACCCGCCGCTCGGCGGGCTGGCGCCGAAGACGCAGGCGCAGCTGATGCATGAGGCGCTGCGGGAAGGCTGGAGCGACGAGACCTTCAAGGTAGCGCTTGCCGAGCAGGCGCGGAAGAAGTTGAGCTGAAGTAGAAATAGAGGCCCCCTCATCCGCCTGCCGGCACCTTCTCCCCGAGGGTAGAAGGTGCCCGTAGGGCGGATGAGGGGGCCACACGGCACCAATCTAAGAGCCTCCCGCATCGCGGGAGGCATTCGCACATCATCACTAAGGAGGAATTACATGAGCACGGATCACGGCCGACTTGACGGCAAGATCGCCATCGTCACCGGCGGTACGCAGGGCTTGGGCGCAACCATCGCCCGTCTCTTCGCCGAACGCGGCGCGGCAGGCATCGTCATCTGCGGCCGCAACGAAGCCAAGGGCGAGGCGAAGGCCGCGGAGATTTCAGCGGCGACCGGCGCCAGAGCCGTCTATGTCAAAGCCGATCTCGGCCAGGTCGAAGACGCGAGGAATGTCGTCCACGCATGCGACAAGGCCTTCGGTCGTGTCGACGCGCTGGTCAATGCCGCCGCCATTACCGATCGCGGCACCATCCTCGACACCAGCCCCGAACTCTTCGACGCCATGTTTGCCGTCAATGTGCGGGCGCCGTTTTTCCTGATGCAGGAAACAGTGAAGGTCATGCGCCGCGAAAAGATCGAAGGCACGATCGTCAATATAGGCTCGATGTCGGCTAAAGCCGGCCAGCCCTTCATCGCCGCCTACTGCGCTTCCAAGGGCGCGCTGGAAACGCTGACGAAGAACACCGCTTATGCGCTGCTGCGCAACCGCATCCGCGTCAACGGCCTCAACATCGGCTGGATGGCCTCCGAAGGCGAGGATCGCATTCAGCGCGAATATCACGATGCACCTGCAGACTGGCTGGAGAAGGCAGCGGCGAATCAGCCCTTCGGCCGGCTCGTCGATCCACACGAAGTGGCGCGCGCCTGCGCCTACCTGTCATCGGCGGAATCCGGCCTGATGACCGGCTCAGTCATCTGTTTCGATCAATCGATCTGGGGTGCTTACGACGGCTCGCCGCATCCGGTCGCCGCTCTCTGAGAAAACCCGAGCCCTCACATTTCCCGCTGCCGCGCTCTGGTCGCTGGGAGGATTTGTCGCTAGGAGAAAGACAGCAGCATTCAGGGAGGAACTGGCGTGGCTGACAATCCGCTTTATGAGGTCCGCGATGAACGTTTCGCCGCTCTGGTTATCGGCAGCGCCGCCCTCGATGAGCTTTATTCCGGCTGCCGCTGGACGGAGGGCCCGGTCTGGTTTTCCGACCTGAACTGCCTTCTCTGGAGCGATATCCCGAACGAACGCATGATGCGCTGGACACCGGATGGGACGGTCTCCGTCTTCCGCTCGCCCTCAAACTATGTCAACGGCAATACCCGCGACAAACAGGGCCGGCTCATCTCCTGCGAACATGGCGGCCGCCGGGTCACCCGCACCGAATTCGATGGCAGCATCACCGTCCTCGCCGACAGCTACCAGGGCAGGAGATTGAATTCGCCAAATGACGTTGTCGTCCATTCGGACGGCGGGATCTGGTTCACCGATCCGACGTACGGCATCCTCTCGGACTACGAGGGCCACAAAGCCGAGCCCGAACAGCCGACCCGTAACGTCTACCGGATCGACCCGATAAGCGGCGCAATCGACGCCGTCGTCGAAGATTTCATCCAGCCGAACGGCCTTGCCTTCTCGCCCGATGAAACGAAACTCTACATCGCCGATTCCGGCTCGGGCAAACACGAAGTGCCATGCCACATCCGGGTTTTTGATGTCGTCGACGGCAGAACGCTTGCCAACAGCCGCTATTTCTGCAGCCTCGATGCCGGCCATCCCGACGGTTTTCGTTTCGATATCGGCGGCAACCTTTGGACAAGCGCGGGTGATGGTGTGCATTGCTTCTCGGCCGATGGCACGCTGCTCGGCAAGATCAAGGTGCCGCAGACGGTGTCCAATCTCACCTTCGGCGGCCCTAAGAAGAACCGGCTGTTCATCACCGCGACCCGTTCGGTCTATTCGATCTATACCAAGACGAACGGCGCACAATATCCGTAGTTTATGGAGCACAGCGCCGTGCGTTGGACAGGCATGCCTGACGATATCGCCGTCGTCTGATAGGACGGTGTTGCCCCGGAGCGTGATCTGCAAGGGGCGGCAGCGGTTCCGGATGACGGCCTGCACGAAAAAAGCTAAAGCGCATCGCATGAATCAGTTTTGATGCGACGCGCTGGAGCGCTCGCGCCTCATTGCATCAAGGAGGAATACCCGATGATCCGATTTTCATGCGCCAAAGGGAGCCGCACGGCTCCTGATGCTACGACCCGGAGAGCCTAAGATGCGTTCCGTCGTTTCCTTCAACGAGGGCTGGAGTTTCCACGAGGGCTTCGGTCAGCGCCTGCTCGAAAACTTCGATGCCGCCAAGCCGGTCAGCCTGCCCCACACCGCCGTCGAACTGCCCTTTAACTATTTCGATGAAAAGAGCTATCAGCGCGCCTTCACCTATCAGAAGGTGCTGCGCTGGCTGCCGGAATTCGAGGGCCGCGAGGTTTCGCTGATCTTCGACGCCGCGATGGCCGATAGCGTCGTCTATCTGAACGGCGAGGAGATCATCGCCCACAAGGACGGCTATACTCCCTTCGAGGCCCGCCTTACCGGCAGGCTGGTCAAGGGCGAAAACCTCGTGACCGTGAAAATCGACGGCAGCGAAAATCCTGCCATTCCACCCTTCGGCGGCCGCATCGATTACCTGACCTATGCCGGCATCTACCGCGATGTCTGGCTGAAGGTCACCGACCCGGTCTCGATCCGCAAGCTCAAGATCGAAACATCAGACGTTCTCGCCCCTGAGAAATCCGCCACCGTCCGCGTCGATATTGCCAATCCCGAAGGCCGCAATTTCTCTGCAACGGTCACCGCCACGCTGAAGCAGGCCGACGGCGCCGTGATCGCCACCGCCGCGACCGAAACGATCGGCGAGCAAACCCGACTTTCCTTCGGCGGCCTCACCGGCATCGCGCTCTGGGACATTAGCAATCCAGCGCTCTACGAAATCTCCGTCGAAATCAGGACCGAGCACGGCTCCGACCGTCTCTCCACCCGTTTCGGCTTCCGTACCGCCGAATTCACCCCCGAAGGTTTCCGCCTCAATGGCAAGCCGCTGAAATTGCGCGGCCTCAACCGCCATCAGGCATTCCCCTATGTCGGTTACGCCGCCGGCCGTTCCGCCCAGGAACGCGACGCCGACATCATGAAGAGCGTGCTGAAGTGCAATATCGTCCGCACCTCGCATTACCCGCAGTCAAAATGGTTCCTCGACCGTTGCGATACAATTGGCCTCCTGGTCTTCGAGGAAATCCCCGGCTGGCAGCATATCGGCGATGCCGACTGGCAGAAGGAATCGATCGAGAACGTCCGCCGCATGATTGAGCGCGACTGGAACCATCCCTCGATCATCATCTGGGGCGTGCGCATCAACGAGTCGCAGGATAGCCACGACTTCTACGTTGAGACCAACCGCTTGGCCCGTGAGCTCGACAGCACCCGCCAGACCGGCGGCGTGCGTTACATCACCGAAAGCGAGCTGCTCGAAGACGTCTACACGATGAACGACTTCATCCTCGGCAACGAGGAACTGCCGGGCTCCAACCGCCCGCGCACCGCGCTCCGCACCCAGCAGGAAAATACCGGGCTGTCACATAAGGTGCCGTACCTCATCACCGAGTTCAACGGCCATATGCACCCGACCAAGATCTACGATCAGGAACAGCGCCAGGCCGAGCATGTGCGCCGTCACCTCGAAGTGCTGAATGCCGCCTACGGCGATCCGGATATCTCAGGCGCCATCGGCTGGTGCATGTTCGATTACAATACCCACAAGGATTTCGGCTCCGGCGATCGCATTTGCTATCACGGCGTCATGGACATGTTCCGCGAACCGAAATTCGCGGCCTATGCCTATATCAGCCAATGCGATCCTTCCGAAGAGATCGTCATGAAGCCCGTTACCTTCTGGGCGCGCGGCGAGCGCAATATCGGCGGCGTGCTGCCGCTGATCATCCTGACCAATTGCGACGAGGTGGAACTGCAATATGGCGGGCTCAGCAAACGTATCGGTCCGGATCGGGAGAATTACCCGCACCTGCCGCATCCGCCTGTTGTGCTCGACCACCGGCACTTCACATCAGATGAGCTCGGCACTTGGGGGCTCGAATGGATCGACGGCACCCTCACCGGCTATATCGACGGCACGCCCGTGGCCAGCCTGAGGCTGGCGGCCGATCCCTTGCCGACGACGCTGGAAATCGTGGCCGACGCCGGCACGCTGAAAGCCCGCGAACGTGACAGCACGCGTGTCATCATCCGTGCCCTCGATCAGTGCGGTAATCGCCTGCCGTTCATGAACGACAGCATTTCGCTGAAGGTGCATGGCCCGGCAAAGATCGTCGGCCCAGCCAATGTGCCGCTGCAGGGCGGCACATCAGGCTTCTGGCTGGAGGCGACGGGGCTGGTGGGAGAAATCACCGTCGAAGCGGTCTCCTCACGTTTCGCGCCGGTGACCCTCAACCTAACGGCCGTCGCCTAACGCATAACCCGAAATCGAGATGGAGCGCCCTTGGCGCGTCTTAGCGGACGCACGGCGCTCCACCTTATGCGATCCGCGCCTGCGTTTCCGGATCGAAGAAGACGGCCTTGTCGAGATTGAAGGCGAGGCGTGTGTGCTGGCCGGGCGCGATGCCGGCATCGGCGCGCAGGCGCGCGACGACTTCCTTGCCGCCGAGCTTGGTGACGGCGAAGGTGTCGGAGCCGGCCGGTTCGACAACCTCGATCAGGCAGTCGCCTTCGGTGAGCGAGCGGGCATTGCGGTCGGCGCCGTCGGGGTCGGTCAACGCCTCCGGGCGGATGCCGAAGATCACCTGCCGGCCGGCATAGGAGGAAAGGCCGTTGCCGGTCATCGTGACGGGAAGCCTCAGCGGGGCGGCGTTCGGCCGTTCGAGCGAGACCGCAAGGCCGCCGGCGCCGTTCTCGACCGAGGCCTTCACCAGGTTCATCGCCGGCGAGCCCATGAAGTCGGCGACGAACATGTTGGCGGGATTGTTGTAGATCTCCGCCGGCGTGCCGAACTGCTGGACGATGCCGTCCTTCATCACGGCGATGCGGGTGGCGAGCGTCATCGCCTCGATCTGGTCGTGGGTGACATAGACGATGGTCTTGGCGGTCGCCTGATGCAGCCGCTTGATCTCGATGCGCATGTCGACGCGGAGTTTCGCGTCGAGGTTGGAGAGCGGCTCGTCGAACAGGAAGAGCTTGGGATCGCGCACCAGCGCCCGGCCCATGGCGACGCGCTGGCGCTGGCCGCCCGACAGCTGGCTCGGCTTGCGGTCGAGCAGATGGCCGATCTGCAGCACCTTGGCGACCTTGTCGATCGCCTGCTTGCGCTCCTCCTGCGGCACGCCGCGCATCTCCATGCCGAAGGCGATGTTGCCCGCCACCGTCATGTTCGGATAGAGCGCATAGGACTGGAACACCATGGCGATGTCGCGCTTGGAGGGATGCAGGCCGTTGACGGCGCGTCCGTCGATGCGGATATCGCCTGACGTGATCGTCTCCAGCCCGGCAATGGTGTTGAGCAGGGTCGACTTGCCGCAGCCGGACGGGCCGACCAGCACGAGAAAGCCGCCCTTTTCGAGTTCGAGATCGATACCCTTGAGGATGTCGACGGCGCCGAAGCGCTTTCTGAGACCGGAGATTTCCAGGAAAGCCATGGGTTACCCTTTGACTGCGCCCGCCATCAGGCCACGCACGAAGTAGCGGCCGGCGAGGATATAGACGATGAGCGTCGGAACGGCCGCGATCATCGCCGCCGCCATGTTGACATTGTATTCGACCACCCCGGTCGAGGTGTTGACGACATTGTTGAGCGCCACCGTCATCGGCATGGAATCGCCGGTGCCGGCATAGGCCGAGGCAAACAGGAAGTCGTTCCAGATGTTGGTGAACTGGTAGATGACCGTGACAACGATGATCGGCAGCGAGTTCGGCAGCATGATGCGGCGGAAGATCTGGAAGAAGCTGGCGCCATCGACCTGGGCGGCGCGCACCAGTTCGGTCGGAAACGCCTCGTAGAAATTGCGGAAGAACAACGTCGTGAAGCCGAGGCCGTAGACGACGTGGACGAAGACCAGATTGACCGTCGAATTGCCGAAGCCGAAGTTCCAGCCGGTGGCGTTCTGCAGCGTCACCCCGAAGCGGCCGAGCGAGCCGAGAATGGTCGCCATCGGCAGCAGCACCGATTGGAACGGGATGAAGCAGGCAAACAGCATCAGCCCGAACACCAGCGTGTGGCCGGGAAAACGCCATTTGGTCAGGACATAGCCGTTCAGCGCCCCGAAGAAGGTGGAGATCACGACCGCCGGCACCACCATCTTGATCGAGTTCCAGAAGTAGCCCTTGATGCCGGCGCAGGTCAGCCCGACGCAGGCCTCGCCCCAGGCCTTGACCCAGGGATCGAAGGTCGGCGCCTCAGGCAGCGCCAGCATGTTGCCGTTCTGGATCTCGTCCATCGTCTTGAACGAGGTCACCAGCATGACGAAGAGCGGCATCAGATAGAGGATGGCGAAGATCACCAGCAGGCCGTAGATGACGATGCGGCCGATAAAGCGGGCGCTGTTGCCGCGCTCCGCTGCTTCGGCTGCCGTTGCCGATGATGACGTGCCGAGGGCAGAGGTGACGCCGCTCATCGGGCCTTCTCCTTCAGTTCGGAATAGAGATAGGGAACGATGATCGCCGAGATCGTCATCAGCATGATGATGGCGCTCGCCGAGCCGACGGCCATCTCGTTGCGCTTGAAGGTGTATTCATACATGAAGTTCGACGGCAGCCAGGCCGAGCCGCCAGGCCCCCCTGAGGTCAGCGCCACCACCAGGTCGTAGGATTTGATCGCCATATGCGCGAGCACGATGAAGGCCGACAGGAAGATCGGCCGCAAGAGCGGGATGATGATGCGCCGATAGAGCTGGAAAGGCGAGGCGCCATCGATCTCAGCCGCCTTCATGATCTCGCCGTCGATGCCGCGAAGCCCGGCCAAAAACATCGCCATGACGAAGCCCGACGCCTGCCAGACACCGGCGATGACGACGGTATAGATGACGAAGTCCTTGTTCTTGATCCAGTCGAAGTGGAAGCTCGTCCAGCCGAAGTGATGCAGGGTCTGCTCCAGCCCGAGGCCGGGATCGAGGAACCACTTCCAGGCCACCCCGGTGACGATGAAGGAAAGCGCCATCGGATAGAGGAAGATCGGCCTGAGCAACCCCTCGCCGCGGATCTTCTGGTCGAGCAGGATGGCGAGCAGCAGGCCGAGCGCCAGACAGATGCCGACATAGAGGAAGCCGAAGATCGCCATGTTGGTGATCGATGTGTACCAGGAGGACGGCGGGTCGCTCTCGAAGGTCCAGCGCCACAGCCGCTGATAGGCGCGCGCGCCGGTCAGCTGATAGGAGGGGAAGGTCTTGGAATTGGTGAAGGAGAGATAGGCCGTCCAGACGATGAAGCCGTAGACGAAGATCAGCGTGATGACGAAGCTCGGCGCCAGCACGATCTTCGGCAGCGCATCCTGCAGCCGGCCCCTGAGCGAGGTCGGCGTCGCCTGCCCCGGCGTCAGAACCGGATCGGTGGTGGCAACTGTGCTCATGGAATGCATCTCCTCGCTGCATGTCGTCATGCATGTCGTCATGGGGCTGGCCAGCATGCCTGTCCCCGCATGATCGCCCCCGCATATCCGTCAGGGGACTGAAGCTTCCCCGCGAAGACGCGGGGAAGCCTTGTCATCGGCCTCGTCTCAGCGGGCGTCGTCGATCGCCTGGACGAGCTGGGTGACGGCTTCGTCCGAGCTCTTGATCTGGCCATGGACGAACTTCGAGACGACGTCCTTATAGGCATTGGCGATCGCCGGAGGCGCGCCATAACCTTGGGCCAGCGAACCGAACAGCGTGCCGCCCTCGTTGGCCGCCTTCAGGTCGGCGATGCCCTTCTTGCCGCAGGCGTCGAAGTCGGTGTCGGGTACGTCGGTGCGGGCCGGGACCGAACCCTTGACGACATTGAAGGCCGACTGGAAGCTCTTCGACAGCGTTGCGGTCGCCAGCGCCACCTGGGCCGCCTTGCGGTCCTCGGGAACGTTGAACATGCCGAACATGTCGGAGTTGTAGATGACGCTGCCTTCGGTGCCGGGGAAGCGGTAGCAGAGGAAGTCTTTATCCGGCGTCTTCTTGGCGGCGACGAATTCGCCCTTGGCCCAGTCGCCCATCACCTGCACCAGCGCGTCGCCCTTGATGACCATGGCGGTCGCCAGGTTCCAGTCGCGGCCGGAGAAGTTCGGATCGACGTATTTGACGATCTTGGCGAGGTTGTCGAAGGACTTCTTCATCGTGTCCGACTTCAGCGATTCCTCGTCGAGGTCGTTGAAGGCCTTCTTGTAGAACTCCGGTCCGCCGGTCGACAGCACGATGGAATCGAACATCGTCGCTTCCTGCCAGTTCTGGCCGCCGAGCGCCAACGGGATGACGCCCGCAGTCTTGGCCTTGTCGAGCAGGGCGATCAGATCGTCGAAGGTCTTCGGCTGGCTGCCGCCGATCTTGTCCATCACCGCCTTGTTGATCCACAGCCAGTTGACCGAGTGCACGTTAACCGGAGCGGCGACCCACTTGCCGTCATAGACGGAGAACTTCTGAAGTGCGGCCGGCACCGACTTGTCCCAGCCTTCCTTCTTGGCCGTCTCCGTCAGGTCGCCCATCACGCCGGCCTGAGCGTAATCGAGCACGGTATAACCGAGCATCTGCGAGGCCGTCGGATAGGTGCCGGCCGCCACCATCGCCTTCAGCGCCGTCATCGCCGCATCACCACCGCCGCCGGCAACCGGAACGTCCTTCCAGGCAAAACCTTCCTTCGACAGATCCTCCTTCAGGACGTTCAACGCGGCCGCCTCGCCGCCAGACGTCCACCAGTGCAGCATCTGCACTTCCTTCACGTCGGCAGCCTGCGCCGCACCCAAACCAGCCAGCATCACGACAGCGACAGCTGCCGAGCTCATGAACTTGCGCATGAATTTCCTCCCGTTTGAAATCGGCGGCGGGACCCTCCCCGCCACCAGATGCGTCCCGCCATTGCGGCGGTCGGCATGAAGCCGCGCTCCTCCGCGCGGTTAACAATTTAAAACGTTATAAGCCTTTGGTCGTCAAGCCCTTTCTCGACACCCGAGAAAAATATTATTCGCATAACACGTTGAATTATAGTCAAATAATCCGAAAGGATAATGAGGTGTTAAAATTTAAAACGTTTTCATTCCTCAGATTGCGAACCCGAGTCATCATGTTATTGTATCGGCAATTCCAGCATGGAAAGCCTAGAGTGACCGAACCGTCCCGGCCGCATCGCGGCGAAAATGTTGATATTACGCCCAAGCGCGGCAAGCCGACCTTGCGAACGATCGCCACGATCGCCGGCCTTGCGGTGACAACGGTGTCGCGCGCGCTTTCCGATGCGCCGCAGATTTCGCTCGAGACCCGCCAACGGGTGCACCGTATCGCCCGCGAAATCGGCTATCTCCCGGATCGGGCGGCGCAGCGTCTGAAGACAGGCCGCACCAACGTCGTCGCCATCCTGCTTGATTCCCACGAGGAGGTGGTCGGCTTCAGCACCTCGATCATGTACGGCATTGCCAAGGCGCTGAAAGAGACGTCCTACCATCTTGTCGTCGCTCCGAACTTCCTGTCGACAACCAATGTCGAAGCCGCCGAATACATCATCCGCAACCACCTTGCCGACGGGCTGATCTTCACCCGGACCGAGCCGCTTGATGCCCGCGTCCGCCTGTTGCTCGAAACCGGCTTTCCCTTCATCTGTCACGGCCGCACGGAATTTTCGACGCCGCATCCCTATGTCGACTACGACAACTTCACCTTTGCCTATGAAGCGACACGCCGGCTGATCGCCAAGGGCCGCACCAAGGTGGCGGTGATCCTGCCGCCGAAACGGCTGACCTTCTGCCAACATATTCTGCACGGCTTCATGACGGCGGTACGGCAGGCCGGCGTCGCCTATGAAATCCCCGAGACCGTCGATCTCGACACGCCGGCGGATGTGCTGCGCGACTTCATCCGCGGCCGCGCCGCCGCGCTGGGGGCTCCCGATGGTTTCATCTGCCCCGGCGAAGTTTCGGCGCTTGCCGTCATCAGCGGCATGAGCGATGCCGGCCAGACGCTCGCGGCCGACTACGATATTGTCGCCAAGGAGACATCGCGCCTTCTCACTCAGTTGCAGCCGAAGGTCGATACGATCCATGAGGATCTGACAGCGGCGGGAGAGGATCTCGGCCGCATGCTGCTGCATCGCATCAACAATCCCGACGCTGAGAATTTGCAGCTTCTTCTGCCGCCGCAGATCAACTTTCCGATCGGTCAACGCTAAAACTGTTTTCATGAAGCGTAATTTGGCGTAGAAGCGCGCGTGTAATCCGGTCGCAGCCCACCCGGTCAAAACAAGGGAATCCAAAATATGAAAACCATCGTCGTCTGCTCCGGCGGACTCGACTCCGTTTCGCTTGCCCACAGGATGGCGGCGGAAGAGCAGCTTATCGGTCTCGTCTCCTTCGACTACGGTCAGCGGCATCGCAAGGAACTCGACTTTGCCGCCCGATGCGCCGCGCGCCTTGCCGTCCCCCATCATATTATTGACATCGCCGCCATCGGCGGCCATCTCAGCGGATCGGCCCTGACCGACAATATCGAGGTTCCGGACGGCCACTACGCCGAGGAAACCATGAAGGCCACCGTGGTACCCAACCGCAATGCCATCATGCTGGCCATCGCCTTCGGCCTGGCCGCCGCGCAGAAAGCGGATGCGGTCGCCGTCGCCGTGCATGGCGGCGATCACTTCATCTATCCCGACTGCCGGCCGGGCTTTATCGATGCTTTCCAGCGGATGCAGAACGAAGCGCTGGACGGTTATGCCAGCGTCAAGCTGCTCGCACCCTATGTCGACATTTCCAAGACTGACATCGTGGCCGATGGCGCAAAACACGGCACGCCTTTCGCGGAAACCTGGTCCTGTTACAAGGGCGGCATTCTCCATTGCGGGCGCTGTGGAACCTGCGTCGAACGCCGCGAAGCCTTCCACCTTGCCGGTGTCGCCGATCCGACGGAATACGAGGATCGCGACTTCTGGAAAGCGGCGGTGTCGCAATTTGCCGCGACGGAGGTGCGTTGATGTACCGCATCACCAAGGAATTTCATCTCTCCGCCTCGCATCAGTTGGATCATCTGCCGGCCAATCATCAATGTGCCCGGCTCCACGGTCACAACTATATCGTCGTCATCGAACTTTCTGCCGAAACCCTGAATGACGACGGCTTCGTTCGCGACTATCACGACCTCTCGCCGCTCAAAAGCTATATCGACGAGACTCTCGATCATCGACATCTGAACGAGGTGTTCGGTCATTCGAAAGTCACCTCCGAGTTCCTGGCCAAGCACTTCTACGACTGGTGCAAGCAGCGCTTCCCCGAGACTTCGTCCGTCCGCGTCAGCGAAACGCCGAAGACCTGGGCGGAGTACAGACCATGAGCGCGGAGACCATCCGCGTCAGCGAGATCTTCGGTCCGACCATACAGGGCGAAGGCGCATTGATCGGCCTGCCGACGGTGTTCGTCAGGACGGGCGGTTGCGACTATCGCTGCTCCTGGTGCGATAGCCTTCATGCAGTTGATAGCGCGTTCAGGGATCAATGGATGCCGATGTCCGTCGAGGCGATCTGGCAGGAGGTCACCAGGCTTTCCGGAAGCAGACCGCTGACGGTTTCCCTTTCGGGGGGCAATCCGGCGATCCAGCCGCTGGGGCCGCTGATCGAACTCGGCCATGCCAAGGGATACCGCTTCGCGCTGGAAACCCAGGGAAGTGTCGCCCGGAACTGGTTTCGCGATCTCGATACGCTGGTCTTGAGTCCCAAGCCGCCGTCGAGCGGAATGCAGACAGACTGGGAGCAGGTCGACAATTGTCTTCGGCTGTCCGCCGGCGGACCGGAGATCGCTTTGAAAATCGTCGTCTTCGACGATGCCGATTATACGTTCGCCCGAGAGGCGGGCGAGCGCTATCCCTATATTCCCCTGTACCTTCAGCCGGGCAACCATACACCGCCGCCCCCCGATGACGACGACGCGCGCATCGATATCGACGGCGTGATGGATCGCATGCATTGGCTTGTCGAGAAGGTGACAGTCGACCAATGGTTTGCGCCGCGCGTCCTGCCGCAGCTGCACGTGCTGCTTTGGGGAAACAAGCGCGGCGTCTGAGCCCGCTATGGTTCCGGAAAAGCGAAGACATCGACAGGCTCTCCGAGCCCGCGCAACGGGAAGGTGCCGAGACTGTCCATGTCTTTGGCGCAGCCCGCCATTTCGACGAAGGCCCGCGACAAGAGCACCGGCCGCTTGACCTCCTTGGTCAGGCTTTCCAGCCTCGAGGCGACATTGACCGCCGGGCCGATGACGGTGAAATCCAGCCGCCGGCGCGAGCCGATATTGCCGTACATGACGTCGCCGACATGCACACCGACGCCGTAGCGCAGCGGTTCCCGTCCCGTGCGCAGGTGCTCCTCGTTCAGCTCGGCCATCGACGCCTGCCCTTCGCGGATCGCCTGCAGCAGATCGAGGCAGGCCGTCTCCTTGGCTAGCGGGAAGATCGCCAGCAGCCCGTCTCCCATGAACTTCAGGATTTCCCCGCCATGTCGTTCGATCGGATCCGACATGGCGTCGAAATAATCGTTCAGCAGGTGGATGACGTCATCACGCGGCCAGAGATCGGAGATCGCCGTGAAATCGCGCAGATCGCAGATCATGATGGCCGCGCCGACGGTCGCGCCGCTGCCGCGGGTCGTGACACCTGACAGGATATGCTCGCTCGCGTGCGGTCCCACATAGGTCTGCAGCAGCGTGCGTGCCATGATGTTCTTCAGCCTGATCTCGCTGACCAGGGTCAGCGCCGGCAGGAGATCGCGCAGGAAATCGGTATGCTCGCCCGTAAAACCACCCGGCCGAGATGTGGAAAATGTCACGACGTGACGTTTTCCGAAAGTATGCTCGATCGGCCAGGCGATGTATTCCGTGAGGCCGTCGTCGCGCAGTTCCTGAAAGAGACTATCTTCGTCGTCTTCGGCTGCACCTTCCAACTGTTTGCGAAACTCCTCCGCACCCTGATGGATCGCGTTAACCGGGCTCTTCAAGAATTCCGGCGTGGTTTCGACACCATAGGCGAATGTGTCGATTTTCGCTTCCGCCATGCCCTCTTTCCAAAGGATGCGGGCGCCGATCCATTGCGGATGGTTCGTCCTGAAATGCAGCGTCGCGCGCGCCACCGGCACCCCCGCTGCCAAAAGCTTCTCGCACATTGCCACCAGGATGTTGTCGATGAAGCGCTCGCCGCGCGTCTCGTTCACCAGCCAGTCGAGGATCCGCCTCCGGCGGATCGGCCAGGCGCCGTCATCCGTTTCAACGGCAGCCCCGGCCTTGTTCAAAAAAGAGGACATCGAAACCCCACTACGCCGCATCACCGACGAACACCGAATTCATTTTCCGTGAATGTGGTCGATGGCGAAGCAAATGATAAGGGGAGACTGCAATTAAGTCTCAGAAATCCCAGTCCTCGTCTTCGGTGGCCACGGCCTTGCCGATGACATAGGAGGACCCCGAGCCGGAGAAGAAGTCGTGGTTCTCGTCGGCATTCGGCGACAGCGCCGACAAGATCGCCGGATTGACCTTGCAGGCTTCGGCCGGAAACAGTGCTTCGTAGCCGAGGTTCATCAGCGCCTTGTTGGCATTGTAGTGGAGGAACTTCTTGACGTCCTCGCTCAGTCCGACTCCGTCATAGAGCGCTTCGGTATATCTCGCCTCGTTATCGTAGAGGTCGAGCAGCAGGTCGAAGGCGAAATCTTTGATCTCCTGACGGCGCTCTTCGGAAAGCCGTTCCAGCCCGCGCTGAAATTTGTAACCAATATAATAGCCGTGCACCGCCTCGTCCCGGATGATGAGCCGGATCATATCGGCCGTGTTGGTGAGTTTGGCGCGGCTCGACCAGTACATCGGCAGATAGAAGCCGGAATAGAACAGAAAACTTTCCAGGAAGACGCTGGCGACCTTCTTCTTCAAAGGGTCGCCGGAGGCATATTGCTCCATGACCAGCGCTGATTTGCGCTGAAGAAATTCATTCTCCTCGGACCAGCGATAGGCATCATCGACATCAGGCGTCGAGCACAGCGTAGAGAAGATCGAGGAATAGGAACGGGCATGCACCGCTTCCATGAAGGAGATGTTGGAAAGCACTGCCTCCTCATGCGGCGTCGCCGCATCCTCCATCAACCTGATGGAGCCGACTCCGTTCTGAATCGTGTCGAGCAGCGTCAATCCGGTGAAGACCCGAATGGTCAGCTGCTGCTCGGCCGCCGTCAGCGTCGCCCAGGAAGGGATGTCGTTCGACAGCGGCACCTTTTCCGGCAGCCAGAAATTGCCGGTGAGGCGATTCCAGACCTCGAGATCCTTGTCGTCCTCGATGCGATTCCAGTTGATGGCGCGCACGCGGCTGATTGGCGTTACGGCGATGTTCATGATGATTTGTCCTTCCAATATTTGATGGCGCTCGGAGCCCCCTCACCCTCCCCTCTCCCCGAGGGGAGAGGGGACGTGGCGTCCGCCGCAAATGTCTTCTCCCCATCGGGGGTCCGAAGGACGGGTCGAGACCCGTGGCTCGACCCCGGCCGGTGCCGGCAGGCGGATGAGTGGGCCATTTGCTCAAAGGCACGCGGCCGAAATCAAATCACAGCGTACAAGACACGCAGCCCTGCACTTCGGTCCCCGACAGCGCCATCTGGCGAAGGCGGATGTAGTAGATCGTCTTGATGCCCTTCTTCCAGGCGTAAATCTGCGCCCTATTGATGTCGCGCGTCGTCGCCGTATCACGGAAGAACAGGGTCAGCGACAGGCCTTGGTCGACATGCTGGGTCGCTGCCGCATAGGTGTCGATGATCTTCTCCGGCCCGATCTCGTAGGCGTCCTGATAGTAGTCGAGATTGTCATTGGTCATGAACGGCGCCGGATAATAGACGCGGCCGATCTTTCCTTCCTTGCGGATCTCGATCTTCGAGACGATCGGATGGATCGAGGAAGTCGAGTGGTTGATATAGGAGATCGAGCCCGTCGGCGGCACCGCCTGCAGGTTCTGGTTATAGAGGCCTGAGGCCATCACCGCCTTTTTCAGCGCCACCCAGTCTTGCTGTGTCGGAATATGGATGCCCGATTTGTCGAACAACGCCTGCACCTTTTCGGTCACCGGCTTCCATTCCTGCTCGGTATATTTGTCGAAATAGTCGCCTAAAGCGTATTTCGAATTCTCGAACCCCTTGAAGCTCACACCACGCTCGACCGCCAGACGATTGGAGGCACGCAGCGCGTGATAGGTCACCGCATAGAAATAGATGTTGGTGAAATCGACGCCTTCCTCAGAGCCATAGAAGATGCGTTCGCGGGCGAGGTATCCGTGCAGGTTCATCTGCCCGAGGCCGATCGCATGGCTCTCGTCATTGCCTTTCTCGATCGAAGGAACCGAGGAGATATGGCTCATATCGGACACCGCTGTCAGCGCCCGGATCGAGGTCTCGATCGTCTTGCCGAAGTCGGTCGAATCCATCGCCGCAGCAATGTTCAGCGAACCGAGATTGCAGGAAATATCCTTGCCGAGATGCTTGTAGGAAAGATCGTCATAATAGTCGCTCGCCTCGCTCACCTGCAGGATCTCCGAGCAGAGGTTGCTCATGGAGATGCGCCCGGCAATCGGGTTCGAGCGGTTCACCGTGTCCTCGAACATGATGTAAGGGTAGCCGCTTTCGAACTGGATTTCGGCGATGACCTGGAAGAATTCGCGCGCCTTGATCTTCTTCTTCGAGATGCGGGCGTCCGCCACCATTTCCCGGTACTTCTCCGTCACCGAAATCTCGGTGAAAGGCACGCCGTAGACCCGTTCCACGTCGTAGGGCGAGAACAGGTACATGTCCTCATTGTTCTTGGCGAGTTCGAAGGTGATGTCGGGCACGACAACGCCGAGCGACAGCGTCTTGATGCGGATTTTCTCATCGGCGTTTTCACGCTTGGTGTCGAGAAAGCGCATGATATCGGGATGATGGGCGTTCAGATAAACCGCACCCGCCCCCTGCCGCGCACCGAGCTGATTGGCATAGGAGAAGCTGTCTTCCAGGAGCTTCATGACGGGGATGATGCCGGAGGACTGGTTTTCGATCTGCTTGATCGGCGCGCCCGCCTCGCGGATATTGGTCAGCGACAGGGCCACGCCGCCGCCGCGTTTCGACAACTGCAGCGCCGAATTGATCGACCGGCCGATCGATTCCATGTTGTCCTCGACGCGCAGCAGGAAACAGGAAACGAGTTCGCCGCGCTGCTTCTTGCCGGCATTGAGGAAGGTGGGCGTTGCCGGCTGGAAGCGGCCGGAAATGATCTCGTCGACTATGTCGCGAGCAAGGGCCTCATCGCCGCGCGCCAAAGCCAGCGCCACCATGCAGATGCGGTCTTCGTAGCGCTCGAGATAGCGCTTTCCGTCGAAGGTCTTCAGCGTATAGCTGGTGTAATATTTGAAAGCCCCGAGGAAGGTAGGAAACCGGAATTTCCTGGCATAGGCCTGATCGAACAGGTCGCGGACGAAATTGAAGGAATACTGGTCGAGAACCTCCTGCTCGTAATAGCCCTCCGTGACGAGGTAATCGAGCTTTTCCCGAAGATTGTGAAAGAACACGGTGTTCTGGTTCACATGCTGCAGGAAATATTGCTTGGCCGCCATGCGATCCTTGTTGAGCTGGATCTTTCCCTCGTCGTCGTAGAGGTTGAGCATCGCGTTCAGTGCATGATAGTCGAGTGTTTCGGCCGCTTTCAGCGGTTTTGCGCCCGCGTCCCGCGTCAGATTTGTTCCCGTGTCCAAAATCGTCCCATCCCGTCTTTGACATTGGCGATATCCTCGGCAGTTCCCAGGAGCTCGAACCTGTAGAGGTACGGCACCTGGCACTTCTTCGAGATGACATCGCCGGCGATTCCATAGGTCTCGCCGAAATTGCTGTTGCCCGCAGCAATCACGCCGCGGATGTTGGAGCGGTTTTCCGCCTCGTTGAGGAAGCGGATCACCTGCTTGGGCACGGCCCCTTTACCGCCGTTTCCGCAATAAGTAGGCGAGATCAGCACATAGGGTTCGCGAATGTGGATGGCCTCAGCGCCGAGGGGGATGCGCGCCGCGCGCAATCCCAGCTTCTCGACGAAACGATGGGTGTTCCCGGATCGGCTGGAATAATAGACGATCAGCCCCACCGCTTTTCTCCGGTCAGGAGAGCGCGCTGATCATGTCGGGGCGGAAGCCCGCCCAATGCTGCTCGCCGGCAACGACGACCGGAACCTGCATGTAGCCCATGCCACGCACGCGATCGAGCGCTTCGGCATCCTCGGAAATATCGACGATCTCATAATCCACGCCCAGGCGATCGAGGGCGCGGTAAGTGGCCGTGCATTGGACACAGGCCGGCTTGCTGTAAACGGTAACGCTCATCATGTTCCTCGTGAAGTCAATGAATTCAGGACGCAGGACTGGGATCGGGCGCCATGCGGCGTCCGGGGAAATGCTTGATAGTGATCTGGCAAGGTTGGCGCTTTAAACGCCTGACTTGGTCCCTCGCAGGATGTGCGCGGGCGCCGGCCTTGATGCTCTCGACATGACTTCAAACCCCGAAGTGCTCATGCGGTCGTTCGGGGCAGCGCAACAGGCGCGGATCATTCCGCTGCATGCACGCGACCTTCCGGACACCCCGCCGGTGGACGTTTCATTCAAGGCAGGTCTCCTGGCTCACGGGTCGAAGCACCTGCCCAGCCTTCCCGAGGTATCATGCCCCAGTGACCCGAAATCGGACAGTTGCTCTCCGCTCACAGTTGCGGGGGCAGCTCCGGCCTTGCCCCACCCTCATGGCGAGACGCACCGTATTCCCGTCTTAGCCCACGATCCTCACGAATCGAAGGAACCTTGAACACTAGATATAGTACGCGAATCGAAATTCACGTCAACGGATGGTTTGTGCGTTGCGTTACGGCAGGTTTGAAATTACTGCGTTCCTGTGAAAAACATGGATAATGAAGGCTTAAACAAAACGAACTGTGGAGAAGGCCTGAACGACGAGAGCCGGCCTGTAGCCGGCTCTGCGGTTTTCGATTCCGGATCGGCCCTAATCGGCGCTCCGAAGAGGAAAGGATTTATTCCTCTACGCGGAGCAGCCTGAGCGCGTTGATCGTAACCAGCACGGTGGCTCCGGTATCGGCGAGAATCGCCGGCCAGAGCCCGGTGATCCCGATGATCGTGGTCACCAGGAAGACAGCCTTCAGCCCGAGTGCAATGGTGATATTCTCGAGGATATTGCGCATCGTCCGCTGCGAAAGCGCGATCATTCGCGCCACGTCGCCAACGCGCCCGTGCAGCACGGCGGCATCGGCCGTCTCCAGCGCCACATCGGTGCCGCCGCCCATGGCGATACCGATGTCGGCGGCGGCGAGCGCCGGCGCGTCGTTGATGCCGTCGCCGACCTTGGCGACTATGAAGCCCTTGCGCTTCAATTCGCCGACGACCCGCTGCTTGTCCTCGGGCATCATCTCGCCCCGCCAGTCGATGCCGAGCATGCCGGCGACGGCTGCCGCCGTCCGCTTGTTGTCGCCGGTCAGCATCATCGCCTTGACCCCGGCCGATTTGAGCGCCGAGAGCCCGGCCCCGGCGTCCTCACGCGGCTCGTCGCGCATTGCGATCAGACCAGCCGCAACGCCATTGACGAGCAGCACCGACACACTCTTGCCCTCGTCGTTGAGCTTCGCAATACGCGCCTCCTGCTCCGCGTTGAGCGCCCCACGCTCGCGGGCGGCGGGCGGCGACAAGAGATCAACTGCCTCGCCGCCGATTTTGCCGGTGACACCCTTGCCCGGCAGCGCTTCCAGCTCGAAGGCGGGTGGCACGGGCACGCTGTCCGCCTTGGCGCGGTGGAGAATCGCCTGTGCCAGGGGATGGCTGGAGCCCTGCTCGAGCACCGCCGCGCGCGACATGAGCTGCGCCTCACCCAATCCAAAGGAAAGGATGTCGGTCACCCGAGGCTTGCCTTCCGTCAGCGTGCCCGTCTTGTCGAAGGCGACCATCGTCACCTTGCCGAGCGTCTCCAGGACCGCACCGCCCTTCATCAGCAGCCCGCGCCTCGCGCCCGCCGACAGCGAAGCCGCGATCGCCGCCGGCGTCGAGATGACGAGGGCGCAAGGGCAGCCGATCAGCAGGATGGCAAGACCCTTGTAGATCCACTCACTCCACGCGCCGCCGAAGAACAGCGGCGGAACGACCGCGACCAGCGCGGCAATGACGACCACACCCGGCGTGTAGTAGCGCGAAAACCGCTCGATGAAGCGCTCCGTCGGCGCCTTCGATTCCTGCGCTTCTTCCACCAGCTTGACGACGCGGGCGATTGTATTGTCGGCAGCAGCCGCCGTGACGCGAACCCTCAGCACCGCATCGCCATTGACCGTACCGGCATAGACCACGGCGTCGACGCCCTTGCTCGCCGGCGTGCTCTCGCCCGTCACCGGAGCCTCGTCGATCGCGCTCTCGCCTGATACGATGACGCCGTCGGCAGAGATGCGATCGCCGGGGCGAACCATGATAACCGTGCCGACGGCAAGGCTTTCAGCCGGCACCTCCCGCATCTGCCCATTGTCTTCGAGCAGCGCAGTCTTCGGCACCAGGGCCGTCAGCGACTGTATGCTTTCACGCGCCTTGCCCGCCGCCACGCCTTCGAGCAACTCGCCGACGAGAAACAGGAATACGACCGTTGCCGCTTCCTCGCCGGCATTGATGATAACAGCGCCGACGGCGGCGATCGTCATCAGCATCTCGATCGAGAACGGCGTGCCGGAGAATGCCGCCATGACAGCGCGCCGCGCGATCGGAGCCAGACCGACCAGCATGGCGACGATGAAGGCGTAGGACGCGACCGCCGGCACCAGATGGCCGACGGCATAGGCGGCAACGAGCGCCGCACCCGAAAAAATGGTCAGCCGGCCCTTCCTGCTCCGCCACCAGGGACCGGTCATCGGTGCATCGTCGTGCCCATGCGAGCCTTCGATTTCCTTCTCGTCATGGGCATGGTCGTGATCATGCCCGGCATGGTCGTGATCTCCATGGCCATGAGCGGCATGATCGTGATGATGGTGCCGGCGGTCTTCATGCCCAGGCGTCGTATTTCCGGTCAAGGGCGAAACGGAATAACCAAGGCCCGTCACCTTCTTCTCGACCGCCTTGAGATCGCTGCTGCCGTCATGCCGGATGGTCATGGTGCCTGTCACCACCGAGACTGAGACATCGGCAACGCCTGCTATGCGCCTGACTGCGATATCGATTTTGCTCGCGCAGGCGGCGCAATCCATGCCGCCGACCTTGTATCGTGTCTCGCTCGTCTCAGTCATATCCGCTTCCTTGTCAAACAGAAGCATCCCTCCTACATCCTCTAGCGACTAGAGGTGCAAGAGAAAAATCATGAAAAAGATCACAATTGGCGAGGCGGCCCGCCGGAGCGGCGTCAAGGTGCCGACGGTGCGCTATTACGAGAGCATCGGCCTGCTTGCGGCCCCGAGCCGCAGCGAAGGCAACCAGCGATCCTTCGAACCTGCCGACATCAGCCGCCTCGCTTTCATCCGCCACGCGCGCGAGCTCGGTTTCGAGATCGAGGCAATCCGCACGCTGCTCACGCTGCAGGATGATCCGAACCAGTCCTGCGCCTCGGCCGACGCCATCGCTAAGGCTCGCCTCGTTGAGGTTGAGCAGCGCATCCGCAGCCTGATGGCTTTGAAGGCCGAGCTGGAAATGATGGTGGAGGGCTGCGGCCACGGCCGCGTCGACCAGTGCCGCGTCATCGAGATTCTCGCCGACCATGGTCAATGCACGCATTCTCACCATTGACGAAACTGCACCCTTGCAGGTGAGCGGCGACCGCGCCAAAACTGCGCCGGAAGGAATCGGGCGAAGACATCATGAGCCAGAAACGGATTGCGATCATCGGTGGCGGCCCCACGGGTCTTGCGGCTGCCGATCTGCTTTCGCTCTCCGGCCATGCTGTGGCGATCTACGACGCGATGCCGACCTTCGCCCGCAAGTTCCTGCTGGCCGGCAAGTCGGGCCTCAACATCACCCATTCCGAGGATTATGCCCGTTTCGTTACGCGCTTCGGAACGGCTTCAGCCCGTCTGCGTCCCGCTCTCGACGCCTTTACTCCCGGTGATATCAGGGATTGGGCCGCAGGGCTCGGGACAGAAACTTTCGTCGGCTCGTCCGGCCGGGTTTTCCCCAAGGTGATGAAGGCTTCTCCTTTGCTGCGTGCCTGGCTCAAGCGGCTTGAAGAGCGGGGTGTTGCGTTGCGCACCCGCCATCGCTGGACCGGCCTTGTCGAAGACGGTTGCGTTTTCGAAACGCCGGAAGGGCGTAGCATCGTCCATTGCGACGCCGCCCTGCTGGCGCTTGGCGGCGCAAGTTGGCCGCGCCTTGGCTCGGATGCCGCCTGGCTGCCCTGGTTGGCCGAGAGGGGCGTCGAGATCGCTGCTTTCCGGCCCGCCAATTGTGGCTTCGTCGTCGACTGGAGCGCCGGCTTCAGCGCGCGTTTCGCCGGCGAGCCCGTCAAGTCGGTCACCGCCACATCCGAAGCCGGCACCTTTCCCGGCGAGTTCGTCATCACCGGCAGCGGCATCGAAGGCAGCTTGGTCTACGCCCATGCGGCCAGCCTCCGCGACCGGCTGCTGCACCACGGCAGCGCTGCCCTGACGCTCGACCTCGCCCCAGGCCGGACGATCGAAAGGCTGGCGCGCGATCTGACGCGGCAGGACGCCAAGTCGAGCTTTTCAAACCGCCTGCGCAAGGGTGCCGGGCTTGAAGGCGTCAAGGCGGCATTGCTGCGCGAACTCGCGCCGGACCGCGACCGAGCCGATCCCGAACGTCTCGCCGGCGTGATCAAGGCTCTGCCGGTGCCGGTTCTGGATACAAAGCCGATTGCCGAGGCGATCTCCTCTGCAGGTGGCATCCGCTGGACCAGCATCGACGAAGACTTCATGCTGAAGGCGCTGCCGGGCACCTTCGTCGCCGGTGAGATGCTCGACTGGGAGGCGCCGACCGGCGGCTATCTCCTTACCGCCTGCCTTGCGACCGGCAGGGCAGCCGCGCGCGGCATCGAGGCTTGGTTGCGGCGCTAGAACAGAATCGGGACAACAGCTGTTCCCCGATCAGGCCGAGGCCGGATGAAACGTCAAGGCAAGACCGTTCATGCAGTAGCGAAGCCCGGCCGGTTTCGGGCCGTCATCAAAGACATGACCGAGATAGCCGCCGCAACGGCTGCAATGCACAGCGGTCCGCGTCATGCCTAAGCTGGTGTCGCGCTCCGTGCCGACGGCGTCTTTAAGAGGCGCCCAGAAGCTCGGCCAGCCGGTGCCGCTGTCGAATTTGGTCGCCGAGGAAAACAGATTCTGGTCGCAGCCGGCGCAGGCGAACTTGCCGTTCCGCTCCTCGTGCAGCAAGACGCTGGTGAAGGGAGACTCCGTCCCCGCCTGGCGCAGGACGGCATACTGATCCGGCGTCAGCAGCTTGCGCCATTCCGCCTCGCTGTGCGTCACCGCGAAGGTCTCGCCGGCGATCGCCTCACCGATCAGGCCCAAGCGAACTGCCATCGCTCCGAAAGCGGCGCCCATCAGCAACAATCGTCTGTTCAACATGGTCAATTCTCCTCGCCGGCAAACTTCGTTTCTGCACAGAACTACGGACAGGAGCAGTCTTTTGTTACAACGAAGACGGCACGAACACCGAAATGTGAATTCAGTCCTTTCGTCGGGAAGAGTCGGGGATTGAGGACCGCCAAGTGCGGGCTGATTGCAAACCCGCGGCTTTTCCACCAGACTGCGCTGAATTTCGGTGGGAGGAGCCGATGCACGAACACTCTGCACATGCCGAGCACGTCTACTCGTCGGCCCAACGCGACTCCGCCGCCGCCAGTTCTCCGGTGGTCGCCTCCTGGCGGCGGTGCATGACGATGCACCAGCTCGCACCCGAGGACGAACGGGCGCCGCTGCGCCTGACCGACGAGGAGTTCCGGCGCGCCCGCGAGCAGTCCGGGCAGCTGATTGCCAGCGCGACGGAAGAGCTCGATCGTCTCTTCAGCACCGTCGGCAAGGCCGGCTGTTGCCTGCTTCTGACGGACAGGAACGGCATTGCGCTGGAGCGCCGCGGGGCTGCCGGCGACGACAAGGAATTTCACGAACTCGGCCTCTGGACCGGCTCAATCTGGACCGAGGCGAGCATCGGCACCAACGGCATCGGCACGGCGCTCGCCGATGAACGCGCCGTCGCCATTTTCCGCGATCAGCATTTCTTCTGCGCAAATACCATCCTCAGCTGCACGACGGCGCCGATCCGCGATCACCGTGGCCGGTTGGCCGCGGCGCTTGATATCTCTACCTGCCGCAACGACGTAAACGAGATGACCTTGGCGATCCTGACGCAGACCGTGCGCGATGCGGCCATGCGCATTGAACTCAATCTCTTTCGTTCGGCCTTTGCAGGCGCCCGTTTCCTGATGGTCCCGAGCCCCGCCAATTCCGCCGCCGCTCTGCTCGCTGTCGACCGGCACGACCTCGTGCTCGGCGCAACCCGCGCCGCCCGCATCGCGCTGCAACTGGACGACAGGCGGATCGCCACCGGCATCCCTGCCGCCGATGCCCTGCATGAGGCTGGGGTCTCGCAGCAGGAGGAGATCATCGAAGCCGAGAAGGCAGCCTTGCTGCGCGCGCTGTCGCGCACTAGCGGTAACGTTTCGCAGGCAGCCGCAGCACTGGGGATCAGTCGCGCCACTCTGCACCGAAAGATGAAGAAGTTCGACCTTCACTGAGCACGTCCACGAAGGTTCCATCGACATGCGGTAATCACGACACGATCCTGTCGCATCCCTGCGACAGTGTGCACTGCGATATGGATGACATGCTCTGTTCCGGCCGCTGAAACATGCGCATTTTCCTCACACTGGTTCGCTTGGGAACCTGGACCATCAAGGGAGGATGACATGCTTCATCAGAAAATCGTAGAATCGCCATTCAAGCTGAAATACGGCAACTATATCGGCGGCGAATGGCGCGAGCCGGTCGAAGGCAGATACTTTGAAAACGTGACGCCGGTCACAGGCGGCAAACTCTGCGACATCCCGCGCTCCGATGAAAAGGACATCAATCTCGCGCTCGACGCGGCCCATGCGGCCAAGGAAAAATGGGGCCGGACTTCGGCTGCCGAGCGCTCCAATATCCTCATGAAGATCGCCCAGCGCATGGAGGACAAGCTGGAACTGCTCGCCCAGGCCGAAACCTGGGACAACGGCAAGCCCATCCGCGAAACCATGGCGGCCGACATTCCGCTGGCGATCGACCACTTCCGCTACTTCGCCTCTTGCATCCGCGCCCAGGAAGGTTCGATCGGCGAGATCGACCATGATACCGTCGCCTATCACTTCCACGAGCCGCTCGGCGTCGTCGGCCAGATCATTCCCTGGAACTTCCCGATCCTCATGGCGACGTGGAAGCTGGCGCCGGCACTTGCCGCCGGCAACTGCGTCGTGCTGAAGCCAGCCGAACAGACCCCCGCTTCGATCCTGCTCTGGGCCGAACTCGTCGGCGACCTCCTGCCGCCCGGCGTGCTCAACATCGTCAACGGCTTCGGTATCGAGGCCGGCAAGCCGCTCGCGACCAGTCCCCGCATCGCCAAGATCGCCTTTACCGGCGAAACGACAACCGGTCGGCTCATCATGCAATATGCCAGCCAGAACCTCATTCCGGTCACTCTGGAACTCGGCGGCAAATCCCCGAACATCTTCTTCGCCGATGTGATGGCCGACGACGACGATTTCCTCGACAAGGCGCTCGAGGGCTTTGCGATGTTCGCCCTCAACCAGGGCGAAGTCTGCACCTGCCCCAGCCGCGCCCTCGTCCAGGAATCGATCTACGACCGCTTCATGGAAAAGGCGGTCAAACGCGTCGAGGCGATCAAACAGGGCAACCCGCTCGATCCGGAAACGATGATCGGCGCCCAGGCATCGACGGAGCAGCTTGAGAAGATCCTCGCCTATCTCGACATCGGTAAGCAGGAAGGCGCCCAGGTTCTGGCCGGCGGCTCGCGCAACGATCTCGGCGGCGAATTGGCGAACGGCTATTACGTCAAGCCGACGATCTTCAAGGGCCACAACAAGATGCGGGTGTTCCAAGAGGAGATCTTCGGACCTGTGGTCTCGGTCGCAACCTTCAAGGATGAGAAGGAGGCGCTCGAAATCGCCAACGACACGCTCTACGGTCTCGGCGCCGGCGTCTGGAGCCGCGACGCCAATCGCTGCTACCGTTTCGGCCGCGAGATCCAGGCGGGCCGCGTCTGGACCAACTGCTACCATGCCTACCCCGCCCACGCCGCCTTCGGCGGCTACAAGCAATCCGGCATCGGTCGCGAAACTCACAAAATGATGCTCGAGCATTACCAGCAGACCAAGAATATCCTGGTCAGCTACAGCCCGAAGGCGCTCGGTTTCTTCTGAGATGTTTTCATATGGAGAGGTTCAAAACCCCTCCCCACAAGGGGGAGCGGCTTATGATGCCGCTCCACCAGCTTTCCCTACCGAAGTCTCAGCAAGGCGATACATCGCTTTTAGAACGAGGCAGTTCAACAAGTTAAGTCCCTCCCCCTTGTGGGGAGGGGTCGGGGAGGGTTTCTTTCTTCCCCAAACTTTAGGAGGAAGAACCATGGAAACGACCGTCGACGGCGAACCGCGTGTTCTCGCAACCGATGCGGCCCTTGATCTGATTGCAGAAATCAAGCGGGACCATCCCGATATCCTCTTCCACCAGTCCGGCGGCTGCTGCGACGGCTCTTCACCGATGTGTTATCCTGCCAATGAATTCATGGTCGGCGACAGCGACGTCAAGCTCGGCGAGATCGGCGGCGTGCCGGTCTATATCAGCGCCAGCCAGTTCGAGGCATGGAAACACACGCAGCTCATCATCGACGTCGTGCCGGGCCGCGGCGGCATGTTCTCGCTCGACAACGGCCGCGAGAAACGCTTTCTCACCCGTTCCCGTCTCTTCGGCGGCGGCGAGGCCTGTGCCGTCCCGGATGCGACGGTCAGGACGGTGTGACATCTGCCGCCCGACAGATGCAACGGTTTACACACGGGAGAGGGTCTGAGAACTCGCGATGCTCACCCAGGTTCCGGCCGAGAATTTCGCCTGTAGTATTCCCATAGTACCTGCTGCTCGGCGGTCTTTGTTAATCTTCGCCTGTTGGTTCCAAGGAGGATGCGATGCCAGCTTCTAAGATCCTGATGATCACGGGTGACTTCACCGAAGATTATGAAACGATGGTGCCGTTTCAAACGCTGCTCGCCTGCGGCTATACGGTCGACGCCGTCTGCCCCGGCAAGAAGGCGGGTGAGACTGTCGCCACTGCCATTCACGATTTCGAGGGCGATCAGACCTACTCGGAAAAACGAGGTCATAATTTCGCGCTGAACGCCACTTTCGACAGCGTGCGGGCGGAGGATTACGATGCCCTGGTCATCCCCGGCGGTCGCGCGCCGGAATATCTTCGCCTCAATGCCAACGTCATCAAATCGGTCCGGCATTTCTTCGATGCCGGAAAACCCGTTGCAGCCATCTGCCATGGCGCGCAGCTGCTTGCCGCCGCCGGCGTGCTGAAGGGCCGCACCTGCTCGGCCTATCCCGCCTGCCGGCCGGAAGTCGAACTTGCCGGCGGCATTTACGCAGATATTTCAATTACCGATGCGATCTCGGACGGCAACTTGGTCACGGCGCCGGCATGGCCGGCGCATCCCTCCTGGCTGCGGCAGTTCATGGCCGTACTCGATGCCTCGTCAATACCCGAGACCAACGCCGCTTGACGAGGCGGCACGGAGAGGACGACATGTGTGAGCTCTTCATCAAGGCGAATGCGCGGCTGTGGGAAAGCACCACCCGATCGCTGCGCATCGACGGCATGGTCACCAGCGTGAGGCTGGAGAACTTCTTTTGGTCGAAGCTCGAGGAAATTGCGCGGCGCGACGGCATGAACGTCGTGCAGTTGATTACCCGGCTGCACCATGAATCGATCGATGCCGGCCATGATCTCGGAAACTTCACGTCCTTCCTGCGCGTCTGCTGCGCTCGCTATCTCGACCTGCAGCTCACCGGTGACATCCCGGCAGATGTCACCCGCCCGATCTCCGAGTTGGATGCGCCGGACATTCTCGGCCGCGAACGGGAAAAATATCACTGAATCCCAACGCGACGGAGCTGGATGATTACGGGCGGAGCTCACTGCTCCGCCAACGTTCTCAATATACCTGACTGGCGCGGTTGCGCAGGGGTTGCGTTGCGGCGCAGCCTGGACCAACAATGCGCGGCGTCCAGCAACGGCACCGTCAGGAGATCACTTGCCATGAACGACCAGAAAGCCGTGATCGTCACGGGAGCCGGCGGCAACCTCGGCAGCGCCGTTGTCCGGGAGCTTGCCGGCGCCGGCGTGAAACTCGTCTGCATGAACCGTTCGAGCCAGGAGCTGGAAACTTTGGCCGGCGAGCTTCCCGCGTCCACCGAGTTTCTATCGATTGCCGGAACGGATCTCACCGATTACGCCTCCTGCGCTGCCGCCGTCGCCCGAGCCGTTAAGCGCTTCGGCGGCGTCGGCGCACTGGTCAACACCGTTGGCGGGTTTCAGACGGGGGCGGTCGGGCCGGAAGCCCCGGCGCAATGGGATACGATGATGACGGCAAACGCCCGCACCGCGCTGACGATCAGCGCGGCGGTTCTCCCGACGATGAAGGCTGCCGGCTACGGCCGCATCGTACACGTCGCTGCGATGCCCGGCCTGAAGGCCGGTCCTAACCAGGCCGCCTATGCAGCCTCGAAAGCGGCCGTCATCCGGCTGACAGAAGCGCTTGCTGCCGAGTGCCGCGACGACCGCATCACCGCCAACTGCATTCTGCCTGGCACGATCGATACCCCCGAGAATCGTGCTGCCATGCCCATTGCAAAAACCGACGCCTGGGTATCGCCGCAGTCGATCGCCCGGCTCATCGCCTTCCTGATATCGCCCGCCGCAGCCGTCGTTACCGGCGCAGCGATTCCGGCCACCGGCCGCGAATAGGCAAGCTGTGCGCATTTGAATGGTCACGGCTATCTGGCCTGGAGCACGGTCCTTTTGCTATTGTGGGCCGACGACAAATGAACGACCTTTATCTCAGGATCGGGCAGGCCATGGTGTCAATGATCGCATTGCTGCGGCATCTGCCGGATCACGGTGGTTGCGATGGCTGACGGACCGGCATTGGCCACCGGCGCAACCGATCTGATGCGCGAGGAATGGTTCCTGGGCGTCAGCATCGCGACGAGTTTGACGTTCCTTGTTTTCCAGGACGACCTCTTCAGCCGACTTTCCGATCCGCTTTGGTTCGCCGTCGTTTTCGGCTGGCTGTTTGCCGTCGTTCTCGGCTCCGCCCTGTCTGTTGTGCGGCATGCGGATCATCTGGCCGAGCGGCTGAAGGAGCCATACGGCACGCTCATTCTGACGCTTGCCATAACCTCGATCGAAGTCATGGCGATCTCCGCCGTGATGATTCACGGCGAGAACAATCCCACGCTTGCGCGCGACACCTTGTTTGCGGTCGTCATGATCATCCTGAACGGCATGGTCGGCCTGTCGTTGCTCCTAGGTGCATGGCGGCGGCCGGAGCAACAGCATAACCTCCAGGGCGCCAACGCCTATCTCGGTGTCATCGTACCCTTGGCCACGCTCAGCCTGGTGATGCCGACATTTCTTTCCGGCCCGGACGGACAGCACCCGTCGGCACCACGGCAATTGATCCTCGGCATACTCTCCGTCGGTCTTTATGCCACGTTTCTGTTTCTGCAAGCCGGCCGCCATCAGGACTACTTCACCGACGGCAGCAATCGCCGCGAACCTCTTGGCGAAGCTGCGCTTCACCACCCGCCGGTTTGGCCTCACGCACTATTGCTGTTCGCCTACATGGGACCAGTGGTCTTCTTGGTCGAACAACTCGCGCGGCCGATCGATTACATCATCGAAACCCTGCATGCTCCAACCGCGTTTGGCGGTGTCGTCATGGCCATTCTTGTCGCGACCCCCGAGGCAATCAGCGCCGTACGCGCATCCATCGCCAACAATCTTCAACGCTCCGTTAATATTTTTCTCGGGTCGGTTTTATCGACGATCGGGCTGACCGTGCCGGCGATGCTCGGCATCAACCGCCTTTACGGACACCCGGTAACACTCGGACTGGAGCATGGAGATCTCGTGATGCTGCTGCTCACTCTTGCCGTCAGCATCATCACCTTTGCCAGCGGTCGCACGCATCTGATGCAGGGTGCGGTCCATCTCGTGCTTTTTCTGGCCTACGTCCTGTTGATTTTCCAGCAATGATATCCGGCATGCGGGAACAGACCGGCGAAGATGAAGTCTTTGCGCCGGCGATAGCTGATTGTAATGTTGCGGGAGATAAAGGGTACTTTGATTGCGGGCGAAGGATCTGGGTTTTCTGTCTCGCGGCGTCGGCTTCGCCTGCTTGCGGGCCACTGACTCGGCGTTAACTCCTCGACCCGCTGCCAGAAACGCAAACCCCGCGATGAGGCGGGCTTTTTGCGTGTTGTGTTTATGGAAGGTTTGGTTGCGGGGGCAGGATTTGAACCTGCGGCCTTCAGGTTATGAGCCTGACGAGCTACCGGGCTGCTCCACCCCGCGTTATTTTATTCCGGACTGTCTGAGCCCGGGAGCGATGTCAGGCGTAGCCTGACGAGGTGAGGCCGTTAAGAGATCGATCCGGTGGATCGATCTTAGGCCGAACGGGCTGCTCCACCCCGCGGAATGATTATAACACGAAAGGCCGCTTGTGAGCGGCCCTTTGTTTCGGCTTTGGGCCGTTGGCTTGTGATTGAGAAGATTTTATCAACTGAGTTGCGTTTGGCAGACCTGGCAGCGACCTACTCTCCCGCGTCTTAAGACGAAGTACCATGGGCGCAGGGGCGTTTCACGGCCGTGTTCGGAAAGGGAACGGGTGCAGCCACCCCGCCATAACCACCAGGTCGGCAAAGCGCAACTTTTGATGAGAAGCTGGGGATGAGGCAGTAGGCAGTTGCCATTAGGCAATAGCGCTATTGTCATCGTTTTTTTGAACACGTCTTTGAAGCGAATGAGGAGTGGCTATTGCCGACTGCCTATTCCTTTCTGGCATCATCAGCCTTTGGCTGATGAGCATGAACAATGAGAACGATCAAGCCGATCGAGCTATTAGTACCGGTAAGCTTCATGCGTTGCCGCACTTCCACACCCGGCCTATCAACGTGGTCGTCTTCCACGGCTCTGATAGGGAACACTCGTTTTCAGGTGGGTTTCCCGCTTAGATGCCTTCAGCGGTTATCCCGTCCATATATAGCTACCCTGCTATGCCCTTGGCAGGACAACAGGTCCACCAGAGATATGTCCATCCCGGTCCTCTCGTACTAGGGACAGATCCTGTCAATATTCCTACACCCACGGCAGATAGGGACCGAACTGTCTCACGACGTTCTGAACCCAGCTCACGTACCGCTTTAATTGGCGAACAGCCAAACCCTTGGGACCTGCTCCAGCCCCAGGATGCGATGAGCCGACATCGAGGTGCCAAACAACCCCGTCGATATGGACTCTTGGGGGTCATCAGCCTGTTATCCCCGGCGTACCTTTTATCCGTTGAGCGATGGCCCTTCCACGCGGGACCACCGGATCACTATGACCGACTTTCGTCTCTGCTCGACTTGTCAGTCTCGCAGTCAGGCGGGCTTATGCCATTGCACTCGACGACCGATTTCCGACCGGTCTGAGCCCACCATCGCGCGCCTCCGTTACTCTTTCGGAGGCGACCGCCCCAGTCAAACTACCCACCATACACTGTCCCGGACCCGGATGACGGGCCGCGGTTAGACATCCATGACGATAAGGGTGGTATTTCAAGGATGGCTCCACGGAAACTGGCGTCCCCGCTTCAAAGCCTACCACCTATCCTACACATGCCGACACGAATGCCAGTGTAAAGCTATAGTAAAGGTGCACGGGGTCTTTCCGTCTGACCGCAGGAACCCCGCATCTTCACGGGGAATTCAATTTCACTGAGTCTATGTTGGAGACAGCGGGGAAGTCGTTACGCCATTCGTGCAGGTCGGAACTTACCCGACAAGGAATTTCGCTACCTTAGGACCGTTATAGTTACGGCCGCCGTTTACTGGGGCTTCGATTCAAAGCTTGCACCTCTCCTCTTAACCTTCCAGCACCGGGCAGGCGTCAGACCCTATACGTCGTCTTGCGACTTCGCAGAGCCCTGTGTTTTTGATAAACAGTCGCTACCCCCTGGTCTGTGCCACCCCATCATAGTTGCCTAAAATGGGGTCACGCTTCTTCCGAAGTTACGCGTGCAATTTGCCGAGTTCCTTCAACATAGTTCTCTCAAGCGCCTTGGTATACTCTACCTGACCACCTGTGTCGGTTTCGGGTACGGTCTATACGGTGGAGCTATTTCCTGGAACCGCTCCGCTGCCCTGATAATCCAATAAACCAGAACAACTTGTGCAATCCGTCACTACCACCAGGCCCACGAATATTAACGTGGTTCCCATCGACTACGCGTGTCCGCCTCGTCTTAGGGGCCGGCTAACCCTGCTCAGATTAACTTTAAGCAGGAACCCTTGGTCTTTCGGCGAGAGGGTCTCTCACCCTCTTTATCGTTACTCATGTCAACATTCGCACTTCCGATACCTCCAGGAGCCCTCACGGGTCTCCCTTCATCAGCTTACGGAACGCTCCGCTACCACGTGTATTGCTACACATCCTCAGCTTCGGTGCATGGCTTCAGCCCCGTTACATTTTCGGCGCAAAGACCCTTATTTAGACCAGTGAGCTGTTACGCTTTCTTTAAATGATGGCTGCTTCTAAGCCAACATCCTGGTTGTTTTGGGATCCTCACATCCTTTCCCACTTAGCCATGACTTGGGGACCTTAGCTGGAGGTTAGGGTTGTTGCCCTTTTCACGACGGACGTTAGCACCCGCCGTGTGTCTGCCGAGTAGTACTCCCCGGTATTCGGAGTTTGGTTAGGATCAGTAAGACGGTGAGTCCCCATAGCCCATCCAGTGCTCTACCCCCGGGGGTATTCGCTCGACGCTCTACCTAAATAGATTTCGCGGAGAACCAGCTATTTCCGAGTTTGATTGGCCTTTCACCCCTAGCCACAAGTCATCCCAATCTATTGCAACAGATGCGGGTTCGGTCCTCCAGTTGGTGTTACCCAACCTTCAACCTGCTCATGGCTAGATCACTCGGTTTCGGGTCTAATGCAACAAACTATATCGCCCTGTTCAGACTCGCTTTCGCTGCGCCTACACCTACCGGCTTAAGCTTGCTTGTTACACTAAGTCGTTGACCCATTATACAAAAGGTACGCCGTCACCCTTGCGGGCTCCGACTGTTTGTAGGCATCCGGTTTCAGGTTCTATTTCACTCCCCTTGTCGGGGTGCTTTTCACCTTTCCCTCACGGTACTTGTTCGCTATCGGTCATGCACGAGTACTTAGGCTTGGAGAGTGGTCTCCCCATGTTCAGACAGGATTTCTCGTGTCCCGCCCTACTCTAGGACAATCGTGATATCTACGCGTACGGGGCTGTCACCCACTACGGCCGCACTTTCCAGAGCGTTCCACTTTAATCACAATTGCCACTGGCCTGGTCCGCGTTCGCTCGCCACTACTTGCGGAGTCTCGGTTGATGTCCTTTCCTGCAGGTACTTAGATGTTTCAGTTCCCTGCGTTCGCTTCTTACACCCTATGTATTCAGGTGCAGATACCTTATCACAATGCTTGGAAACCATTCGGGTTTTCACTCACGCTTGTTCTGCACTTCGTGCAGCGCTGCGTGGGCGCGCCGGACGACCGGCGACGCGCTCTGCGCTGTATCGGGAAGTTCCCTTACAGGCCAGAGGCCGTCGGCGATCGTTCGCCGTAACGTCGGGTCGAAGACCCGACAACCAGAATGATTTTCCAAGCATTTAAGGTGGGTTGCCCCATT
>NZ_CP021030.1:4370000-4494223 GCF_002117485.1 Rhizobium sp. NXC14
TTGTCGCCGGCACGGAAAAAGAACGGCACGATTGAGTGACAGGCTGGTAAATGGCAGTCCTGCCAGAAAATCGCAACTTCTAATTTATTTACGGGGTAATGGAACGTCTGCTGGTGAATATTCCCGTTATGCCCCTACTCCGCCGCTTCCGCCGCCGCCGATTGCGGTCGCTTCATTTCCCCGGTGAGGGGCAGCTGCACGGGCTTCAGCATCATTGCGGCAGCAAGGCCGATCAGGGCAATGGCGCAGGAAGTCATGAAAAGGGGCGAGAAGGCGGCGGCATAGACATCTGCGACGGCCTGGCGGCTTGCTTCGGGAAGGGCGGCCATCATCTTCGGCGTCAGCTGTTCGATATCGGCGACACCGGGAATGGGAGCGCCGACCTTGCCGAGCCCGGAGGCGATGATCGCGCCATAGATCGAAATGGCAATTGAGGCGCCGCCCATGCGCGAGAGCGTCACCGAGCCGGTCGCGGCGCCGACGTCGCGAGCGGGGGCGGCATTCTGCACGCCGATGACGGGGACCTGCTGCGCAAGGCCGATGCCGATGCCATGCAGCATCATGATCGCGCCGATGAAGGCGATTGGCGTTCCGGCATGGACCTGTGACATCAGCGCAAAGGCAATGGCGCTGCAGGTGAGGCTCGCGATGGCGAAGGGTTTGTAGCGGCCGGTCATCGAGATAATACGCCCGGCGGACAGTGATCCGCAGACGAGACCACCGGTCAGCAGAATGAACAGAAGGCCGGCGACCGATGGGGAAAGGCCGGTCGTCGTCTGTAGGAAGAGAGCGAGATAATTGACCATGCCGATGGCGATCGCGCCGCCCATCACCGATATTAGCAGCAGGAGGCTGAAGGTCGAATTGCGGAAGAGCTGCAGGGGAACGATCGGCTCCGGCGCGCGGCGCTCGACGAACACCCAGGTGACGGCGCAGACTGCGCCGAAGGCGACGATGCCGATACTCTGTGGTGAGATCAACGCCCCGAACAATTCGCTGCTGTCTGTGGCAAGCACGATGCTCGTCGTCGTCAGCGCGATCAGGAGTGCGCCGGCATAATCGATCTTCGGGCGCCGATGCGGCTTGCGGTAGGGCAGCATGAAGGCAAGGCCGGTGAGCACGATGAAACCGATCGGCACGTTGACGAGGAAGATCGAGCGCCAGCCGAAGAGATCGCTCATCGTTCCCCCGAGCACCGGGCCGATCGCGCCTGAAGCCATCAGCACGAGGCTGGAATAGCTTTGATAGCGCGCCCGCTCGCGCGGCTCGAACAGATCGGCGTTGACGGCAAAGATCGATACCATGATGCCGCCACCGCCGAGGCCCTGCAGCACACGGGCGGTGATCAGCGTGTTCATCGAGACGGCGAGGCCGCAGACCGCGGAGCCCGTGGTGAAGATTGCGATCGCCGTCATCATCACATATTTGCGGCCGAAGAGATCACCAAGCTTGCCGTAGAGTGGCATGACAGCGCTGAGCGCCAGCAGGTAGGCCGAGCCGATCCAGCCGAAACGCTCGAGATGGCCGAACTCACCGACGATCGTCGGCAGGGCCGTGGAGACGATCTGATTATCGAGCGTGGCCATGAACATGGCGGTCATCAGAAAGAAGAAGAGGATAAGCCGGCGACGAGAATCCGTCACGAGCGGCGCAGGCGCGGGCTGCATGTCCATGGGGGCATATTTCCGAGTTTGATCTATTTTATGTGCTATTAGCATGGAATTGTCAACGGCATATGAGTGACTCCGGCATATTCAATTTTAACCTCCGCTCTGCTATGGTGCCGTCATGAATGAGACGCTGACGAAGATCCTGTCCAACGGTCGGGCCGAGCCGGACGATGAGAACCTGCCTCGCATCGGCAAGAGCATGGCACGCATGCGCCTGATGACCGGCCGACGGCTGATCGGCAGGCTGGCGATCCAGAGTGCCGCACCGGGCCTTGAGCTTTCCCATCTCGACGTGCTGGACGCCGTGCGGCGGGCTGAGTCGCCCGGCGAGGTTACCGTCGGCTTGATCGCGGAGATGCTGCGCATCGACCCGTCGCGTGCCAGCCGGGTCGTGGCCGAGATGGTCGGGCGCAACGTGCTGCGCCGCGAAGCCTCCCAGGCCGATGCGCGGCGGATCGTCGTCGTCATCACCGAGGCCGGCCAGGCGCTGCTTGCCGAGATCCACGCGCAGAAAATGGCCATCATTTCCGAGATCGTCTCCGATTGGCCGCGCGAAGATATAGAGCGCTTCGCGACGCTGTTCGAACGTTTCATTGGCGGCTACGAGGCGATCTTTCTCTCGCGCGACAAGGACACGCCCGGTTGAGGCGAAAGCGCCGTCCGTCGGTGCCCCTTCCCCTCGCCCCCCCGTTTGCGCTAAGGGCAGTGCCCATGAGCCAATCCACCTTCACCATTCTGCTCGGCGGCGAACTCAGCCTGACGGAACGCCTGCGCCACGCGATCGGCGGCAGCCGTTTCATCGCGGCCGATGGCGGCATGCGGCATGCGGCGGCGCTTGGTGTCATGCCTGAGCTCTGGGTCGGCGATTTCGATTCGACGCCCCCCGAGCTCGAAGCGGGCTTTCTCGATGTGGCAAAGCAACCCTATCCCGCAGCAAAGGCGGCAACGGACGGAGAGATCGCGGTATCGGAAGCGGTCGCCCGAGGCGCCCGGCGGCTGATCCTCGCCGGCGCGCTCGGCGGCGAACGCTCCGACCATGCGCTTCAACACCTGCTGTCGGCCGTCGGCCTTGCTGAGCAGGGTTTCGACGTCCTGCTGACCTCGGGCAAGGAAGAGGCCGTTCCGCTGCTCCCCGGCACGATCGAACTGGACCTTCCCAAGGGCTCCCTGTTTTCCGTCCCCGCGTTCAGCGAGCTGAAGGGGCTCTCCATCGAGAATGCGCGCTATCCGCTCACGGATTTCCATCTGCCTTTCGGCTCATCGCGCACCATTTCAAATGTCGCGGAAGGCAAGGTTCGCTTTTCGCTCGAGAGCGGCAGGGCGATCGTGCTTGCCCGACCCTATGATCTTTCCGGAGTCTGATTTTGGCCCCTCCCATTCTGAAACTCGATGACATCTTCCTGAGCTTCGGCGGCGCACCGCTGCTGGCGGGCGCTTCGCTGCAGGTCGAGCCCGGCGACAAGATCTGTCTCGTTGGGCGTAACGGCTCTGGCAAATCGACACTCCTGAAGATTGCCGCCGGCCTGGTCGAGGCGCAGTCCGGCGAGGTCTTCCGCCATCCGTCTTCGACGGTGCGCTATCTCGAACAAGCCCCGGACTTTGCCGGCTTCCGCACCGTTCAGGCCTATGCCGAGGCCGGGCTGGGACCGGGCGACGACCACTATCGCGTCACCTATCTTCTGTCGCATCTCGGCCTGACCGGCGAAGAAGATCCGAACACCCTTTCCGGCGGTGAAGCGCGCCGGGCCGCCCTTGCCCGCGTGCTGGCCCCGGAACCGGATATTCTCCTGCTCGACGAGCCGACCAACCATCTCGACCTTCCCACAATCGAATGGCTGGAAGGCGAGCTGCAGAAGACCCGCAGCGCCCTGGTGCTGATTTCGCATGACCGTCGTTTCCTTGAAAAAGTCTCGACGGCAACCGTCTGGCTCGACCGCGGCGCCTCGCGCCGGCTCGACAGGGGATTCGCGCATTTCGAGGCATGGCGCGACCAGGTGCTGGAGGCCGAAGAACTGGAGCAGCACAAGCTCGGCAAGGCGATCGAGCGCGAAGAACACTGGCTGCGCTACGGCGTCACGGCCCGGCGCAAACGCAACATGCGCCGCCTCGGCGAGCTGCAGACGATGCGTTCGCAATATCGCGGCCATAAGGGACCGCAAGGAACGGTGCAGGCGACGGTTTCGGACGCGCAGGAATCCGGCAAGCTGGTGATCGAGGCCGAGAAGATCACCAAGAGCTTCGGCGACCGGGCCATCGTCACGCCGTTCTCGATCCGCGTACATCGCGGCGATTGCATCGGTCTCGTCGGGCCGAACGGTGCCGGCAAGACGACGCTCCTGAAAATGCTGACCGGCCAGCTTTCGCCGGATAGCGGCACAGTGAAACTCGGCACCAACCTGGAGATCGCCACCCTCGACCAGAAACGCGAGGACCTGAACCCCGAGGATACGCTTGCAAACTACCTGACGGACGGGCGTGGCGAAAACCTGCTCGTAAACGGCGAACAGCGCCATGTCACCGGCTACATGAAGGAATTCCTGTTCCAGCCGGAACAGGCGCGCACGCCGATCAAAAGCCTCTCCGGCGGCGAACGCGCCCGGCTGATGCTGGCGCGCATCCTGGCGCGCCCGGCAAACCTCCTGATCCTCGACGAACCAACCAACGATCTCGACATCGAGACGCTCGACCTCCTGCAGGAAATCGTCGCCGGCTTTCCCGGCACCGTCATTCTCGTCAGCCACGATCGCGATTTCCTCGACCGCACCGTGACCTCGACGATCGCGCCCGCCGTAGCGGATGCGCCCGACGGCCGATGGATCGAATATGCCGGCGGTTACACGGACATGCTGGCGCAGCGCAAAGGCGCGATCGAAGAGCGCCGGAAGGCCGAGAAGGCGGCGGAGAAGCCGAAGACGCAGGAGATAACAGCTTCCGGCGGAGGCTCGAAGGGCAAGCTTTCCTTCAAGCAGAAATTCGCGCTGGAAAATCTGCCGAAGGAGATGGCCAAAGCCGAGGCCGAGCTCGCCAAGCGCGAACTTGTCATGGCCGATCCCGGTCTCTTCACGCGTGACCCCGCCGCCTTCAATCAACTTGCGAGCGAGATGGAAAAGCTGCGCGCCGGCCTGTCCAAGATGGAAGAGGAATGGTTGGAGCTCGAAATGCTGCGCGAAGAGCTCGAAGGCTGAGACTCTCGCACTCAGCCGCTCGCGTCACGCTGCAGGTAAAACTCCTGCTGATGGGGAGGTCTTAAAGCGCCGGCGCGGGGACGACGGCTGCGCCCGCACTGGCGCTGGCGCCGGTGGTCTGGGCGACCTGCTGCTGCGGCTCTTCAGATCTCGAAGGCAGAGCCTGCAGATGCAGCACCCGCGGCTGCAGCGCCTCCAGATAGGTTTCAGAGCGGCCGATATAGATCATGCCCGTTTCGGGTATCGAAGTCAGCACGCTGCACATCGTCTCCTGCCATTCCGGCTCCATGCCCTCGAGCACTTCGTCGAAGATGATCCAACGCGGGCGCACCAGCAGCAGGCGCGCGAAGCCGATCGCCTTCTGTTCATCGCTGTCGAGCAGCTTGTCCCAGCGGGCGCGGGTATCGAGCCTTGCGATCAGAGAGTGCAGGCCGGCCTTTTCAAGGGCCGCCTCGACGGCAGCCTGCTCGTAGGCATCCGGGCTTTCGGGGAAGGCAAGCGCCTCGCGCAAAGTGCCGCCCGGAATATAGGCAATCTGCGGAATGAACAGCATGTCGTCGATCGGCGGCAGACCCATCGTGCCGCTGCCGCACGGCCAGAGCCCGGCCAAGGCCTGGAACAGCAGTTTGCGGTTGACGCTATGATCGCCGTTGATCATGATCTTTTCGCCGGCCTTGATCACGATGTCGGTTTCACGCAGGCGAAAACCGCCGCATTCCTCGATGTCTTCGCCGATTTTGGCATTGATCACCACATCCTTCAGCGTCAGCCTGTCGGGGGTGGTGTTTTCATAGGCGATGCTGCCCTTCACACCAAAGTCCTCGTCCATGTCGAGCAGCGCCTGGCGGAAGTCGGTGACGCGCATCAGCGTGGCACGCCATTCGGCGATCGGGCCGAAATTGGCGACATACCAGCGCAACGCCGTATTGACTTGGTTGAAGGCGCCGACCGACATCATCAGCTGCCCGAGGGTGAGGCCGCCGGAAAAATAAGCGGGTGCGGCAACGATAATGGGGATAACGATCACGAGCCAGCCGTAGCCGGCCGAAACCCAGGTGAGATTGGTGTTGGCCATGGCGAGCCGCTTGACCACCCTCAGCACCGAACTGATGTCGGTGTTGATGCGCCGGCGTTCATTCTCTTCGCCGCGAGCGACGGTGATTGCCGGCATGTTCTCATTGGCATGCATCAGCGTGAAACGAAGCTCGGCCTCCTTCGAGAACCGGTCGGCATTGAGCTTGACCAGCTTGCGGCCGACGACCTGACTCAGCACCGAGGCGGAGGCGGCATAAAAAATCGCTGCCCAGACCATGTAGCCTGGAATGGAGAAGCTGTGGCCGCTGATGTGGAAGACGAAGCCGCTCGACAGCTCCCAGAGCACGCCGATGAAGCTCACCAGAAGAATGGTTGACTGTAAGAGGCCGAGAACGAGCCCTGTCGTGCTTTCGGCGAGGTTACGGGAATCCTCGTGAAGGCGCTGGTCGGGATTGACGCCGATCAGGCCGCTCGAGGCGAGCCGCAGCGCCCGCTTGCGCTTCAGCCATTGATTGACGAGATCGCGCGACAGGCCCTCGCGCATATAGAGCGCGGTCATCTGGTTCAGCCAGGCCTGCAGCACGTTGAGCAGCAGCAGCGTGCCGGCGATCATCGCAAAGATTTCGAGCTGGTGGAAGAATTCGCCGAGATCGCGGCGCTCGAGCGAATCATAGAAGGGGGCGTTCCACTCGTTCAGAATGACCTGGCCATAAGCTGTCAGAAGGATGACGAGGATCAGCACTGTTGCCAGAAACAGCACCTTGCCACGCACTTCAGAATTCCAGAATGCCGAGAACATTACTCCGAGGCGATATGTCAGGCTGAAGTCGTAACCAACCTTATCCTGCCTCCTGGTGCCCGGCCTCCCCTCAATCTTATCTGCCATCATGCTTTTCCAAACCGCCCATACTGTCATTATTAACATGGTGGCGTTACCGGTCTATCAACAGATTTTATCAGTCATTAAACTGTGATGATTCTTGACGCTCCGCTCCTGCATGCATTCGGAGTTGATTCGCGGCTCAACTGGGACTAATTAAGGCACTCCGTGGTGATTTGGCCGGCCGGCTTGCAGCCACGTTAAAGAAGTCGCTAAAGGGCCGCGTGCGGACCGGTAGCGATTTTTTCGCCGCCGGTTTTTTATTTTCGATCGAGTTGACCGCAAATGCCCATCAAGATCCCCGATACGCTGCCCGCTTTCGAAACCCTGGTTCAGGAAGGTGTGCGGGTGATGACCGAGACGATGGCGATCCGTCAGGATATAAGACCGTTGCAGATCGGCCTGCTCAACCTGATGCCCAACAAGATCAAGACCGAACTGCAGATGGCCCGCCTCGTCGGGGCTTCGCCGCTGCAGGTGGAGCTGTCGCTCATCCGCATCGGCGGCCACAAGGCGAAGAACACATCCGAAGATCACCTGCTCGCCTTCTACCAGACCTGGGAAGAGGTGAAGCAGCGCAAGTTCGACGGCTTCATCATCACCGGAGCGCCGATCGAGCTTCTGCCCTATGAGGACGTTACCTATTGGGCAGAGATGCAGGAGATCTTTAATTGGACCGAGACCAACGTCCATTCGACGATGAACGTCTGCTGGGGCGCGATGGCGGCGATCTATCACTTCCACGGCGTTCCGAAATATCAGCTGAAGGAAAAGGCCTTCGGCGTCTACCGGCACCGAAACCTGAAGCCTTCATCCATCTATCTGAACGGCTTTTCCGACAATTTCGAGGTTCCGGTGTCGCGGTGGACCGAGGTGCGCCGCGAAGATATCGAGAAATCCGCAAGCCTGGAAATCCTAATGGAATCCAGCGAGATGGGCGTATGCCTCGTGCACGAGAAGAGGGGCCGGCGGCTCTACATGTTCAACCACGTCGAATATGATTCCACCTCGCTTTCGGATGAGTATTTCCGCGATGTGGATGCCGGCGTGCCGATCAAGATGCCGCATAATTACTTCCCGCATAATGATCCGACGCTTGCGCCGCAGAACCGCTGGCGCAGCCATGCGCACCTCTTGTTCGGTAACTGGATCAATGAGATTTACCAGACGACGCCCTATGACGTCGAAGAGATCGGCATGGATCTTTGACCGGCATTTCTTTCTGACCTGCCCGGTTGCGGTTTGGAGCAAATGCGGGCAGGTTCCGGTCCGGAACTCTATAGCGCCGCGCGTCTTATCGGACGCGCAAAGGAACGGACGGTCGATTATGTCGGATAAGTTGGAGCGGGATGTTTTCGGGCAGACGAAGGCGGGCGAAACCGTCTATCGCGTCGTCATCAATGGCGGCGGCCTGACGGCCAAGATCATCACCTGGGGCGCGGTCATCCAGGATCTGCGCCTTGCGGGACATGACGCGCCGCTGCAGCTTGGCTTCGAGGAGTTCGACAACTACCCGCTCTACTCGGCCTATTTCGGCGCAACGCCCGGCCGCTGCGCCAATCGCATCGGCGGCGGCAGGTTCACGCTCGACGGCAAGGATTATCAGCTCGAGCGGAACGAAAACGGCGTGACGCATCTGCATGGCGGCAGCGACAACATCGGCAAGCGCAACTGGACGATCGTCGAGCATGACGTCGACCGGCTGGTGATGAAGATCGTCGATCCCGACGGCCGCGCCGGCTACCCCGGCAATTGCACCATCCAGGCGATGTTCCGGGTGCATGGCAACGGCGAGCTGTCGATCACCTACGAATCCACCAGCGACCAGCCGACGCTCGCCAATGTCTGCCAGCACGCCTATTTCAATCTCGACGGCCGCGACGATGCGCTGGGCCACGACATCATGATCGCCGCCGATCACTATTTGCCGACCGACGAAAAGCAGGTGCCGACCGGCGAAATCCGGCCCGTTGCCGGCACTGAATTCGATTTCCGCGAGATGGCTCCGATGAAGCGTTTCGTCGGCAATGAACAGGCATTGTACGACCATAATTTCTGCCTGTCTCGCGAACGCACCGCCAAGCGGACTGTGGCACTCGCCCGCAGCCTCTATTCCGGCGTGTCGCTGGAAGTGCGCAGCACCGAGCCGGGCGTGCAGTTCTATGCCGGCTTCAAGCTCAATACAGGTGCTCCCGGCCTCGGCGGGCGCAAATACGGCCCGTTCGCCGGCTTCTGCCTGGAAACGCAGGTCTGGCCGGATGCCATCAATCACGAAGGCTTTCCGAATGCGGTCCTGCGCCCCGGCGAAGTGCTGCGCCAGGAGACGGACTACATCTTCACCAAGAGCTGAGCATTCTAGAGACGCACGGCTGTCAAATTTGACCGTTATGAACCCTCTTCGGTTTGCCGGAGAGGGTTTTTTTATGCCTTGTCCGATTCAGACTTGCCGATTGGTTCTATATAGGTTCTATTGTCTGCCCATGGATAGAACCAGTCTAGTAGCTGAACTCAATAGACGCGGCCTGCGCGACGAAGCGTTGGCCGGGCCGCTCTACAAGCGGCTGGCGCAGGCGCTGACCAGCCTCATTCAGGAGGGCTTGCTGAAGGCCGGCACGGCGCTGCCGGGCGAGCGCGACCTTGCCGAGGCTCTCAAGCTTGGCCGCGTCACCGTGCGCGCTGCCTATCACGACCTGATGGCGGCGGGCGCACTGGAATCACGCCACGGAAGCGGTACTTTCGTATCGGGTAGGGTGGAGCGCATGGAACAGTCGCTCTGGCGGCTTTCCTCCTTCTCCGCCGACATGCGCTCGCGCGGGCGTCTCCCGGCCGCACGCATCTTGTCGCGCGAGGTCAACACGCCGTCTCCGGAGGAATCCTTTCTGCTCGGCCTCGGCGCCGGCGAACCGGTTCTGAGACTCGACCGTCTGCGCCTCGCCGACGGCCTGCCGCTGGCGATCGAGCGGGCCGTCGTGCCGGTCAAGTTTCTGGGGGAGAACGCCGGCGGCGAGGGATCGCTCTATGATGCGCTGGCGGCGAATGGCCACCGACCGGTGCGTGCGCTGCAGCGGCTGACCGCCGTCACGCTCGATGCGTCCTATGCCGCGATGCTGAACGTCAAGGCAGGCGCACCGGCGCTTCTGATCGAACGTGTCTCGCGCCTGGAAGACCAGCGCGTCGTCGAATATACCCGCTCGCACTACCGCGGCGATGCCTATGATTTCGTTGCCGAATTGAGAATTGGAGATGACCATGAGTGAGAACCAGTCGCTGATGCTGCAGGAAGCCGGCCAGTCGCCGGTGGTGGTGGCCACGCTTCTCGAAAAGGAAAAACCGGTCTTTGCGGAAATCGCCCGGCTGTTTTCGTCCGCCCGCCCGAGCGTGGTGACCACGGCGGCGCGCGGCTCCTCGGACCACGCCGCCACCTTCTTCAAATATCTTTTCGAGATCACCTGCGGCGTACCGGTCGCATCGGTGGGACCGTCAATCGCTTCCGTCTACGGCGCTGCCCTCCATCTGAAGGGCGGTGTGCATTTCACCGTTTCGCAGTCGGGGGCCAGCCCTGACATCGTGGCTTTGCAGGAGGCGGCGAAGAAGGGTGGGGCGACGACCATCGCCGTCGTCAACGTCACCGACAGCCCGCTTGCCAAACAGGCCGATATCGTTCTCGGTCTTAACGCCGGCGCGGAAAAAAGCGTGGCGGCGACCAAATCCTTCATTGCCTCCGTCGCCGCCCTTTCCGGCGTGACGGCCGCGATCGGCGGCGCGTCCGGCCTGCAGGCAGCGCTTGAAAAACTGCCGGAGGCGCTTTCGGCGACCGCAGGTATCGAAACGGCGGCGGTCGAGGAGGTGCTGTTCCATGCGACCTCGCTCTATACGGCCGGCCGCGGCCCGGCCTTTGCGATCGCGCTAGAAGCGGCACTGAAGGCGAAGGAAACCTCCGGCCTGCATGCCGAGGCCTTTTCGCTAGCGGAACTGATGCACGGTCCAATGCGCCTGGTGCAGCCCGGCTTTCCGATCGTCGCCTTCGCGCCTGACGATGCGGCCTTCGCCAATAACGGCCAGGCGCTGGAGCGGCTGCAGAAGCTCGGCGCCACCACCGTCGGTTTTTCGGCACAGCCGCTTCCCGGCATCAATCTGCGCGTGCCGACGACGGGCAATGGCCTGATCGATCCGCTGGTGTCGCTGCTCGTCTACTACCGGCTGATCGAATCGGTGACACGCCGCAAGGGCTTCGATCCCGACCGGCCGGCGAACCTACTCAAGGTGACGGAGACGATCTGATGGTCCGCAAGATCTTCGTCGGCGCCCGCATCTTTGACGGCGAGCGCTTCCATGACGACAAGGCGCTCATCGTTGCCGACGGCCGCGTCGAAGCGATCATCGCGGTAAACGACCTGCCCGATGGCGAGACGGTCGCTCTTGCGGGCGGCATCCTGTCGGCCGGCTTCATCGATGCGCAGGTCAATGGCGGCGGCGGCCGAATGTTGAACGATGAGCCTTCCCCAGCGTCGATGGATATCATCGCCAGCGGGCATCGGCCTTACGGCACGACGTCGCTGCTGCCGACCTTGATCACCGACACATCCGAGGCGACCAGTGCCGCTATCGAAGCGGCGAAGGAGGCTGTGAAAGAAAACCGCGGCGTCGCCGGCCTGCATCTCGAAGGCCCGCATCTGGCGCCAGCCCGCAAGGGCGCTCATTTGGCCGAGCTGATGCGGCCGGTGGAGGATAGTGACATCAAGGCCTTCATCCGGGCACGTGAGTCGATCGGCACGCTGCTCGTCACCATCGCCGCCGAGCAGGTGACGGTCGCCCAGGTGCGCGAGCTTGCCGAAGCCGGCGTCACCGTCAGCATCGGCCATTCCGATTGTTCCAGCGAGGCGGCGGAGGAACGGTTCGATGCCGGAGCGCGCGGGGTCACGCATCTCTTCAACGCGATGAGCCAGATGGGCCACCGTGCTCCGGGCCTGGTCGGCGCGGCCATCGATCATCCCGCATCCTGGTGCGGCATCATTGCCGACGGCCATCACGTCGATCCGAAGGCCCTGCGCACGGCGCTGCGCGCCAAGCGCGGCGAAGGCAAGCTGTTCTTCGTCACCGACGCGATGTCGCTTGTCGGCTCGCAACAGGACTCGTTCACGCTGAACGGACGCACCGTTCGGCGCGAAAGGGGCGGCTTCTGCTCGAAGCTCGTGCTTTCCGACGGGACGCTCGCCGGCTCCGACGTCGATATGATCTCGGCGATCCGCTACGGCGTCACCTATCTCGACCTGACGCTCGCCGAGGCCTTGCGCATGGCGACCCTCTATCCCGCGCGTTTCCTGAGGCTTGCCGATCGTGGCCATCTCTCGCCGGGCGCGCGCGCCGATCTCGTACATCTGACAGATGCGCTTACTGTCACCGCCACCTGGCTTGCCGGCGAGGCAGCCTGAACGCAAGGAGAAGCGGGATGACCGACATTACCGATGCCTATTTCTCCAACCTGATCGGCCGGCTGGAGACGTTGAGGCAGGCGCTCGCCGAACCGATGGCGCAGGCCGCGGCGGTCATCCTCGATGCCGCCCGCGACGACAAGCGCGTCTATGTGTTCGGCACCGGCCATTCGCACATGCTGGCGGAAGAGGTGCACTACCGCGCCGGCGGGCTCGCCTTCACCGTGCCGGTGCTTGTCGGCTCCGCCATGCTGCATGAGGGCGCCGTCATCAGTTCGGTCTATGAGCGCACACAGGGCCTTGTGCGGCCGATGCTGGAGCGTTACGGCATGCAGCCGGGCGACGTTATCATCATCGCCTCCAATTCGGGTGTGAACGCCGCGCCGATCGAGGCGGCCGACTATGCGCGCGACATCGGCGCAAAGGTCATCGCCATCACGTCGATCGCCTATTCCTCGGCGATCGCCAATGGTCGCCGCCGGCTCGCCGACGTCGCCGACGTGGTGCTCGACAACGGATTGCCGCCGGGTGACGCCGTTGTCGATCTCGAAGGAACAGGACTTCGGGTCGGACCGGTCTCGACGGCGGTCGGGGTGACCATCATCAATGCGATCTTTGCCGAAGTTGCCTCGGAGCTTTCGAAAGCCGGCGATGCGCCGGTTTATCTCAGCGCCAACATGCCGGGTGCAGCCGAGATCAACCAGAAGCTCGTCAAGAAATACCGGCCGCGCAACCCGCATCTGTGAGATCGAGGATAAAGGCCTGCTGATGTCGCAGGCACGATTCGTGACGCGATCAAGCGGCAAGAATAGAGCTGACCATGCGGGCTGTCCGCGGTGCCAGCGTAAAGCCGATATGCCCGTGTCCAAAAGCAAACACGACATCCCTTCCACCTCTTGAAGGCCGGATGACGGGAACGGAATCGGGCATGGAAGGGCGAAAGCCCATCCAGCTCCGGCTTGGTTCACCAAGCGTCGGGAAGATCCTGCGGGCGTTTGCCAATAACACTTCGAGGCGCCTCGGGTTCGAAGGCGCGGTGAGGCCTCCGAGTTCCACGGTGCCAGCGACGCGCAGCCGGCCACGCATCGGGCAAAAGTAAAATCCATGATGCGTCGGACACACCGGTCGTTCCACCGGCGGTGTTTCCATATCGAATTCCAGATGATAGCCACGCTCGGTGTCCAGGGGTATGTGCTCTCCGAGCTGCAGAGCCAGACCGCGGGAATGAGCGCCGGCGGCGATCACCGCGGCTCGGGCGCGAATGCTGTGGGCTGAAGCCATCATCCTCACGCCGTTCCGCTCCCGCGAAATCGATATCACGGAGTCCCGGACGAACTTGACGCCCGCTTGTCTGGCGGCGGCTTCCATCACGCTCATGACCTCGCCAGGATCGGCGAAGTTTATCGCCTTCGGAAAGAAAAGCCCGCCGCCGTGGGCCTGCGGCAGCCGAGGCTCCAGGCTATGAACTTCATCGGGGGTGAGAAGCTGCTGCGCGATCCCGTAGTTTCGGCGAAGCTGGACATCCGAAGCGGCCGCCTTGAAGGCCTCGGGAGTCTGGTAGAGGTAGAGGCATCCTTTCGCGCTCAAGAGATCGGAGGCGCCAATCTCTGCTGCAAGCTCGAGCCATTCCGATGAAGCGTCGGACAGAAGGTCGGCGATGCGGCTCGCATTGTCTCTGTATCTGTGAGGAAGGGATTCGTAGGCAAAACGCATCAGCCATGGAAACAATGTCGGCAATGCCGCCTTGCGGATGGACAGCGGGCTGTCGGCATTGAGCAGCAGCGAGGCCAGGTTCTTCAGAACAGCAGGCGTGCCGACGGGAATGATTGCATAATCGGCGATCGTTCCGGCATTGCCGTAAGATGCGCCCGAACCGGGTCTGTTGGGTTCGATCAGGACGACATCGCGACCGTCGGCACGCAGCCGCAGAGCGGTTGCCACGCCGATCACGCCGCCGCCGATGACGGCGATATCTGTTGTTAGCTTGTTCATGAGATGTGGATTTATCTTTTAGTGAAACGAGGCTTGGATGCCTGATCAGACCAAGAGCTAACCTGGCGAAGCGTAGCGCGCGACATAGGCGGCCGTGCGTGCTTCCGTTGGGCGGTCAAGCACATCTGCGGCGGTTCCCTGCTCGATGATAAGGCCGCCGTCGATGAAAACGACCCAATCCGACACTTCCTTCGCAAAGGGCAGCTCATGGGTGACGAGGATCATCGTCATGCCGTCGGCAGCAAGCTCCCGCATGACGCGGAGGACCTCGCCGGTCGATTCAGGATCGAGCGCCGATGTCGGCTCGTCGAACAGCAAAACCGTCGGTTCCAGCGCCAAGGCGCGTGCAATCGCCGCACGCTGCTGCTCGCCGCCCGACATCTGTTCCGGATAGGCCATCGCCCGTTTGGCAAGGCCCACTCTCGTCAGAAGTTTCACGGCCCGTTTCACAGCCTCTTTCTCGCCGATCCCGGCTGCGTGCATCTGAGCGAGAACGACGTTCTCGACGGCCGTCAGATGCGGGAACAGATTGAAACGCTGAAACACCATGCCGACGCGCTGCCGAAGCTTTGCAAGATTGCGGCAGGTCACCTGGCCGTCGGCGAAGATCGTCTCATCGCCGACGCTGATCGTTCCCTCATCGGGACGTTCAAGCAGATTGACGCAGCGCATGAGAGTGGTCTTTCCTCCGCCGCTCTGGCCAATGATACTTATGATTTTGCCGACAGGAACCTCGAGATCGACGCGGTCGAGCACCAGGCGCCCATCGAAAGACTTGCGCAATCCGCTAATTTTGACGGCGGGGCGACCGGCCGGCTGGTTTGATACGAAGACGGTTTTGGCAGGAGTGGTCGTCATGGGTCAGACTCTCCCCTGGGCGAGATAGGTTCTGGCTAACTTGAGCCGTCGCCTTCTGGCCAATGACAATGGCGCGCCGGCATGGATCTTGCGCTCCAGCAGAAGCAGACATTGTGACACCGGGTAGCAGATGGCGAAATAGGCCGCGGAGATCACGAGATAAACTTCAAGCGCCCGGAATGTTTCCGAGGCTATCAACTGTGCTTGCGTCATCAGTTCAGCAGCGGAGATCGTCACAAGCAGCGAGGTCGATTTGATCAAGTCGACGAACATCGTATTGGTGCCGGGAAGCGCCAGCCGAACCGCCTGCGGCAGGACGACATGGCTGAATGTCTTGCCTCGCCCTAGCCCGAGAGCTTGAGACGCCTCTTGCTGGCCTTGGTGTACGCCGGCGATAGCTGCCCGAAAGATCTCGGACAGATAAGCGGCGTAGAAGAGCACCAAGCTCAACACTCCGGCCTCGAAAACCTCCAGCCTGACGCCTACGGAAGGCAGGCCGAAGTAGGTGAGAAAAATGATCGCCAGAAGCGGTACGTTTTTAAAGAGCTCGGTGTAAAAGGCTGCGGGGACACGGACCAGGCGCAGCCGATTGAGCCTCATCAGCGCAAGGGCAAGACCAAGGATCGTCGCGCCGATGAACCCGGCCACGGTGTAGCCGAGGGTCCTGAGCAGACCCACGACAATGTTTCCGACGTAGTCATTCCAGGGCACCTGGAAAATATCGGTGAGGGATGACAACGCCGTCATGCTTCGATCTCACTTTTCGATGGAGGGCGGGTTCCAGTCGGCGGGACGGTCAACGCCGCGCCGCTGTGCCGCCATTTCGGGCGATGGAACCAGGAACTGCTTGGGATCACCGCCCCATTTCGTGATCAAGGCGGCAAGGGATCCGTCCTTGTACATGGCGTCGATCTGATCGGACACAGCCTTGGCCAGCTTCGGCGACTGCTTGGGAAGGTAGAATCCGGTCATGTAGGCCTGGAAGTATTTGTAATCGGGGTGAGCGGCCACCTGCTCGTTTGTCGGCGGCTTCAGGTATTCGATGCGTACCTTCATGTCGGGGCGCTGCTGTTGTTGATAGGTGATCAGCAGCGGATCGAGAAAGCCGACGTCCAGACGCCCGGAAGAAATATCCTGGAACACACCCTCGGCGCTCGGGAAGGTATGAGGTGACGCGTTAGGGACCTGCGCGATCGATTTCGCCCAGACATACCCCGTCACAGTGCCGAGATTCTTGCCTTCCAGGCTCGCAACATCCGGAAAACTCGTCGTGCCGCTTACGGCCATAGCCGGCGGCGAATAATACGGAGGATCCGTAAACAGGCCGACCTTCTGGCGCGCATCGGACCATGCAATTCCGCCAATGGTTATATCAGCCCGCTGCGTCTGCACGGAAGCGAGCATGCCTGGAAAGTCGGTGACGTTGATTTCCATCTTGAGACCAAGCTTATCGGCCACGGCCGTCAGGATATCGCTGTCGAGGCCGACCAGCTTTCCATCCTTGACCGCCGTATAGGGCATGTAAGGCTCGACCGTAACGACGAGCGTGCCCGGCTTCATCAGTTCCAGATCGTCGGCATTGGCCGCGGACGGCACAGCCGTCGCCAACAACCCCAAACCCAGGATTGCCAGAACGAACCCCTGCGCTTTTTTCGTCAATTCAGCATGTTTCATTTGAACCCCTCTTGGTCGTTATATATTGCTGATATATTAAGAATATGCAGACATGATATGAAGTCAAGCAGATTCGTTAACCGCCTTTTTTCTATGCGGAATAGTGCTTAGCTGCGCGGAAATGGACAGAGAGAGGAACGCGCCGAATATGTTCGAAGTGGATTACGAAGCGGCTGAATCAACGCTGGCGGAGCGGACCTATATTCGGTTGCGAGACGACATCATCACGACACTGCTTCCTCCAGGCACGCTTCTGCGGGAAGCCGAGATCATGAAACGCATGGAGGTCGGGCGCACGCCGGTCCGGGAGGCGATTCAGCGTCTGCAGTATGATGGTTTCGTTGTCGTCAGCGCGCGGCGCGGCACATTTGTCAGTAAGATCGATATCAATGATCTTACGGCGGTCTATGAGGCACGGGCTCGGATCGAGTCCTGGGCAACCCGACTGGCTGCGGAAAGGCTGCGCGAGTTCGAGCGGCAAGAAGCGCGGCAACTGATCGATGAGCTCAAGCAAACAACCGGTCCGATGGCGCTGGATGATATCCTTGCTTTAGATCGCCGGGTTCACCGCTTCATTTACAGGGTGGCGAAAAACCCTTTCTTGTCCGCTACGCTGGATCACTACCACAATCTGTCGCTGAGAATTTTGTACGTCGCCATGAAACGGTTTCCGACCTTGGTGCCGCGCCTCGAGGACGTGTTGCATGACCAGGTCCTCATGCTTGAGGCGGTATGCAGAGGGGATTCAGATGAAGCTGAAAAGATCGCAATGGCTCATGTCATGAGCTTCGAGAGCGAGGTCCGAAAGGTAATCTGATTCGGCTCTTGGAATTGGTGCAGCTTTGGCTGAGCGAAAATACTCCGGCAAACGAGCAGTCCGAAACAATCGCGCGCTGCGAGTGGACGCGGCATCGACACCTGCCTGCATTCCACATTTCAGTCAGAGGCCGGCGTGAGCCGGCCTCTTCAATCGATGAAAACCAGGATCAGTCCTTGGCGCGTTCGACGTAGGAATTGTCTTCCGTCGCGATGACGACGCGGGTGCCGGCGTCGATATGCGGCGGGACCGAGGTGCGGATGCCGTTGGAGAGCATGGCCGGCTTATAGGACGAGGATGCCGTCTGGCCCTTGACGACCGGTTCGGTCTCGACGATCTCGAGCGTGACGTGGCGGGGCAGTTCGAGCGCCAGCGGAATGCCTTCGTGGATCGACAGGATGCAGGTCATGCCTTCCTGCAGATAGGCCTTCTGGTCGCCCATGGTTTCCGCGCTGACGACCACCTGGTCGTAGGTCGCCGGGTTCATGAAGTGGAAACCTTCGCCATCTTCATAGAGGTACTGGAAGTTGACGTCTTCGACGAAGGCGCGCTCGACCTGTTCGGTGGTGCGCCAGCGTTCGGAGACCTTCACGCCGTCGACGATGCGGCGCATGTCGACCTGGGTGACCGGCGTGCCCTTGCCCGGATGAAAGTTCTGGGCGGTGAGAACGACGTAGAGCTTACCGTCCACGTCGAGAACGTTGCCCTTGCGGACCGAAGAGGCGATGACCTTGACCATAAGACTTCCTTGTAACTCGGCTTTCGGCGTCGTAGAGGACTGTCGAGACGCCCCAAGACGCAAATGTTTTTCTTTGGGGGCGCAACTAACCTAAAATCCGGGAAATAGCCACCCCCATACCGGCTTCTCCGGCGAAGAAAGCTTGGAATGAACTTTTCGGCCAAAGCGTCCCCCTGGTGGACCCCGTCCGTGCATGCCGACCGCCGCCCATTCCTGATCGGGCGCAATGCGATTCAGGCTGCGCTGCGCGGGTTTTTCGCGCGCGAGGATTTCATCGAGGTCGACACGGCGGTGCTGCAGGTCTCCCCCGGCAACGAAGCGCATCTGCATGCCTTCGCGACGCAAGCGATAACGACGGACGGTCAGGCGGCACCGTTCTATCTGCACACCTCGCCGGAATTCGCCTGCAAGAAGCTGCTTGCTGCGGGCGAACAACGCATCTCGTGTTTTGCCCATGTCTATCGCAATCGCGAGCGCGGGCCGTTGCACCATCCAGAATTCACCATGCTCGAATGGTATCGGGCCGGTGAAAGCTATGAGAGCCTGATGATGGATAGCGTGCGGATCCTGGCGCTGGCGGCCGAAACAGTGAAGACGGACAAACTTTCCTATCGTGGCAGCGAAAGCGATCCCTTCGCCGGGCCGGAGCGGATCAGCGTCGCAGAAGCCTTTGAGCGGCATGCCGGCATCGATCTTCTTGCCTCCGTTGCCGCCGACGGTTCGACGGATCGCGAGCATCTGGCGGCCGAACTCAGGCGTGTCGGCATGCGCGTCGCCGATGACGACGGCTGGGCCGATCTCTTCAGCCGGGTGCTGGTCGAAAAGATCGAGCCGCATCTCGGCTTCGGCCGTATCACCATTCTCGACGAATATCCGGTCTCGGAGGCCGCACTTGCACGTCCCTCGGCGCGCGACCCCCGGGTTGCCGAACGCTTCGAGCTCTATGCCTGCGGCGTCGAGCTTGCCAATGGTTTCGGCGAACTCACCAACGCCGGCGAACAACGGCGGCGCTTCGAGATCGAAATGGCCGAGAAGGCGCGGATCTATGGCGAGACTTACCCGATTGATGAGGATTTTCTTGCCGCGCTGTCGCTGATGCCCAAGGCAAGCGGCATCGCGCTCGGCTTCGACCGGCTGGTGATGCTGGCCACGGGGGCGTCGCGGATCGACCAAGTGCTGTGGGCGCCGGTTGCGGAGTACGGAAGATGAATGCCGTCAAACAGATCAAGAGCGTCGACGATCTCGTGAAGGCGGGGCTTGCCGCGCCTGCCGACCGCGCAGCGCTCGAGGCGGTCGCCGCGCGTTACGCCATCGCGCTGACGCCTACCGTCACCAGGCTGATCGATCACGCCGATCCCAGCGACCCGATCGGCCGGCAATTCGTGCCCGATGCGGCCGAACTCATTGTCGGGCTCGAAGAACGTGCCGATCCGATCGGCGATCACGCCCACAGCCCGGTCGAGGGCATTGTGCACCGTTACCCGGACCGGGTGCTGCTGAAGGCCGTGCATGTCTGCCCGGTCTATTGCCGTTTCTGCTTCCGCCGCGAAATGGTCGGGCCGCAGGGTCTCGGCGCGCTCGATGCGGCGGCGATGGAGGCAGCCTTCGATTACATCGGGAGTCATCAGGATATCTGGGAGGTCATCCTGACCGGCGGCGACCCGCTGGTGCTTTCACCGCGCCGACTCCGCGAGATCATGGAGGCGCTCGCTGATATTGCCCATGTGAAGATCGTGCGTTTCCATACGCGCGTCCCCGTCGTCGATCCGGAGAAAATCGATGCGGCGCTCATTGCCGCGCTGAAGGCAAGTGGCAAGACAATCTATGTGGCGCTGCACGCCAACCATGCCAGAGAGTTGACGATGGAAGCGCGGGCGGCCTGCGCGCGCTTGGTCGATGCCGGCATCGCCATGGTCAGCCAATCGGTGCTGCTCAAGGGTATCAACGACGACCCTGCGATTCTTGCCGAACTGATGAAGGCTTTCGTCGAAATCCGCGTCAAACCTTACTACCTCCATCATCCCGATCTCGCGCCCGGCACCAGCCATTTCAGACTGACAATCGAGGAGGGGCAGAGGATCGTCGCGGCGCTGCGCGGACGGATTTCCGGCCTCTGCCAGCCGACTTACATTCTCGACATCCCGGGCGGCCATGGTAAAGCCGTTGTCAGCGGAAGCACTGTTCGGACGACGGGCGACGGGTGTTATTCCATCTCGGATTACCGCGGCGGCGAGCATTCCTATCCGCCGGCTGACTGACCCGAGGTCGCGCTTTTGCGTATCATTTCTGTACTCGCCGCGTCGGAAGCCGCGTCGAGCATTTCCATTGAAATGATCTTAGTTCATTGATGTAAAATGAATATTCCTGCCGTCACCGGAAGGATCGTTAAAATCCTAACTATGAGGACCCATCATCTTTAACCCAACCTATTAGCGGAATGTTCTGTTTTCCGCACTAAAAGGACGCTCATGACAAGGCGATGAACGCCGGTTCGGGATCATGAGAACCTTGGAGTGATGGGATGAATAAGACAATCCGCGACCTCGTAGCCAAATTCGGCAAACTTCCTACGCCGGTTGACCAGATCGCCGACGACGCCGATCTTTATGCGGCAGGTCTGACGTCCTTTGCCTCGGTGCAGCTGATGCTCGGCATTGAAGAGGCGTTCGACATCGAATTTCCCGACAATCTGCTGAACCGCAAATCCTTCGCGAGCATCTCGGCCATCGCCAAGACGGTCGATATTATCCAGGATGGTCGGAAGGTCGCCTGATGAACTTCCCCGTCAAGATCATAGAGGACGGTCTTGTCGCAAGGGCCGCGCGTGTCGCCGAAGTTGCGGCGAGACATGCGGACGCCGTCGACATCGAAGGCCGCTTCCCGCGGGAAGCCGTGGATGCGATGAAGGCCGAGAGGCTGCTCGGCATTCAGGTGCCGCGCCAGCTCGGCGGTGAATCGGCCTCGACCACCGAAATCGCCGAATTATGCTCGATGCTCGGCCAGGCCTGCGCGGCAAGCGCCATGGTCTTCGCCATGCACCATATCAAGCTGTCCAGCCTCGTCGAACACGGCGCCGAGAGCGAATGGCACCGCGGCTTCATGCGCGGCATCGCCGCCGACCAGCTGCTGATCGCGTCGGCCACCACCGAAGGCGGCATCGGCGGAAACCTGCGCAACAGCATTTGCGCGATCGAGATCGACGGTGATACCTGCCGCCTCGAAAAGGATGCGACCGTCATTTCCTACGGCTCGCATGCCGACGCCATCCTTATCACTTCGCGTGCCCATCCGCAGGCGGCCTCCTCCGATCAGGTGCTGACGGCCTTCCTCAAGGACCAGTACACGCTCGAGAAAACGCATGTCTGGAATACGCTCGGCATGCGTGGCACCTGCTCCGACGGCTTCCTCTTCAAAGGCCAAGCGCCGGCGCGGCAGATCCTGCCGAAGCCTTTCGCGGAAATTGCCGCGCAATCCATGCTCGCTTCCTCGCACCTGCTCTGGAGCGGCGTCTGGTACGGCATCGCGGTCGATGCCGTCGCCCGCGCCCAAGCCTTTGTGCGCGCCGCTGCCCGCAAGGCGCCAGACGCCCAGCCGCCGGGCGCGATGCGCCTCGCCGAGGTCTCGAACCTGCTGCAGATGGTGAAATCCAACGTCGTTGCTGGGCTCAAGGCCTATCAGGACGCCAAATCAGACCCGGACAGGCTGTCGTCGATGGGTTTTGCGGTGGCGATGAACAACGTCAAGATTGCCTCTTCCGAGACGATCCTGGAGATCGTCAATCACGCCATGCTGATCTGCGGCATCATGGGCTACAAGAACGGCACGCCCTTCAGCCTCGGACGCCATCTGCGCGACGCCCATTCCGCACAGCTCATGATTTCGAACGACCGCATCCTCGCCAACACATCGAGCATGCTTCTCGTCCACAAGCAGGACACTAGCCTACTGGGGTAAAGCCATGGATATGCAGACCTCGTTTCTGGACCGGCTCTTCGAGTCCGGCCTGCTGATCGATACCGGCGTTGACGGTCTCTATGGCCGCAGCGGCCAGTTCGAAGATGTCATCACAGCCTTCGAACGGCTGATCGACAGGTTCGGCGGTGCCGACGGCGCCGAGGCGATGCGTTTCCCGCCCGGCATGAACCGCGCGCTCTTCGAAAAGAGCGGTTATATGAAAAGCTTCCCGCAGCTTGCCGGCACGGTGCACAGTTTCTGCGGCAGCGAGCTCGACCATATGAGCCTGCTTGAATGCATGGAGGTCGGCGAGGACTGGACCAAGGACCAGCAAGCGACCGATATCGTGCTGACACCGGCTGCCTGCTACCCGCTCTATCCGACGGTCGCCAAGCGCGGCGACCTGCCGAAGACGGGCGGCCTGTTCGATCTGCAATCCTATTGTTTCCGTCACGAGCCGTCCAAGGACCCGGCCCGCCAGCAGCTCTTCCGCATGCGCGAATATGTCTGCATGGGAACGGAGCAGCACGTCACCGATTTCCGTCAGAAATGGATGGATCGCGGTGTCGAGATGATGAAGCAACTCGGCCTCGATGTGACCATCGACGTTGCCAACGACCCGTTCTTCGGCCGCGCCGGCAAAATGATGGTCAACAACCAGCGTGACCAGAACCTGAAGTTCGAGCTGCTGATCCCGATTACCTCAGTTGCCAAGCCGACGGCCTGCATGAGCTTCAACTATCACCAGGATTCCTTCGGCCTGAAGTGGGGTCTCAATCTGGAAGACGGCAGCGTTGCGCACACCGCTTGCGTCGGCTTCGGCCTGGAGCGTATCGCGCTCGCCCTGTTCCATCATCACGGGCTCGACGTGAAGCAGTGGCCGGCCAGCGTGCGGAAAGCGCTATGGGGCTGATGAACTCAATGGCATCGGTTTTCCCGGGGATCAGACCGGAAAGCTACCGGCAGCACGCGCTGCATTCCGGCGAACGTGCCTGGCCGGAAACCAACTGCTATGTCGATCTCTGGATCGAGGTGCTGGCGACGGCGGGCGTCGCCCCTGAGGCGATGCTGGGCTTCACCCTGGCGCAGGATTTCGAGGGCGACCAGTTCACCTTCTTCAAGGTGCCGCTCGAAGATCTCGAAGCGCTCTACGGCATCCGCGCGACCGAGCTTGCGATCTACGACCGCGTCGAAAGGCATGTCGAAGTGCAGATCGCACGCGGTCGTCTCTGCTTGATCGAGATGGATTCCTTCTACATGCCGGATACGCGCGGCACCTCCTATCGGCAGGAGCATGGCAAGACGACGGTTGCAGTCAACCGGCTGGACGTTGCGGCAAAGCGCGTCGAGTATTTTCACAATGCCGGCTATTTCCGCCTCGAAGGCGAGGATTTCGATGGGCTGTTCCAGCAGCAGCTGACGGAGAACGACGCCCCCTTCCTGCCCTATACGGAATTTGCCCGGTTTCCGGAAAAGCCCGCCGACGAAGCGCATCTGCGCGCGACCGCACGGCGGCTTGCGGGTTTTCACTTCGCCAGGCGTCCCCGCGAAAACCCTATCCGCGCCTTCGCGCGCGTCTTCCCCCAGCAGGTGGAAGCGGTGGCGGAGCGGCCGTTTGGCTTCTTCCACAAATACGCCTTCAACACGCTTCGACAGGTCGGCGCCAATTTCGAGCTGGCGGCCGATCATCTGCTCTGGCTCTCTCCCGAATTTACGGCCGCCGCCGAGGATGCGCGACGCATTTCAGACGCGGCGAAGTCCGTGCAGTTCCAGCTTGCCCGCGCCGTTGCCCGCAGGAAGTTCGAGCCGCTGCAGGCGGCACTTGATCCGGCCGCCGATGCATGGGATTCCATGATGGCATCGCTTGCGGAGCGAATCTGAGGCTGGAGATCAGACAATGCGGGGGCGTTTGGCAAGCATCGGAGCCCGGGAAAGCGTGCTTTCCGAAGGCTGGAATCTGATCCTGACGGAGCCGGGTGCCTGCGCCGTACCACACGATATTCCTCTTTCCGCGCAGTTCATCCCTGCGCCCGTTCCCGGCACGGTTGCGGCAGCGCTTGAAAAAGCCGGGCTCTTCGATCGCGAAAATCCCGAACCGTTGAATACGAAAGACGCCTGGTATCTCTGCCGGCTTTTTGATGCGGAGCCCGGCGAAGCCATCCTGCGTTTCCGCGGGCTGGCCACGATCTGCAATGTCTTCCTCAACGGTCAGGAAATCCTCTTTTCCGAAAGCATGTTCACGGCGCATGAGCTCCCGGTGACGCTTTCGGGTGGCGACGAGCTGGCGCTCTGCTTCCGGGCGCTCGCCCCCCGCTTGTCCGAACCCGGTCCGCGGGCGCGCTGGCGGCCGCAGATGATCACGCCGGCGGGCCTGAAGAATTTCCGCACGACGCTGCTCGGCCATATGCCAGGCTGGTGCCCCGATATCCACGCCGTCGGGCCATGGCGGCCGATTTCACTGGTGCAACGCGATACCAAATCGATCGACAATGTCTGCATCCGCGCGGTACTGGAGGAAAGCGGCGCCGGCCGGCTGAGCGTTTCCTTGCATAACAATACAGAAGACCCGGCAATGCTGCTGCGCTGCGGCGGCATGGAACAGCCTTTCGAGAAGATCGGCGAAAATCATTATTCGGCTATCCTCAAGCTGTCCGACATCGAGCCCTGGTGGCCGCATACGCACGGCACGCCACGTCTCTACGATCTGACGCTGGTTTCCGGCGGCGAGGAATATTCGCTCGGCAGCACCGGCTTCCGGCGCATCGACGTCGACCGTGGTGCGGATGGCGAAGACTTCGCGCTCCTTGTCAACGGCGAGCGTGTCTTCTGCCGCGGCGCGGTCTGGACGACCGCCGATATTGCGCAGCTGCCGGGCGGGCGCGCGGATTATGAGCCGTTCTTGCGGCTTGCCTGCCAAGCCGGCATGAACATGATCCGCATCGGCGGCACCATGGCCTATGAGACGCCCGATTTCTTTGCGCTCTGCGACGAGCTCGGTCTGTTCGTGTGGCAGGATTTCATGTTCGCCAATTTCGACTATCCGCGCAACGACAAGGCTTTCCTCGGCCATGTGCATGCCGAGGTTGAGGAATTCCTGCACGGCGTCCAGGCGTCGCCTTCGCTCGCGGTTCTCTGCGGCGGCAGCGAGATTCATCAGCAGGCGGCGATGCTCGGCCTGCCCATGGAATTTTGGAGCGGACCGGTGACCGACGAAATCATCCCGGCCATCGCCGCGCGCATGCGTCCCGACGTGCCCTATGTGCCGAATTCGCCCTATGGCGGAGCGATGCCCTTTTCGCCCAATTCCGGCATTGCGCATTATTACGGGGTCGGCGCCTATATGCGGCCGATTGCCGATGCCCGCCGCGCCAATGTGCGCTTTGCCTCCGAAAGCCTCGCCTTTGCGCATGTGCCGCAGCAAAGGACGCTGCAGCGCCATCTCGATGTGCCCCCCGTCCACAGCCCGCTGTGGAAGGCGCGTGTGCCCCGCGATCGCAGCGCATCCTGGGATTTCGAGGATGTTCGCGACTATTATTTGAAGCTTCTTTACGGTTTCGACCCGGCCCGGCTGCGCCGCGAAGATCAGGAGCGCTACCTCGATCTTTCCCGCGCCGTGACCGGCGAGGTGATCGAAGAGACCTTCGCCGAATGGCGGCGCAAGGGCTCCGGCTGCAACGGAGCACTCGTCTGGACGCTGCAGGATCTGTTGCCCGGCCCCGGCTGGGGCGTGATCGATTCCACCGGCGAGCCGAAACCTGTCTGGTATGCGATGCGCCGAGCCTTCCGGCCGGTTCAGGCGATCTTCACCGATGAGGGAACCAACGGTCTCGACGTGCATGTCGTCAACGAGACGGACACCGATCTCGACCTGGAACTCGAGGTCTTCTGCCTCAGTGATGGAAAACAGCAGGTCGTCAGCGGCAACATGGCTTTCAAGCTGGCTGCAAGAGGCGCCGAACGCTTTGCCACCACCGCGCTGTTCGGCGCCTTCTTCGATACGACCTATGCCTTCCGTTTCGGCCCGCCGGCCCATGATGCCAGTGTGGCGCGCCTGCGCTCCCTCGCCGATGGCGTCGTTCTCGCGGAAAGCTTCAATTTCCCCTGCGGACGCGGAAAGGCCTTGCACGACGCCAGCATCGAGGCGTCACTCGGCAGAGACGGCGACAGCTGGGTCATCGATCTCAAGACCGACCGGCTGGCGCAATCCGTGCATATCGACGTCGAAGGCTACAGGGCCGACGACGACTGGTTCCATCTTGCTCCCGGCCGAGCACGGCGCGTGAAGCTCTCCGCGCTCTCCGGCACGGACAGCGATGTCCCGCCAACGGGCGAAATCAGAAGTCTAGGCAGTTCGCGTCGGGCCGGGTTCGCGGGCTGAGGCTCGCAGGGAACAATGCAAGCTCACCGGAAAGATCGTGATTTGAGAACGATATACCGCTATCTACGCGCCCATCTCCTGCAGCGGCTGATCCCGCGGTCGCGTCTCGCCTTCAATCCGCGCAAGCCGGTCGAAATCATCGGCTATTTCTCGATGCCCGTTGGTGTCGGTGAATCGGCAAGGCTTTGTGCCGGGGCGCTTTCCCAAGCGGGACGGGCGATTTCGCTCTCAGATGTCAGCACGCATCCGGATGAAAAATCCTTTGACGGCTGGGTGTCGTCGGACCTTCCGGCCGAACCGCCGGGAAGCCGTATCTGGCATCTCAACCCGCCGATGCTGCCGCGCGCCATCCTGAAGATGGGTGTCGCCAATTTCACCCGCGCCTTCAACATCGGCTATTTCGCCTGGGAGCTTGAAGTCGCGCCGGCGGAGTGGCGCAACGGGTTGCGCTACATGAATGCCGTCTTCGTACCCTCGGAATTCACCAGACGGACGATTGCACCGCTGACGGCGGCGCCCGTCATCGTGGTTCCGCATCCCGTCACCGAGAAGCCGGCCGCAGAGGGCATGCGGGAGAAGTTCGGCATCGAGAAAGATGCCTTTCTCGTCAGCTTCATCTTCAGCGCCGGCTCCTCGATCAACCGGAAGAACCCGCAAGCCGTCATCGAAGCCTTCAGACTGTTCAGCGCCGAATGCCAGAGCGCCTTTCTGCTGATGAAGGCGAGCGGTGATATCGGCAAGGATCAGGGATTACGCGAACTGATTGCTTCGGTCGCTGGCGATAGCCGTATCCGGATCATCACCGACAAGCTCTCGAATGCCGAGATCAACGGCCTCATCCGCTCTTCCAATGCCTATCTCTCGCTGCATCGCTCAGAAGGTTTCGGGCTGACGGTTGCCGAGGCGATCATGCATCGTACCCCTGTCATATCAACCGCTTGGTCGGGCACAGAAGATTTCTGCGACCCCGAGAACAGCTGGCTAGTCGCCTCTCCCCTCATCCCCGTCGTCGATTCCCATCCTGAATTTGCGGGGCTGCCGGGCGCGGTTTGGGCGGATCCTTCTCCCGAAATCGCGGCTGCGCATCTCGGCGACATCTTCCGTGCGCCCGAGCGCGCGCGAGAGAAGGCCGACAAGGCGCGCGAGTTCCTGCTGCGCTACCTCGCAGAGAACAGTTATGAGAAGGCGCTCCAGAAGCTGGCGGCGATGCAGGCGAGCTAAGGTGAGGTCACCACTCCGCTTTATTTTAACATTTTCGCATTAGTGATGACGGGCATGCGGCCGCAAAGCATGTTGCGCAAAAGTGTGCAGCAGTTTTGCGATAACGACATGCGTAAAACAAAAACCTAAAGCGCGAGGAGCGAATCTGAAAGATCGCGACGCGCTTTAGGCTGATCCCCGCGGATGGACAGATGTCGAAGGGTATTATCGCAAATTCGGTGATGAATGCGGCGGCAGGCATGCTGCTGCTGCTGACGGGCTTCGTCTCCTCGATCATCACCGCGCGCCTGCTTGGGCCGGAGGCCAACGGCATCGTTGCCTTCTCGCTGTGGCTGGTGATGACGGGCGCCTCGATCGCCGAACTCGGCTCCAGCATCACGCTGCTCAAGACCCTGCCGCAGCTTTCGGCGGAGGGCTATGACGCGCGCCGCCGGCGAGGCTTTGCCGCCATCCTCGTCAGCTTCATGATGTTTTCGACAGTGCTGCTGCTGGCGCTCTACGCCCTGTTCTTCCTGACTTCGGAGGAGATGCACTGGGCAGAAACCGCGCCCTCCGTTGCGCTCGTCACCGGCGCGCTGTTTTTCATCCAGGCGATCGGATCTTTCGTCAAATTCTACCTGATCGGCGAAAAGAAGCTCGGCAGCTTCTTCAAGCTGACCGTCGCCGTCTCGATAATCCAGCTCGCTGGGGTCGCCACCGGCGCCGTGCTCTATGGCGTCGAGGGCGTTCTCGTCGGTTATGCGCTCGGCCAGCTCGTGCTGTTTTTCGCCACACTGCCGATCCTTCTGGCGCGGCGCGACTGGTGCGGGGTTTCACTCAAGTACCTCGCTTCCTCCTCCATCATCCTGTCGATCCAGTTCATCATCGATTCTATCTTTCTCAACCGTCTCGAACTGCTCTTCCTGCAGCAGTTCTGGTCGGTGGAAATGGTCGGCTATTATGCGGTCGGCCTGTCGATTGCCAATATCGCTCTGCAACTGCCGATCCAGATGACCGGCAGCCTGCTGCCCTATTATTCCGAACGGCGGCACAGCAGCGACGATTCGACCTTGCCGGTCGAGGTCTTCGCCGCCGTCACCCGCAGCATGGCCTATATCGTGCTGCCGATGAGCCTCGGGCTGGCTGCCATCTCCAGCGAACTGGTGCTCGTCGTGTTCGGGGAAGCCTTCCGCCGCAGCGGCACGGTGGTCGCGCTGCTCGCGCTCGTCGCTCCCGCCTATACATTCATGCAGATCCTCAGCCTCTATCTGCTGTCGATGGACAAGGCCCGCTCCCGCCTCAACATCAGTGTGATAGGTGGCATCCTCATGGTAGCGGGTTGTTTACTGATCATACCTAGGCTTGCCGCCGAGGGGGCCGCAATCGTACGCATTCTCGTGTTCGTTGCGATGTCGGTGATGATGATCAGACAGACAGGATTCGGGTCCCAGCTTTCGGGTCTCTACGCAAGCCTGACGAAGGTGACGCTCGCCTCCGTCTTGTGCGCCTGCGCGGCGATTTCAGTGCTGGAATTCGTCCATGGCCCGATCGGTCTTATCTTCGCGATAATCGCCGGCACGATTGCGCATTTCGCCGCACTCCGAGTGCTGCGCGCCGTGCCCGTCGAGGATGTCGAGGTGATGCGTTCCATTGTCGAAAAAATGCCGTCGGCACTGCGGCGGCAGGTCAGCCGCGTAATCGACTTCATTGCACCGGGGCGCCCCGGCGATCCAGACCGCGCCAAGGTGGCGCCCGGCGAATTTTCGCTCGAACCGGCTGAGGGTGCCGGACGCAGCGCCGCCCTGCCCGTTGTCTTCGATGGGACGATCGGGCTGTTCATGCCTGAGAATCCTGAAGCTGCCAAGCGCTCGGCCGCGGTCCTTTTCGTCAGTCCATGGGGCTTCGAGGAGATGTGCAGCCGCAAGTTCTTCCGGGTCGCGGCTGAACATTTCTCCGATATAGGCGTGCCCAGTCTGCGTTTCGATTATCGCGGCACCGGCGATGCGCTCGATTTTGGTGCGCTGCCGGCAAGGCTGGAAACCTGGGAAAACTCCATCCGCGCGGCGGCCGCCAAGCTGAAATCGCTTACCGGCTGCGACCGCATCATCCTGATCGGCCAAGGTCTCGGCGCGACCCTTGCCCAGCGGATCGGCTCCTCGATCGAGGGCGTCGATAGCCTCGTCATGCTGGCGCCGGTGCTGAGCGGCCGCGCCTATCTGCGTGAGCTCAACATGTGGTCGAAGATCATCGACGCCGATCTCGGCCTCGGCCATGAGCATGTGCAGGCTGCAAAGGTGCAGATCGCCGGGCTCGTCATGCCGGAAGAGATCGCCGCCGAGCTCGGCAAGCTCAACATCGTCGCGCCGCAGGGGCTGGCGGCGTCCCGCTATCTGATCCTCGAACGCCCTGTTAGGGCCGAAGATACTGGCTTTGCCGATGCGCTGCAGGCGCTTGGCGCCAATGTCGAGCAGAAAGTGTTCGACGGCTATGACGAACTCGTCACCAATCCGCTCTTCGCCAAGACACCCATGGCTGTGGTCGAGCTTTTGACGGCCTGGCTGAAGACGGCGACCGCGGAGACATCCGCCGTTCATTCGCCGGCCGCGATCGAAACCATCCCGCTTGCCGGCGACGGTTTCCTGGAAACGCCGGTGCGTTTCGGAAGTCACGATCATCTGGTCGGTGTCGTCAGCCGACCGCTTGGCGAGATCAGGGGCAATGCCGTGCTCTTCCTGTCGACCGCCTATGACCGGCATGCCGGCTGGGGACGGACAACGGTGGACATGGCACGCGAACTCGCGCGCCATGGCGTCGTTTCGCTGCGCTTTGATTCCGCCAATGTCGGCGACAGCCCGCCGCGGCCGGATGCGCCGGAGCAGGTGCTGTATTCGATGACGCAGACCGCCGATGCGATCGCCGCGCTCGATCTGCTCGAAAATGTCGTTGCTGGCCCTATCATGGTCGCCGGCCGCTGCAGCGGCGGCTATGTAGCTTTCCGCGCCGGCGTCGCCGACGAGCGGCTGAAGGCGGTCGTCTCGATCAATCCCTTCGTCTATTACTGGGATCCGAAGGTGCCGGTGCGCCGCGAGCATGTCGTCTCCGTTCCCCGCAGCCTCGACGATTACGGCCAGCGTCTGGCGCGGCTCGACACGTTGAAGCGGCTGCTGCGCGGTCAAGTCGACGTGGTGTCTGCGCTGCGCAATATCGTTATCGCCGGTGGCCGGCGGCTGTCGCCCTTCGTCGCGCCATTGCTCGAACTGCTTCCCGACCGGCGCCATATTGCCCGTGAGATCCGGCAGTCCTTCGCGCTGTTCGGCAAGCGAAAGGTGCCGCTGACACTGATCTACAGCGAAGGCGACGTCGGCCTCGACCATGTCTATTTCCATTTCGGCCCGCGCGGCGCCAGGCTTTCCCGCTATCCGAACGTGCGGCTGCTGATGCTGCCGGATGCCGACCACAATCTGACGCCACCGCAATCGCGCAAATTCGTCCTCGACGAGATCATTCGTCTCGCGCGGGCGTAAGCGGATCTTCTGTCGGGGTAGGTCAGAGGCTTTCCGCGGCGGCGATATCAAGCGATCTGTAGAGATCGATGTAACGCCCGGCGACGATATCCCAGGAATAGCCGCGCGCGGCGTCGAGAAGCTCAGAGCGAAGGACATCCGGTCGGCCCGCAAGGTCGGCATGGGCCAATTCCACGGCGGTCGCGGCACTCTCCGGGCTGGTGAAATCGGCAAGCCTGATGACGCGGTGCCGATCGGCGAGCGTCTGAAAGGCGTCGTTGGCGTTCAGCACCGGCAGCAGGCCGGCACTCATCGCCTCCAGCGCGACCAGGCCGAAACCCTCATATTCCGAAGCGGAGGCGAAGAGCGAAGCCGCAGTGATGATCCGGCGGATGGTCTCATTGTCTGGCGACACATGCAGGGTGACGCGGCCGGTCAGGTCCCGGCTTTCGATCTCGCCCTCGATATCCACCCGGTTCAGGTCGGATTCGGCCCCGACAATGTCGAGATGCCATTCCGGATCGCGGCTCTTCAGAACGGCTATCGCGTCGAGCAGATGGTCCAGCCGCTTGTTCACTGAAAATCGGCCGATGGTGACGATGCGGCGTCTTGCGCGACGCGAGGCGGTGTCGGCGAACTTGCCGATATCGGCGCCGTTCTCGACCAGCACGCTGTCCGGCACGATTTCGGAAAACTGCTTGAGATCGGAGGCGCTGCAGCAAACCACACGGCGATAGGCCCTCGCCGAGGCGCGGGTCAGCGTGCGGAACCATATCTTCTTGATCGCCGCATATTTCCGGGTGTGGAAGAAACCGCCATGGGTGGTGACGATCATCGGTTTGCCGTGCAGCATCCGGCCCCAGGCGAGCGCATCGAAGAAGAAGTCGATGGCATGGACATGCACGAGATCGGCGTCGCCGAGATGGCGAAAAACCTGCGGCGCCAGCGGATAACGGCTGCTGCCGGACCACGGAATGCGCACCACCTCGATGCCGTCTATATTTTCGCGCGACGGCAGCCTGTCCTCTGGCGCGGTAAACAGGGAGTTCAGCGTAACGACACGGACACGATAGCCACGCCGAAGGGTCTGGCGGCTGAGATTGGCGACGACGTCTTCCAGGCCGCCGCGATTGGGCAGGAACTGGCGCACGACATGGACGATCAGCGGAGCCGTTTGCGGCTGCGGATTCTCGCGCACCCTGTCTGCCTCGACGATCGCCATTTTCTACCTATCGCTGCGTATGCCAAACGCGTGTTGACGCGGATTTATAGCAACGACCAGATATCTCAGGCGTTAAGGCGTGGTTTGAGCGACGTCCTGCGGAGGCGATTCTTCGCAACAGGGTTAATCGTGTCTGACGGTGTTCAGAAGGCTTTGAAGGTGAGGGTCGTCAGCGACCGGACGATGCCAGGAATATTGGCGATATTGTCGTTGATGAACTTGCCGATGTCCTGGCCTTCCTCGATATAGACCTTCAACAGCAGGTCGTAATCGCCGCTCGTTGAATAGAGCTCCGAGACCAGCTCGGTCTGGTAGATGGCGTCGGCGACCTCATAGGTCTTGCCGGGGGCGCATTGGAGCTGGACGAAGATCGGTTTCATGGAGATTTCCTGCAAAGTTGTTTGGCGCGCATAATGGTCGAAAGCGCCGTGCCGATGCAAGCCGTTCCTCACACGGTCCCTCCGGCCGCCGCTTCGGCGACGATCCAGTCGCGAAAGGCGGCAAGCGGCGCATAATCGGCGCGCTCGCTGGGACAGGCGAGATAATAGCGCTCGCGGCTCTCCATCTCCCGGTCGACGGCGGCGACGAGATCGCCGCGCTTGAGTTCTTCCTGCATCAGGAATGTCGGCAACAGGGCGACACCGAGGCCGGCGATCGCCGCTTGCGCTGCGGTGGCGAACTGATCGAAGAGCATACCGTGCACGCTTTCGAAGGAAACGCCGTTGCCGGCGAACCATTGCTCCCAGGCATCGGGGCGCGTGGTCAGATGCAGGAGTGGAACGGTAAGCAGGTCCTCTGGCTGCGAAATCCTGTGCTGTTTCAGAAAATCAGGGCTGCAGGCCGGCACCGTACGCTCCGACATCAGCAAGGTGAGTTCCGCGCCAGGCCAGTGCGGGTGGCCGAAATGGATCGCGGCGTCAATCGAATCGAGCCGGAAGTCAAAAGGTGAAAGACGGGTCGCGAGATTGATCGTTACGCCGGGATTGGCGCTGAGAAAGCGCCCCAAGCGTGGCGCAAGCCAGCGCGTGCCGAAGGTAGGCAGGATGGCGAGAGTGAGCGTGCCGCCGTGTGGGTTGGCGCGCAGGTTCAGTGAGGCGCTCGAGATCCGGCGCAGCGCCTCGCGAATCTCGCGGGCATAACTGTCGCCGGCCAGCGTCAGCCGCATGGTCTGGCGTTCACGCAAGAAGAGCTCGACTCCAAGCTGCTCCTCCAATGCGCTGACCTGACGGCTGACGGCGCTCTGCGTCAGGTCGAGTTCGCGCGCCGCCGCCGTCACGCTGCCTGTGCGGGCGACCGCCTCGAAGGCGGCGAGATGTGAAGTCGACGGCAGAAAACGCCTTGAAGCGAGCATGATCATTCCGTTTCAGAATGAGCTATTTCCGAAATGTCGATATTTCGGCCTTTGCGGTGCTTGTAAAGAGTTTCATCCTGCAAAATCGGAATGAGCCGGAACCTTAGATGCCACAAGCCTTCATTTCAACAGATCGTATCCGCTCGCTCTTCACCGACGCGATGTCGCAGATGTACCGGACGGAGGTGCCGCAATATGGCACGCTGATCGAGCTCGTGGCGGATGTGAATGCCGGTTGCCTCGAAAGCAATCCGGATCTGCGCGAACGCCTGGCCCGCGCCGGCGAGCTGGAACGCATCGATGTCGAGCGTCACGGCGCCATCCGCCTCGGTACGGCGGAAGAGCTTTTCACCATCCGCCGGCTGTTTGCCGTCATGGGCATGCAGGCGGTCGGCTATTACGATCTTTCGGTCGCCGGCGTGCCGGTTCATTCCACCTGCTTCCGTCCGATCGACGAGGCGGCGCTCAACATCAATCCGTTCCGCGTCTTCACCTCTCTGCTGCGCCTGGAACTGATCGAGGATGAAAGCCTGCGGCGGGAGGCCGAGGCCATTCTGGCCAAGCGGCGCATCTATACGCCGCGTGCCATCGCGCTGATCGAGCGTCACGAGCAGAATGGCGGCCTGACCGAGGCGGAAGCGACTGAATTCGTCGCCGAGGCGCTTGAAACCTTCCGTTGGCACGGCGAAGCCACCGTTAGTGCCGAAACCTACAAGCGCCTGCACGACGCGCATCGGCTGATCGCCGATGTCGTCAGCTTCAAGGGGCCGCACATCAACCACTTGACGCCGCGCACGCTCGATATCGATGCGGTGCAGGCCGGCATGCCGGAACGCGGCATCACTCCGAAGGCAGTCATCGAAGGGCCGCCGCGCCGGCAGTGCGATATCCTGCTGCGGCAGACGAGCTTTAAGGCGCTGGAGGAGGCGATCGTCTTCTCGGGTGACGAGGGTGCGGTCCAGGGCACGCATACCGCCCGCTTCGGCGAGATCGAACAGCGCGGCGTGGCGTTGACGGCCAAGGGCCGGGCGCTCTACGACCGACTGCTTGCCTCGGTTCGCGGCGAAGTGCAGGTCGGCGCCGGCGGCGCCAAAGCCGGCGCCTATGACCAGGAACTGGCTGAGCGCTTCAACGCGCTGCCGGACAGCTGGGATGAGCTGCGCAGCCAGGATCTCGCCTTCTTTCGTTATTCCGCCACGCCCGCGGGCATTGCCGCCGCGATCGCCGGGACCTTGCCGCGCGATCCCGAAGCGCTCCTCGCCAAGGGCTATCTCGCTTTCGCGCCGATCGTCTATGAAGACTTCCTGCCCGTCAGCGCGGCCGGCATCTTCCAGTCGAATCTCGGCACCGATCAGCAGCAGAATTATGCGACACGATCGAACCGCGACGCCTTCGAGACCGCACTCGGAGCGACCGTTCAGGACGAGCTGGCGCTTTACGCGGAACGGCAGGCCGCATCGCTGGATGCCGCGATGAAGGCGCTCGGGCTCGCGGATCTGCGGCTGAGGACCGTTGCGTGAAATCACCGCTTCAACCCCTGTTCTTATGCGCTAGAGTACACCGGTTTCATCCGATCGGACTGTGCCATGCTGAATGATCCGCGCTCCCACGGCCTCTGGGAAAAGACCGCAGGCGAACCGCCGGCGACCTCGCCTCTCCAAGGCGCGGTATCGGCCGACGTCGTCATCGTCGGTGGCGGCTATACCGGTCTCTCCGCTGGCCTGCATCTCGCCGAGGCCGGTTCGAAGGTGGTGCTGCTGGAGGCGAAGGAGATCGGCTTCGGCGGTGCGGGGCGCAATGTCGGTCTGATCAATGCCGGCATGTGGGTGATGCCCAACGACCTCCCCGGTGTGCTCGGCCCAGTCCATGGTGAACGGCTGCTCGATTTGCTCGGAAATGCGCCGAAGCTCGTCATGGAACTGATCGACAAACATGGGATCGCCTGCGAACTCGAGCGCAACGGCACGCTGCACTGCGCCGTCGGCGCCGAGGGGCTGAAGGAGATCGAGGAGCGCGCGGCGCAATGGTCGGCCCGCGGCGCGCCCGTCGCACTGCTGGATGCGGCTGAGACGGCCAAGCGCATCGGCAGCGAGGCTTATGCCGGTTCGCTGCTCGATCTGCGCGCCGGAACGCTGCAGCCGCTTGCCTATGCACGCGGCCTCGCCCATGCCGCCGTCAAGGCAGGCGTCGCCATTCATACATCGAGCCCCGTGACCGCAACGGAGCGCCAAGGCAGCCGCTGGGCCGTGAAGACGGACGGCGGCGAGACCAGCGCAGACTGGATCATCGTTGCGACCGATGCCTACAGCACAGGCCCCTTCGAGCAGGTGCGCAACGAGCAGGTTTACCTGCCCTATTTCAATTTCGCCACCGCACCGCTCGGCCACAATCTTCGTCAGTCGATCCTGCCGGGCCGGGAAGGCGCGTGGGACACCAAGGACATTCTCTCCTCCTTCCGCATGGATCGGGCTGGGCGCCTCGTCTTCGGCAGCGTCGGCGCGCTGCGCAATACCGGCCTTGCGGTGCACAAGGGCTGGGCTAAGCGCGCCCTGAAGCGGCTCTTTCCCGTTATCGGCGATGTCGAGTTCGAATGCGAATGGTATGGCCAGATCGGCATGACCGACAATGCGCTGCCGCGCTTCCACAAATTCGCCCCCAATGTCATCGGCTTTTCGGGCTATAATGGCCGCGGCATAGCCCCGGGCACGGTCTTCGGCCGCACATTGGCCGAGCATATTCTCGGCCGGCTAGCCGAGGCCGATCTGCCGCTTCCGCTGACGTCACCCACCGAGCCGAGCTTTCGTGCGCTCAAGGAACTATGGTACGAAGCCGGCGCTCAGGTCGCCCATTTCGCCGATGCCCGCCTCTGAGAACCGACAAGCGCTTCTGAGAACAATAAGATTGGAAACACGACAATGACCATCGCCGTCCTCGATCTCGCCACCGAAACCGCCAAGCTGCTTGCCGAACTCGGCGTCGATGCCGGCCGCTATCAGGGCGGCACGCTGTCCGTCTCCTCGCCCGTCACCGGCAAGGAGATCGGCAGACTGAGAGAAAATTCCGTTTCCGAAACGAAAGCGGCGATCGAAGAGGCGCACAAGGCTTTCCTGGAATGGCGTAATGTGCCGGCGCCGAAGCGCGGCGAGTTGATCCGCCTGCTCGGCGAGGAGCTGCGTGCCGCCAAGACGGCGCTCGGCCGCCTCGTCTCGATCGAAGTCGGCAAGATCACCTCCGAGGGCCTCGGCGAGGTTCAGGAGATGATCGACATCTGCGATTTCGCCGTTGGCCTGTCGCGCCAGCTCTATGGCCTGACGATCGCCACCGAGCGCTCGGAGCACCGGATGATGGAAAGCTGGCACCCTCTCGGCGCGATCGGCATCATTTCTGCCTTCAACTTCCCGGTCGCCGTCTGGTCGTGGAATGCAGCGCTGGCGATGGTCTGCGGCAATTCCACCGTCTGGAAACCCTCGGAAAAGACGCCACTGACCGCCCTTGCCGTGCAGGCGCTGTTCGAAAAGGCCCTGAAGCGCTTCGTCGCCGAGGGCGGCAAGGCGCCGGCCAATCTATCCACCCTGATCATCGGCGGCCGTGAGGTCGGCGAGGTGCTGGTCGACCACCCCAAAATCCCGCTGGTTTCCGCCACCGGCTCGACGGCCATGGGCCGCGCCGTCGGCCCGCGCCTGTCGCAGCGTTTTGCCCGCGCCATACTCGAACTCGGCGGCAACAATGCCGCGATCGTCTGCCCGAGCGCCGACCTCGACCTGACGCTGCGTGGCGTCGCCTTCTCCGCCATGGGCACGGCCGGCCAGCGCTGCACGACACTGCGCCGTCTCTTCGTCCATGAAAGCGTCTACAACAAGCTGGTGCCGCGCCTGCAGAAGGCCTACGGCTCCGTCGCCATCGGCAATCCGCTGGAGACCGGCACACTGGTGGGCCCGCTGATCGACGGTCAGGCTTTCGAGAAGATGCAGGCGGCGCTCGGCGAGGCAAAGGCGGCAGGCGGCAAGGTGACCGGCGGCGAACGCGTCGACAATGGTTCGGCCGATGCCTTCTACGTTCGCCCGGCGCTGGTCGAAATGCCCGATCAGATCGGCCCGGTCGAGCACGAGACCTTCGCGCCCATTCTCTACGTTATGAAATACAGCGATTTCAATGCGGTGCTGGACTTGCACAATGCCGTGCCGCAGGGATTGTCGTCGTCGATCTTCACCAACGACATGCGCGAGGCGGAAACCTTCGTTTCGGCGCGCGGCTCGGATTGCGGTATCGCCAACGTCAACCTCGGGCCTTCGGGCGCCGAAATCGGCGGCGCCTTCGGGGGCGAAAAAGAGACCGGCGGCGGACGCGAATCCGGCTCGGATGCCTGGAAGGCCTATATGCGCCGCGCGACCAACACGATCAATTACGGCAGCACGCTGCCGCTTGCGCAGGGCGTCAAGTTCGACGTCGAATAAGCACAATCTCAACAAAGGCGACACTGGGCCCAGCGTCGCCTTTTTGGCTCGATCGAAATTTATTCCCTCGCAATCTGAAATATTGGGTCAAGATTTTGTGATGCTTTTTTCTCGGCGACGAAACTTGAAATAACCAGTCAAGAAAAATATACGCCTCTTACCCTGTTGGGGTGACATCGCCATGGAGGCCCTCATGATTACTGCTGTTAACCGTTTTTCCCACGTGCTGGCGCTCGCCGCTTCGCTTCTCTCCACCACGGTGCTCGCAGGCAGCGCCAATGCGCAGGATGAAGGTCTCGTCGTCTACAATGCGCAGCACGAAAGCCTGGGCCGCGAATGGATCGATGCCTTTACCAAGGAGACCGGCATCAAGGTGACCATGCGCCAGGGCGGCGACATGCAATTCGCCAACCAGATCATTCAGGAAGGCGACGCATCCCCCGCCGATGTTTTCCTGACCGAGAATTCGCCGGCCATGACGCTGGTCGACGGCGCCGGCCTCTTCGCCCCGGTCGAAAAGGAAACACTGGATCAGGTGCCGGAGCAGTATCGTCCGGCCGACGGCATGTGGACCGGCATTGCCGCCCGCTCTACCGTCTTTGCCTATGACAAGACGAAGCTCAGCGAAGACAAGCTGCCGAAGTCGCTGCTCGACCTCGCCGACCCCGCTTGGAAGGGCCGCTGGGGTGCATCGCCCGCCGGCGCCGACTTTCAGGCCATCGTCGCCGCGCTGCTGCAACTGAAGGGTGAAGATGCCACTAAGGCATGGCTGAAGGGGCTCAAGGACAATGCGACGCCCTACAAGGGCAACAGCGTTGCCATGAAGGCGGTCAATTCAGGTGAAGTCGAAGGCGCGGTCATCTATCATTACTACTGGTTCGGCGATCAGTCAAAGACCGGCGAAAACAGCAAGAATGTCGGCATGCATTACTTCAAGAATCAGGATCCGGGCGCTTTCATCAGCATTTCGGGCGGCGGCGTCCTGAAGTCCACGCAGCACATGAAGGAAGCGCAGGCTTTCCTGAAATTCGTCACCAGCAAGGCAGGCCAGGCAGTTCTGAAGAACGGCTCGTCCTATGAATATGCCGTCGGCAAGGACGCCCCTTCCAATGACAAGCTCGTTCCGCTTGCCGATCTCAATGCTCCGAAGGTGGAAGCCTCGACGCTGGACAGCAAAAAGGTCGTGGAACTGATGACAGCGGCAGGTCTGATTTAGGCTCTCTACGTGTCGTAGCGCTTATGCGGGAGAGGCTTCGGCCTTTCTGCCGCAGGCTTGCAGCAGCCAAAACTATTGCTTTTGGCTCAAGAAAACCTTAGGGCATGATGGGATCGGGCAACTGTCTTTCCAAGACGGTTGCCTTCCTTTTTCAGCGTATGAAGGCATCGGCCTTGCTGCAGGACAACAGATTTTTCGTCGCCGGCAACGAGGCGCCGGTCGCGCCGAAGCGCGCGCGAATGCTATTGCCGCGCCGGCGCATGCCGCACGCGCCCGTGATGCTACTCGCCACCGTCATCGCGATCTTCAGTCTCGTGCCGCTCGGCTTCATCGGCTGGATAACTTACGATGTTGGCTGGGAGACGGTGAAAACACTTGTCTTCCGGGCCCGTGTCGGCGAACTCCTCATCAATACGGTTCTTTTGGAATCGATCACCATCCCGCTGTCGATCGCGCTGGCCGTGACGCTTGCCTGGCTGACCGAACGAACGGACATTCCGTGCGCCAGGCTCTGGGCCTGGCTGGCGATCGCGCCGCTCGCGGTGCCGGCCTTCGTGCACAGCTATGCCTGGGTCAGCCTTATCCCCGGCATGCGCGGCCTTGAGAGCGGCGTCTTCGTTTCTGTCCTCGCTTACTATCCCTTTCTCTATCTGCCGGTTGCCGCAGCGTTGCGCCGTCTCGACCCGGCCATCGAGGATGCCGCCGCCTCCCTTGGTCTCGACCCCTGGCGCGTCTTCTTCCGAACCGTGCTGCCGCAGTTGAGGTTTGCCATTTGCGGCGGGTCGCTGCTGATCGCGCTGCACCTGCTGTCGGAATACGGCCTGTTCGTCATGATCCGGTTCGACACTTTCGCCACCGCAATCGTCGACCAGTTCCAATCTTCCTACAACAGCCCGGCCTCCAACATGCTCGGCGGTGTGCTCGTTGCCTGCTGCCTTTTCCTGCTTGGCCTTGAAGTGCTGCTGCGCGGCAACGAACGTTATGCCCGCGTCGGCTCCGGCTCGCCGCGTCCGGCCGATCGCCGGCGTCTCGGCTGGTTCCTGGGGCCGGCCATCCTGCTGCCTGTCCTCCTGGCGGTGCTGACGCTCGGCGTGCCGTTGCTGACACTCGGCCGCTGGCTCTATCTCGGCGGCAGCGAGATCTGGCGCATCGAAGTCGGCAGCGCCTTCCTGCAGACGATGGCGCTCGCTCTGGCCGGCGGCGTGCTGGCGACGATTGCCGCAGCCCCCATGGCCTGGCTTTCCGTGCGCGCGCCCGGCCGCTTTCAGCGCCTGCTCGAAGCCTGCCACTATTATGTCGGCTCGCTGCCCGGCGTCGTCGTGGCGCTGGCGCTGGTAACGATCACCGTTCGTATCGTGCTGCCGCTCTATCAGACCTTCGCAACGCTGCTCGTCGCCTATGTGATGCTTTTCCTGCCCCGGGCCATGGTCGGCCTGCGCGCCAGCATCGCCCAGGCGCCGGTGGAGCTGGAGCGCGCCGCGATGGGCCTCGGCCGCACCCCCGGCCAGGCGGTGCGGCAGATCACCATGCGGCTTGCCGCACCGGGGGCCGCGGCCAGCATCGCCCTGACCGCACTTGGCATTACTAATGAACTCACGGCGACGCTGATGCTCTCGCCAAACGGCGTCGATACGCTGGCGACGAAATTCTGGTCGCTGACGAGCGAGATCGATTATGTCTCGGCCGCCCCTTACGCCGTCATGATGGTCGTGCTGTCGCTGCCGCTCACCCTGACGCTTTATACGCAATCGAAACGGACCGCCGGCCAATGACGCTGCTTACGATCGAAAACATCAGCAAGCGCTACGGGCCTGTCCAGGCGCTGAAGGATATTTCGCTCGATGTCCAGGCCGGCAGCCGCACAGCCGTCATCGGCCCGTCCGGCTCCGGCAAGACGACGCTGCTGCGCATCATCGCCGGCTTCGAGCAGGCCGATGCCGGCAGGGTGACATTGGATGGCGACGTACTGGCCGATGGCCTGGCGGCGGTACCGGCCCACAAGCGGGGCATCGGCATCGTCTCCCAGGATGGCGCGCTGTTTCCGCACTTGAGCGTGGCTGAAAATATCGGCTTCGGCTTCGAGCGGGGTGCTGCCGATCGTGAGCGGCGCATCGCCGAACTGCTCGATATGGTCGAGCTCGACCGCAGCATGCTGGCGCGGCGCCCGCACCAGCTCTCCGGCGGGCAGCAGCAGCGCGTGGCGCTCGCCCGCGCGCTTGGTCGCAAGCCGCGGCTGATGCTGCTCGACGAACCATTCTCAGCGCTCGACACCGGCTTGCGGGAAAACATGCGCAAAGCTGTCGCGCGCGTCCTGCAGGCGGCCGGCATAACCGCGGTTCTCGTGACGCACGATCAGGAAGAGGCACTGAGTTTTGCCGATCAGGTCGCGGTCCTGAGGGAAGGGCGGCTGATCCAGGCGGGATCGCCGCAAACGCTATATCTGCATCCCAGAGACCGCGAGACGGCGCTGTTCCTCGGCGATGCCGTGCTGCTTCCGGCCATCATCCGGAACGGTCTTGCCGACTGCGCTCTCGGCCATGTCGCCGTCGAAGGCAGCCGCCAGGGCAAAGCGGAAATCATGCTGCGGCCCGAGCAGATCCGCGTCATTGCCGGGGAAAGCGATCGCGACTACGGCGGACGGGTTGTCGAGGTGGAGTTCGGCGGCGCGGTCTGCACGGTCGCCGTCTCGCTCGATGGCGTTGCCCTGCCGCCGATCCGGATCAAAACCTCGAGCGTCGCCCTTCCCTCGCGAGGCGATCTCGTGCGCCTGGATATATCGGGCAAGGCACACGTCTTCGATCGCTGAGATAATCCGTTCCGGAAAATCAATTTCCGTGGGTTTGTGCGCTAACCGACCCTGCGCACCAGCTCTTGCGGCTCGATGCCCTCAAGCCAGCCGCCGGTAAAGCCGGCGCGCTCGAGCCCGCGGCGGATGATCGGCGCTTGCCGCATCAGCTTCCAGATGAAATCGGAACGCTCGTTTTCCACGGTCATGACGATCAGGCCCTGGTCGATGCCGACGGTGCGGTCGTCCACCCAACCCTCCGGACGTTTGGTCTGGACGGTCGGATTGAAGCCGCCGGGGAAGCCGCCCTCCAACAGCAGGTTCGGATAGGTGGTCAGCAGCGTCTTGGTGCCGTCGAGAGCCGCCTGCCGGTCATAGGGCAGGCAGGCAAGTGCGGCCCAGGGTGCTATCGTGCCGTCATCAGGTCCGAGCGGCGCGCCGCGTGCGGCATAACCCAGCACCTTCGGCTGCCGGCCGCCGCGCATGCGCCGGGTGGGCGGTGGGCCGTCGCAGGCGGTAAAGCCCCAGACATTCCTGTTGTAACCAACGAAACCGCCGGGATTGCGCTCGGCATAGTCGCGCTGCATGTTGATAACGACCTGGGTGTTGCGGAAGTAGTCCCAGTTGCGCTCCCTCATCGGCCTGTCCTGGATGCCGCGGAAATCGATCCAGGCATGTGAAAAGAGATGAATGAAAAGCGGGCCGGCATAGAGATACGGCTGGTCACCGAACATCATCCAGGAATAGCTCGATGTGAAGGCGTCGTAGCTCGACTGCGGAATGGGATGCGTCGGCGAGGCGAGCGCCAGCGCATAAAGGATGATCGCCTCGTCGAAGCCGTGATAACGCCAGCGCAGGAAGCCCGACGAAGGCTTCCATCCCATGGAAATGGCGTCACCCTTGTTCAGCGCCCAGCGCCAGTCGACGCGTTCGTAGATGAAGGTCGCGAGCTCACGGATATCAGTCTCCGTCTCGTCTTCGCGATTGAAATATTGCGCTGAGGTCAGTACGCCGGCGATCAGCAGCGCCGTATCGATGGTCGAAAGCTCGCTGTTCCAGGCGCGATTGCCGCTATCCATGTGGAGGAAGTGGTAGAAGAAGCCGCGATGGCCGGTCGCATGGCGCTCTTCGCCTTGGCGCGCCTCGGCGAAGAAACGCAGCGTATTGACCGTGCGCTCGGCTGCTTCCTTGCGGCTGATCCAGCAACGCTCGACAGCAACCGGATAGGAGGAAAGGGCAAAACCGACGGCCGCGATGCTCGCCGGCACGCCGCCGATCGAGGTATCGGCCACCAGGCCATTTTCGGGATTGGAATATTTCAGGAAGTACTTGAATGCCGAATGCTGCAACCTGTCTATGAGGGCTGCATCAATGTCTTCGATCCGCTGCAGCATAGGCTCCTACCCAACTGTTGCACCGCCCCATGCATGAACATGGTGGTCGTCCCCGGGCAAATCAAACCTTTTTGATTCGCAAGGATAAGAGAACACAAACGGAGGCGATTGGTCGTTAACAATTATCGGTGAAATAATATCTAGCATAAGTCATATAAGCGGTGCAGCAAAGGAACGGGGGCGCACCGCACCGGCACAGCGTATCTCAGGCGATACTTAGAGCCTCGCAGGCGCTTTGCGACGTGGCGCCGCTATCGTCCGACTGCATAGGCTTGCATGAGGCGCGGGGTAGCTGCGGCGCGCATAAGCCCGTCGGCATCCCGCTCTGCGGCGGTCAGCCGGCCGATCGTCCAGGCATCGGTGATCGTCAGCTTGTGGCCCTTTCCGGCGAGCGCGTCGAGTACATCCGGACCGAAATTCTCTTCCGCCATCAGGCTGCCGGGTTCGCGGCTGCGCGGATAGAAGGAGCTCGGAAAATGAGCGGTATGAAAGAGCGGCTGATCGATCGCCGCCTGCAGGTTCAGCTTGTGATGGACATGGCGCAGGAAGAAGGAAAGCTGCCATTGCTCCTGCTGATCGCCTCCCGGCGTGCCGAAAACAAGGGTTGGTCGGCCCTCGAAGAGGCCAAGGGACGGCGTCAGCGTCGTGCGCGGCCGTTTTCCCGGAGCAAGCGAGGTCGGCAGGCCTGGCTTGAGCCAGAACATCTGCGCGCGGGAATTGAGGCAGAAGCCGAGGCCCGGCACGGTTGGCGAAGACTGCAGCCAGCCGCCGGACGGCGTGACGGAGACCATGTTGCCTTCACGGTCGATCACGTCGATATGTACGGTGTCGCCGCGCTTTTCGGAAAGATGCTCCATGGTCGGCTCGTAGACAGCGCCGGTCTTCGTGTCGGCGCCGAACATCTTCATCGCCAGCTCGTGCTGCACTTCGAAACCTGGAATGATACCGGGGCGAAGATCGAAGGAGGCATCCGCTCCGACGAGTTTTCGGCGTTCGGCAGCGTAGCTCTCAGACAGCAGATGGGCGACGGGGATCTCGGAAAAAAGCGGATCACCGTAATAGACCTCGCGGTCGGCAAAGGCGAGCTTCATCGCCTCGACGACGGTATGAACGAAATCGGCCCCATCCGATCTCATCGCGGCGAGGTCGAAACCCTTCAGGATCGACAGGGTCTGCAGGAACACGGGCCCCTGACCCCACGGCCCGGTCTTGGCGATGGTCCAGCCGTGATAATCATAGGTCAGCGGCTCCTCAATCGTCGCCGACCAGTTGGCCATGTCGTTTGCGGTCAGCACGCCCTTGTGGCGCTTGCCGCTTGCATCCATCACTTCGGTCGTCTTCAGGTAGGCGTCGATCTTCTCGGCGATGAAGCCGCGATAGAATGCGTCGCGCGCTGCCTCCACCTGTGCTTCCTGATCATTTTTTGCTTCGGCTTCGGCAATGACGCGCTTCCAGGTTTCAGCCAGCGCCGGATTGCGGAAATTCGCCTGCGCTTCGGGAACGTTGCCCCCAGGCAGCCAGGTTTCGTGGGAGGTCGGCCATTCCTTTTCAAAAAAGGCCGCAAGCCCCTTGATGGTCGCCGCGACGCGCGGCAGCAGCGGATGACCGTGCTCGGCATAAAAGATCGCCGGTTCCAGCACCTGGCGCACGCTCATCGTACCGTAGTCGCGCAGCATCAGCATCCAGCCGTCGAAGGCACCGGGAATGACCGTAGCAAGCAGGCCATCGCCGGGGATCAGCGTCAGGCCTTCCCGCGTATAATGCTCGATCGTCGCGCCGGCGGGTGCCGGCCCTTGGGCTGAGATAACCTCGACCTTGCCCTTCTTCTTCGAATAGATCACCGCCGGCAGGTCGCCGCCAGGGCCACAGAGATGCGGCTCGACGATCTGCAGCACGAAGCCGGTTGCCACCGCCGCATCGAAAGCGTTGCCGCCCTTTTCGAGAATGCTCATGCCGACCGCCGAGCCGATCCAGTGCGTCGAAGTGACGACGCCGAAGGTGCCGAGAATTTCAGGCCGAGTCGTAAATCCGGTCATGTCGAACATCCTCTCTGCAAAATCATCCCTGTTCGGGTCGGTAGGACCTCAAGCCCGCAGCGAACGCGCGGAGAGAAAGACCTGCGGCTCGAAGGCAAAATCCTTGTCGAAGGGATAGGTCGGATGCTGCTTGCGCAGCCGCGGCAGGCGCTCGACGAACTGATCGACCACGCCCTCCGACAGCGCCATCAGGTTAGGGTTTGCGATCGGCGCCAGTTCCGGCGAGAGATAGCCCGATTTGACGACGATGATCTTGGCAGCGTGCGGGTCGATGCCGAGTCGGGTGAAATCGGCGATATTGTGGTAGGGTCGCCGTTTGGCCGAGAGCACGAGATCGATGCCGCCGATCGAAACGACCGCCTGCCGATCGGCGGCGTCGGCGGTCTCATGCAGGAATTTGACGGTAAAGCGGGCATTGACCGGTCTGCTGCCCTTGGAATCGAGCGAGGCCCCGACACTGAGGACAAGCTCAGCCCCGACACCTGCGGCGTAACAGGCTTCGGTCGCCGCCTTGTCGGCAATGTCGGCAAAGACGACGCCGTCAGCACCTTTGGCGATCAGCTCGGCCAGGACATCGGCCCGGTCTCCGACGCCGCCGCCGGTCGGGTTGTCGCCGGATTCGGCGAGCACGACGGGAGCGGTCGGGCTGGCGATCGCCCTCGCAACGCATTCCTCGACCGAACCGGTCTCGCAGCCGAAGACGAAGTCTTCGCGGGCCTCCCAATAGGCCTTGGCGAGCCGCCTCGCCTCGCGCTCCAGCACGGCGCGGTCGGTGCCGGTCATGATAGCGGCGGCCGTGGCGCGCGGTTCGTCGGCCCAGACGTAACCGACCATCAGCGATGCGTCCCAGACGCCCGCCATGGCATCGATCTCGGGCAGCAAGGCATAGAGGCTCTTCGCCGGCTCATCGACCGTGCTGGTGCGCTCGCCGGGCAGGACGACCGGGATCGGCGCCCAGAGGACGAACGGCCTCACGCCGGTTTCCAGGCTCTTGACCAGCATCGAGACCGAGCGGCGCATCGTCTCTTCGACATCGATATGCGGGGCGGTGCGATAGGTGGAGTAGATGTCGAGCGCATCAATGATGCGCTGGGTGACGTTGCCGTGCAGGTCGTAGCTTGCCGAGACGGTGCATGCCTCGCCGACAAGCGCGCGGGCCGCACTGATCCAGTCGCCTTCGGCATCCTCCATGCCTTCGACATACATGGCGCCGTGCATGGCAAGATACAGACCATCGAGCGGCAGCAGCGGCTTCAGCCGATCGAGGAATTCGTTCTTGAAGCCCTCATAGGTGGCACGCGAAACCGGCCCGCCGGCAATGGCGCGGGCATGGACCGTCGGCAGAAATTCGGCATCATAATCCTTCAGAAAGGCGAAATAGGACGATTCCAGCAGCCCCTCTCCGCGCAACACCCGAAAATCCTTTTCCTCATTCAGAACGGGATTGTATGTGCTGCATTCAATGTGAATGCCACCGACGGCAATGCGCATGGGGAACCTCGGTTGAAAGTGGGAGCAATCGGGAAAGGTATGGGTGGCGACGGGCTGAACACGGAGGCGGTTTCAATCCGAAGACGTGCCCCTTGTCCGATCCTGATGATAGTTCGCGAAACGAGCCAATCAACCGCAAATAAACAACAAATTTGCTCCGGGCCGGTCGCCTGGATCGACGATCCGGATCCGGTCATGCAAGAAATTTTTCGATGAGCGCGTTGGCAACCGATTTGCTCAAGCGAGCGAGGTTCGCTTAACAAGCGCAAAGCAACTGCAACGCCGGCCTCAAGCTTGTGAGATCGATCCTGCGTCAGCACTGGCGGGTCCAGCCAAACATTAAGGCCGGCCGTCCGCTGTTGGCGAAAAATACCGCAGCCGTAGCCCGAGAATCGACTGGTAGGTAGCCGGTCCGGACAGGAGCATGATGGCGGAGAGGGTGGGATTTGAACCCACGATACCCTTGCAGGTATGCCGCATTTCGAGTGCGGTGCATTCGACCACTCTGCCACCTCTCCGCGGTCTTGGTCGGCGCTTGTTCGGCGCGGGCGTTCTCATAACGGGCAGATGACAGGTTGGCAAGCCGAAATCTCAAGCTTTTCCATCCTTTTGCCTTGACACCTTTCTGTCACTCGCGTATCCCGCATCCGCAATAGGAGTGGAGTAGTCCGCCCCTTGCCCGCCTCGCGCTCGCGCGGGGTTTCACCGGCAGACCAGAGTTCTGGGCTAGTTCCCTGAAATCCCTGCTTAACTTCGACTGATAAAAAGACGGCCACCTGCGGAAATAGCGGGGAGCGCCGGAACGAACATGAAAGGATAAAAAATGTTCGCAGTCATCAAGACCGGCGGTAAGCAGTACCGTGTGGCAGCCAACGACGTGCTGACCATCGAGAAGCTTGAAGCATCCGCTGGCGACTCCATTGAATTCACCGAAGTCCTCGTGATCGGCGAAGGCGCCGACGCGGCGATCGGTGCGCCCTTCGTAGCCGGCGCCTCCGTCAAGGCGGAAGTTGTCGACCAGACCCGCGGCAAGAAGGTCATCGCCTTCAAGAAGCGCCGTCGTCAGAATTCGAAGCGTTCGCGCGGCCATCGCCAGCATCACACGGTCGTCCGTATCACGGACATCGTGGCTGCCAAGTAAGATCAACGGGTTTCAGGTTTAAAGGAGAACTCCAATGGCACATAAAAAAGCTGGCGGTTCCTCGCGCAACGGTCGCGATTCCGAATCCAAGCGCCTTGGCGTGAAGAAGTTCGGCGGCGAAGCCGTCATCGCAGGTAACATCATCGTGCGTCAGCGCGGTACGCAGTGGCATCCCGGTTCCAACGTCGGCCTCGGCAAGGATCACACGATCTTTGCACTTACCGCCGGCAATGTGGACTACCGAACGAAGGCCAACGGTCGCGTCTACGTGTCTGTTATGCCGAAAGCGGAAGCAGCGGAATAAGCCGGTAGCGCTCAAAAACAGCCGGCGTCTCATCGACCCGGCTGGCCGTACCAGTTTCAGTCCAGAAAACAGGGGAGATGGGGCGCCATCTCCCCTTTTTCTTTGTCCAAACAGGAGGACTGAACATGCAAGGCGAATTGATAAGGGTAGACCAATCACGGTCTTCCCGGGAAGACCAGCGGTCTTCCAAGGAACGGCTGAGGCCGGAGCGGTTAAGGACCGATTGCCCTGTCTTGTTATCGGAAAGGCTCGTCATGCGCGCGCCCCACGAGGAAGACATCGACGCCCTTGCCCATCTCGCCAACAACGCCAAAGTCGCCACCATGGTATCGCGTATGCCGCACCCCTATACCGCCAATGATGCCGCCGACTTTGTTTGGCGTTCGCGAAATGGCGAGATTGGCAAGTGCGTCTATGCCATCACCAAAGCCGAAAACGGCGCCTTCATGGGGTGCTGCGGCGTGGAACCGCACAGCGACGGCAAGACCGTCGAGATCGGGTATTGGCTGGGTGAGCCCTATTGGAACCAGGGCTACACCACCGAGGCCTGCCATGCCCTCGTCGACATGGTGTTCCGGACGCGGCAGGACGTCGACCAGATCGACGCCCGTTGCCGGGTGATGAACGTCGCCTCGCGCCGCGTCATCCAGAAGTGCGGCTTCCAGTTCCAGGGATCGGGGCTTGCGGCCTCGCTGGCGCTCGGCAGCAACGTGCCTGTGGAATGGTACAGGCTCGACCGCAAGACCTGGATGTCGCTGCGAAGCTGGGGGAACATCGCATGAGCACGACGGCACTGCAAAGGCCGGACACCAGGCCGATGATGCCCGGCCCCGCGCCGGTCATCCCGACTGCCCGGCTGACGCTCCGTCCCCACCGGCTGAGCGATGCGCCGGCAATCGCGGAATCGCTTGCCGATTTCGCGGTGACGCGCATGCTTTCCCGCGTCCCCGCGCCCTTCGACAGGCAGGATGCGCTGGATTGGCTGATGCCGGTCACGTCAGGCACGCTGCCGGATTGGTCGCTCGCCATCACCGGCAATGACGATGTCCATATCGGCACCGTCTCGATCGAACTGCGCCACGGCCGCTGGCACCTCGGCTACTGGCTGAACCGTTACTACTGGCGACGCGGCTATATGAGCGAGGCGGTGGCAGCGATCATCGAACGCTTTTCGCGCCGCATGCCCGAGACGCCTGTTCATTCCGGTGTCTTCGCAGACAACCCGGCTTCACTGCGACTGCAGGAGAAGCTCGGTTTCCGCATGACCGGTTGCGGCGAAATCTATTGTTTCGCCCGCAACACCATGGTGTCGCATATCGAAACCGTGCTGCAGCCGGGCGCGTTGCAGTCGCGGAAGGTGGCATAACAGAGCCTAGTGCCGAACATGCTCTGAAAGAAGTGGAAAAGAAGACGCCGCCGGCTCGGCGGCGTCTTCGTCAATCGCCGATCTCGACCCAGACAGGGAAATGATCGGAACCGAGGGATTGCGTATCGATCCGGGCGGATTTCAACCGGCTCTCCAGGCCGCAACTGACGAAGCAATAGTCAAGATGCATGCGTTTGCCGTGATCATCAGGATCCATCCAGCTGTAGCTGTCCGGCGTGTAAGCGTTAAGCGCCGCAAAGGCGTCCATCGGCGTGCCGATCCTGGCAACACGGCCGTAATATCCGCCGCCGGCACCGGCAAGTGCGCAATATTCCGGCGATTCCGGCTCCATGTTGAAATCGCCCATGATCATATAGTCGTCGGGCAGCGGCAGCTCCGGCAGATCAAGCTCGCCACCGCCCGTCAGCGATCCGCCCTCCTGGACGAATGCGTTGATTTTGCCGTTCAGGAATTGCAGCTGGCGGATGCGCTCGTCGGCGGAGACATGGTCGAGATGCACGGAGTAGACGCGGATCGCTCCGCCCGGAATGGCGATCAGCGCCTCGGTTGCGCCGCGCTGCAGGTTGATCTTGGCGATCGTCCGGCTGCGTGGCAGAAGCAGCGTCCGCGTCGACAGGATCGGCCAGCGCGACAGCACCATATTGCCGAACTGAAAACGCGTGCCGCGCACCGGCTGCAGGCCGCCTTTGCCCCCGTCGATATGGATGTCGCAGGCTGGCCCATACACCCAGAAATGGTCGGGAAACAAGGCGGCAATCCCTGCCACCATGTCGGCAAAACCGTTGCGGGAAAAGCCGCGGGTCACTTCTTGCAGCGCGATGACATCGGCGCCTTCGAGGCTGCGGGCGATCCGCGCCAGATCGTATCGGCCGTCGAGACCGAAGCCGTACTGTATGTTATAGCTGACAAAATTCACGATAATCTTTGACCTCCGTCGGAACCGCCTATATCGAATGGGCCAAGACGGGCCGTCCAACTGCCACGGAATATTGGAAGTAAAATGAAATTTCTCGACGAAGCAAAGGTCTATATCCGATCCGGAGATGGCGGCGCGGGCAGCGTTTCCTTCCGGCGCGAGAAATTCATCGAGTTCGGCGGCCCCGATGGCGGTGATGGCGGACGCGGCGGCGATGTCTGGGTGGAGGCCGTCAACGGTCTCAACACGCTGATCGATTTCCGCTACCAGCAGCATTTTAAGGCGACGATCGGCACCCATGGCATGGGCCGCAACCGCACCGGCGCCAATGGCAGCGATGTGACGTTGAAGGTCCCCGTGGGAACCCAAATCTTCGAGGAAGACCGGGAAACGATGATCTGCGACCTGACCGAGGAAGGCCAGCGTTACTGCCTCGCCCATGGCGGCAATGGCGGCTTCGGCAACGCCCATTTCAAAACTTCGGTCAATCAGGCCCCGGACTGGGCCAATCCCGGCCTGCCAGGCGAGGAAAAAACCATCTGGCTGCGGCTGAAGCTGATTGCCGATGCCGGCCTTGTCGGCCTGCCCAATGCCGGCAAGTCGACCTTCCTCGCATCGGTTACCCGCGCCCGGCCGAAGATCGCCAACTACCCCTTCACCACGCTGCATCCCAATCTCGGCGTTGCTACGGTTGACGAGCGGGAGTTCATCCTGGCCGATATTCCGGGCCTGATCGAAGGCGCTCATGAGGGCGTCGGCATCGGCGACCGTTTCCTCGGCCATGTCGAGCGCACCCGCGTGCTGCTCCATCTCGTCTCCGCCCAGGAGGAGAAGGTCGGCAAGGCCTATAAGACGGTCAAACACGAGCTCGAAGCCTATGGCAATGAGCTGACCGACAAGCCCGAGATCGTGGCGCTGTCGCAGATCGACGTGCTTGACGAGGCCGAACTGAAGAAGAAGACGAAGGAGCTGGCGAAGGCCTGCGGCAAGACGCCGTTCCAGATCTCCGCTGTCACCGGCAGGGGCATGACCGAGGTTCTGCGCGCGCTGCGCGATATCATCGTCGAAGAAAATGCCGAGGAGAAGCCGGCCAAGGTGCCGAAGCTCCGGCATCGCGACATGATCGTCAGCGAAGAAGGCACGGACGAGGATGCGGCCGATGACCAGCCGTAAGCCGCTTGGCCGCTACCGCCGCATCGTCATCAAGATCGGCTCGGCCCTGCTGGTCGATCGCAAGGCCGGGCTGAAGAAGGCCTGGCTCGATGCGATGTGCGCCGATATTGCAGGCCTGAAGGCCAAGGGGATCGACGTGCTCGTCGTCTCCTCGGGGGCAATCGCGCTCGGCCGCTCGGTGCTCAACCTGCCCGCCGGCGCGCTGAAGCTTGAGGAAAGCCAGGCCGCCGCCGCCGTCGGCCAGATCGCCTTGGCGCGCGCCTGGTCGGAGAGCCTGTCGCGCGACGAAATCGTCGCCGGCCAGATCCTGCTGACGCTCGGTGATACCGAGGAACGCCGCCGCTATCTCAACGCACGCGCCACCATCAATCAGCTCCTGAAGATCGGCGCCGTGCCGATCATCAACGAGAACGATACGGTCGCGACCAGCGAGATCCGCTATGGCGACAACGACCGGCTTGCCGCCCGTGTGGCGACGATGACGGGCGCCGACCTGCTCATCCTCCTTTCCGATATTGACGGCCTGTACACCGCGCCGCCGCATCTCGATCCGAATGCGGCCTTCCTCGAGACGATCGGCGAAATCACCCCGGAAATCGAGGCGATGGCCGGAGGGGCCGCCTCCGAGCTCTCGCGAGGCGGCATGCGCACCAAGATCGATGCCGGCAAGATCGCCACCACGTCGGGCTGCGCCATGATCATCGCGTCGGGCAAGACCGACAGCCCTCTGTCGGCGATCGAAAACGGCGCGCGCTCCTCCTGGTTCGCACCTTCGGGAACACCGGTCACCGCCCGCAAGACCTGGATCGCCGGGCAGCTGCAGCCGGCGGGCGAACTGCATGTCGACGAGGGCGCCGTCACCGCGCTCGGCGCCGGCAAGAGCTTGCTTCCCGCCGGCGTGCGCAGCGTTTCCGGCCTCTTCAGCCGTGGCGACACGGTAGCGATCATCGGACCGGCCGGTCGCGAGATCGCCCGCGGGTTGGTAAGCTACGATGCCGAGGACGCCCGCCGCATCGCCGGCCGCAAATCGGCCGAGATCGCGGCCATTCTCGGTTATGCCGGACGCGCCGCCATGGTCCATCGCGACGACATGGTGATGACCGCCCAGATCAGACCGAAATCGGAAAGGCAGAAGAAGGACGCGAGCTATGCTTGATACCGTTGCGCCGGGGCCTGACATTGATGCGCTGATGAACGACATCGGCCGCAAGGCGAAGGCTGCGGCGCGACCGCTAGGCTTTGCGTCCACCGAGGCGAAGAACAAGGCCCTGAACGCCATGGCCGACGCGATCCTGGCGAGCAGGGCGCATATCCTGGCCGAAAACGTTAAGGACCTGAAGGATATCGAAGGCAGCGAAACGCTTGCCTCCTTCGTCGACCGGTTGACGCTGAACGACAAGCGCATTGCCGAGATGGCCGAGGGAATCCGCGCCATCGCCGCCCTTGCCGATCCGGTTGGCGAAGTCATCGCCGCCTGGGACCGGCCGAACGGCCTGAAGATCGAGCGCGTCCGCACGCCGCTCGGCGTCATCGGGGTGATCTTCGAAAGCCGGCCGAACGTCACCGCCGATGCCGGGGCGCTCTGCCTGAAAGCCGGCAATGCGGTCATCCTGCGCTGCGGCTCGGATTCGCGCCGTTCATCGCAGGCTATCCATGCCTGCATGGTTGACGGCCTGAAGGCGGCCGGTCTTCCGGAGCATGCGATTCAACTCGTTCCGGTCACCGACCGCGCCGCCGTCGGCGCCATGCTGCGCGGCCTCGAGGGGGCGATCGACGTCATCGTGCCGCGCGGCGGCAAGAGCCTGGTTGCCCGCGTCCAGAACGAGGCCCGGGTGCCGGTCTTCGCCCATCTCGAAGGCCTCTGCCACATCTATGTCGATGCATCTGCCGATCTTGAGATGGCGAAGAAGATCGTCGTCAACGCCAAGATGCGCCGCACCGGCATCTGCGGCGCGGCCGAGACTCTGCTCGTCGATATCGCGGCAACCGGCACGCATCTGACGCCACTGCTCGAGGTGCTGACGGAAGCCGGCTGCGAGATCCGCGCTTCGGCGGCGGTGCTGAAAGTTGCGCCCGGCCTGAAGCCCGCGACGGAGGAGGACTGGTCGACCGAATATCTCGACGCGATCATCTCGGTCGCCGTCGTCGACGGCATATCGGGCGCCATCGCCCATATCCAGACATATTCCTCGAACCACACCGAGGCCGTCATCGCCGAAGACCCCGGCGTCGTCGAGCGTTTTTTCACCGAAGTCGATTCGGCGATCCTGCTGCACAACGCTTCTACCCAGTTCGCCGACGGCGGCGAGTTCGGCATGGGCGCGGAAATCGGCATCGCCACCGGCAAGATGCATGCCCGCGGTCCCGTCGGTGTCGAACAGCTGACCTCCTTCAAATACCGGGTGCGCGGTGCCGGACAGACCCGACCCTGACGTGACGACGGAAGAGCTGGACCGACGTTATCTCCGCATGCCGCACAGCGAGCGCGGAATGGTCGTCGGCCTGTTCGGCGGGTCTTTCAATCCGCCACATGAGGGCCATGCGCTCGTCGCCGAAATCGCCATCAAGCGGCTCGGTCTCGACCAGCTCTGGTGGATGGTGACCCCCGGCAATCCGCTGAAAAGCCGCAATCTTCTCGCGCCGCTCGCCGAACGAATTGCCGAAAGCGAGCGTGTCGCCGCCGATCCGCGCATCAAGGTCACCGCTTTCGAGCAGGCGCTCGGCGTCAGCTACACCGCCAATACGCTGGCCCGCGTCAAGGCCCGCAATCCGCATGTGCATTTCATTTGGATCATGGGCGCCGACAGCCTGCAGACCTTTCACAAATGGCAGAAATGGCAGGAGATCGCCCGCACCTTTCCGATCGCGGTGATCGACCGGCCGGGCGCGACGCTCTCCTATCTCTCTTCGAAAATGACGCGGAGCTTCGATTTCGCGCGCGTCGACGAGGACGATGCGCGCGTTCTCTGGAAGAAGCGGGCTCCGGCCTGGACCTTCATCCACGGCCCACGCTCCGGCCTGAGCTCGACGGCAATCCGCAACGGCGCTTTGCCGGGCACGGTCAGATAGTTGATTTTAGAGTCTGTCAGGTTTATGTTGAAACATATCCTGCATGCCTGAGATAGGCGGCGCATTCGCGCGGGCTGAATGCTTTGAGGACTTCACCGACGCGCCGCCATGTCGCTTCGACGCTACGCTCGTCGGCCTTGCGCAGCAAAGTCTTGAGTTTGGCGAACATCATCTCGATCGGATTGAGATCAGGGCTGTAGGGCGGCAAGAAGAACAGGTGGGCGCCGGCATTGCGGATGGCGTTGCGCGCCGGCTTGCCCTTGTGGCTGCCGAGATTGTCGAGGATGACGATATCGCCGCGATTGAGGGTTGGTGCCAGGCATTGCTCGACCCAGGCGGTGAAAGCGGTGCCGTTGATCGGGCCATCGAGCACGAAAGGCGCGACGATGCGGTCGTGGCGCAGCCCGGCGAGGAAGGTCAGCGTTTTCCAATGGCCATGCGGTATTCCGGCGATCAGCGGCTGCCCACGCTGACACCAGCCGCGGGTGCGCGTCATGTTGGTTTTGACCCAGGTTTCGTCAACGAACACCAGGCGGTCCGGATCAAGTCGATGTTGATGGGTCTTCCAGCGGCTCCGGAACCGCGCCACCTTCGGCCTGTCCTGCTCGCTGGCGATCAGCGTTTTTTTTAAATGTCTTGCCTTCACGGCGCAAGAAACGCCAAACCGTGTCATGAGAGACATGGATGCCTGCCACCTTCAGATCGACGGCAAGCGCCCGCACCGTCCAATCGGCTTTGGCCGCCAGGCGGCGGTGAACCTCATCGGCCGCCGCGCCACACAGCATGGGTTTGACATGCCCACCCATCTTGGCCGGCGCCAAACCACGCCCGGATCGGTCAAGCTGACCGATCCGCACTGCCGTCGCCGCCGATACCCCAAAGCGCAAGGCGGCCGCCCGCACCGTCATGCCCTCGGCAAGTGCGTCGGCAATGCGCTTGCGTAAATCCACGGAAAGAGGTCGCGCCATCGTTGCTGGCCTCCCCACCAGCAATGATGTTGAATCACAACCGAAGCAAAAAGGGAATCCCGTTGCGATTCAGCTTAAAGCTGACCGACTCTAGAAAAAATCCCGGAAACGAGAAAGCCCGACGGGGGAGGAGATCCGTCGGGCTTATAAACTCGATCGACAACTGGGAGGAGGAGTGTTGCCGACCCTGTCGAACGGCTATGGGAGGAGGAGAAAGCCGTTTCGATGAATGTGTTGTACCATATTCCGCGGCAACGTGAATATCATTTTGTGCAATGCAGCAATGCAACCGACGCAATACTGCGGTCACAAGGCGTCGAATGCTGCCGCATTAATCGGCAAGCTCTGCAAAACAACTCTTTCCCCTGCGGGGTCCGATGACTTGGCAATCGCCATCCCCGCTCATTGCGCGCCTACGGACCAACCTCTCAAAAGCAAGCCCGTCATGAAGAGATAAGCCCGGCCGCCGGTAGGGTTATATTTTCATGGATATATCCCCTAGCCAAACTATGAGTATCGTTATATTCGTAGAAACATTTCGATAGCTGGGGACTGAATGCATGCAGAACCGCCGCCAATGGATGAAGCTGGCAACCGCCGCGATCGCGGCTCTCTGCATAGGCGCGGCGCTGCCGGCACCCGCAGCTGCTGAGAAGCTGACCGTGTTTGCCGCGGCAAGTGTCAAAAATGCGCTCGACGCCGCCAATGCCGCTTGGACCCAGGAGAGCGGCAAGGAAGCCGTCGCCTCCTATGCGGCGAGCGGGGCTCTTGCCAAGCAGATCGAAAACGCCGCGCCGGCCGACATCTTCATCTCGGCCGACCTCGACTGGATGGACTACCTCGCGGATAAGAAGCTGATCAAAGCCGACACCCGCTCGAACCTGCTCGGAAACCGGATCGTGCTCGTGGCCGAAAAGGACAAGGCAAAGCCGATCGAGATCAAACAAGGTTTCGATCTCGCCGCTTTGCTCGGTGACGGCAGGCTTGCCATGGGTGAGCCGAAATCGGTTCCTGCGGGCAAATACGGCATGGCTGCGCTGGAAAAACTCGGCGCCTGGACACCGGTCGAAAGCAAGGTCGCCGGCGCCGAAAGCGTACGCGCAGCCCTCGTCCTTGTCTCCCGCGGCGAAGCGCCTTATGGCATCGTCTACCAGACCGACGCAGCGGCCGACAAGGGTGTCGCGATCGTCGGCACCTTCCCGGCCGATTCCCACCCACCGATCATCTATCCGGTCGCGATCCTTGCTAAGAGCAAGAACCCGGATGCAAGGGCCTATATCGACTTCCTGAAATCGGACAAGGCGTCCGTCTTCTTCACGGCGCAGGGCTTCACTATCCTGAAGTGATTGAGAAACTAAGGCGATTGCGGAATCAGGGGCGACAGCTTAGCGTCAGTCAAGGCTACTGACCCACTGCTCTGGCTGCCCGCTTCGTTCAGATGGTTGCCCCTCACCCTAACCCTCTCCCCGCTCGCGGAGAGAGGGGACATGCCCAGCGAGAACGTTGGCGAAGGATGGAGAGGTTGCGGCGATCCCCCTTCGCCACGTTTACGGGGTCCGAAGGACGGGTCGAGACCCATAGCTCGACCCGGTCGGTGCCGGCAGGCGGATGAGGGGCAGGCGTCGAGTGACACCGCAGGTTCGTCATCAAACTGAGGCTTGCCTCGGCGACTTCGATTATCAGGGAGACGGTTTGGATTGGATATTCTGGGCCTGAGCAATGAGGAATGGACGGCGATCCTGCTCAGCCTGCGCGTCTCGATCGTCGCGATGCTGGCGAGCCTGCCCTTCGGCATTCTCGTTGCCCTGCTCTTGGCCCGCGGCCGCTTCTGGGGCAAGACGGTGTTGAACGGCATCGTTCACCTACCGCTGATCCTGCCCCCCGTCGTAACCGGTTTCCTTCTTCTCATCCTTTTCGGCCGCCGCGGTCCGATCGGCAGCCTGCTCGACCAGCATTTCGGCATCGTCTTCTCCTTCCACTGGACGGGCGCCGCACTCGCCTGTGCCGTCATGGCCTTTCCGCTGATGGTGCGCAGCATCCGCCTGTCTATCGAAGCAGTCGACCGCAAGCTGGAGGAGGCGGCCGGAACGCTCGGTGCCGGCCCTGTCTGGATTTTCCTGACGATCACGCTGCCGCTGACGCTCCCCGGCATAATCGCCGGCATGATCCTCTCCTTCGCCAAGGCGATGGGGGAATTCGGCGCGACAATCACCTTCGTCTCCAATATTCCCGGCGAGACCCAGACCCTGTCGTCCGCAATCTACACCTTCACCCAGGTGCCGGGCGGCGATGCCGGCGCGCTGCGGCTGACGCTGGTCGCCATCGTCATTTCCATGGCTGCCGTGCTCGCCTCCGAATTACTCGCTCGTCTCGCCGGCCGAAGGATCGATCCGGAATGACCCTGATCGTTGAGGCAAAACAAAGGCTCGGTGACTTCGCGCTCGACGCCGCCTTCACCTCCGAAGGCGGTGTGACCGCATTGTTCGGCCGCTCCGGCTCCGGCAAAACCTCACTGATGCGCATCATTGCCGGTCTCGCCCGGCCGGATGAGGGCCGCGTCGTGCTTGACGGCGAGCGCCTCACCGAAACGACAGCTGGCATCTTCGTCCCGAAACACCGCCGCCGTTTCGGTTATGTCTTCCAGGAGGCGCGGCTGTTCCCGCATCTGAGCGTCCGCGCCAATCTTTCTTACGGCCGCTGGTTTGCCACAAAGGCGGCACACCGCGAGAGCTTCGATCATGTCATCGACCTGCTCGGCATCGAGCCGCTGTTGGGACGCAGCCCGGCAAAACTTTCCGGCGGCGAAAAGCAGCGGGTCGCGATCGGCCGTGCCCTTCTCTCCTCGCCGCGCCTGCTCCTGATGGACGAGCCGCTTGCCGCCCTCGACGAGGCGCGCAAGGCCGAGATCCTGCCCTATCTCGAGCGGTTGCGCGATGAGACCGAAATCCCGATCGTCTATGTCAGCCATGCGATCGCCGAGGTGGCGCGGCTGGCAAACCAGGTCGTCGTCATGCACGACGGCAAGGTGGAGGCGACAGGTCCCGCAGTCGACATATTGAGCCATCCCTCTGCGGCTTCCGACCGGAAAGAGGTGGGGGCGCTGCTCGAAGGCACGGTCGAGAGCTTCGATGCGCGCCACCGCCTGTCGATCGTCGCCCTGAAATCCAACCGGCTGCATATTCCCGGCACCGCCCTCGCACCAGGCAGACCGGTGCGCATCCGCATTCCTTCCCGCGATGTCATGCTGGCGACAGCAAGGCCCGAGGGCATGAGCGCGCTGAACATTCTTGAAGGCAAAATCGAAGACATGGCGCCGGACGACGACGGAACAGTCGAAATCCGGCTCGATTGCGACGGCGATACCGTTCTCTCCCGCATCACCGCGCTTTCCTGCGAGCGCCTCGATCTTCGGCGCGGCAAGATCGTCTTCGCCATCATCAAGACGGTTGCCCTGGAGAGCTGATCAGCCGTGCTCGCCAAGCGGCAGGTTGCGCTTGGCTTCGAGCCAGGCGAGATCCTCGGCAAGGCTCTCCCGCACCGTCTGTTCCATCCGGCGAAACCGCGCTAGCAATTCTTCGCCGAACGGCGTCAATGCCGCGCCGCCGCCCTTCTGGCCGCCGCGCTGCGGCTCCACCACCTGTTCTGAGAACATCCGGTTCATCTCGCTGACGAGCAGCCACGCGCGGCGATAGGACATGTTCATCGCCCGCCCGGCCGCCGAGATCGACCCGGTCGCGCGGATATGCTCCAGCAGCTCCATCTTGCCGTGACCGAGGCGGTGCTCATTCGGAAAGCTGATTCGCAGGACGGGAACAGGTGTTTTTACGGCTGAGTCGGTCATCGAATCGGAAAATCGAGGAATTTGCCGCACTTTACGCCGCGGTACGGAAACTGTACACCGACCGCACAAGCAGCCCCGGCGGCAACATTCTTCAATTCTGACACCAGATCGGATTTTCGGCGGCTCTGTACCTTAGCACGTCTTGAAACATTAATGGTTTGATGCCTATCTTAACCATGATCCGGTCTTAATCGGATCTCGTGTTGTGCATGGTTTGTCATTCCAGGAAAGGGAAAAAACTGACAACAGTACACGCCAAGGGAAAAACGCTCGCCGTTGTCCCGAAGAGTGCGGAACGTGGCGCCGATGCCGCTGCCCGCGCCTTAGAAGCCGTCCTCACCAGCCTTGAGGACTCCAAAGCTGAAGATATCGTCACGATCGACATTGCCGGAAAATCGGCGCTTGGAGACTACATGGTGGTCGTCTCCGGCCGCTCGAACAGGCACGTCCTGGCGATCTCGGATCACCTGCTCACCGATCTCAAGGACGAAGGCTTCGGTACGGCCCGCGTCGAAGGTCAGGAAGGCGGCGACTGGATCCTGATCGACACGGGTGACATCATTGTGCATGTGTTCCGTCCCGAAATCCGCGAGTTCTACAACATCGAAAAGATGTGGGCGGCTCCGGATATGGATGAAGAGACACGGCACTGACAGGCGGGCCGGCATCGCCCGGCGCCTGAGATGCGGCATTTGACTGGCCGGGAAACATGAGAAGCCGGCCGCGGTGTATCGTGTGCCTGAAATGCCGTCACGAGCAGGAGCGGGGAAATGCGAATTGGTCTTTTTGCGGTGGGACGGCTGAAGTCCGGCCCCGAAAAGGATCTTGTGGCCCGTTACCTCGATCGTTTTGCCAAGGCCGGCTCTGCTGTCGGCCTCGAATTCACCCGCGTTGCTGAAGTCGGTGAAAGCCGGGCCTCCAATGCGGAGACTCGAAAGCGAGAAGAGGCGGCGATGCTGCTGAAATCGCTGAGCGAGGGCAGCGTTCTCATCCTTCTCGATGAACGCGGCAAGGCGCTCGACAGTGAAGCCTTCGCCAAGCTGCTCGGAAACTACCGTGACCAGGGCATACGTGAGCTGACGATTGCAATCGGCGGAGCCGACGGCCTTGATCCCGGCCTTTACGACCGGGCCGACGCCACGCTTTGCCTGGGCAAGATGACCTGGCCGCATCAACTCGTGCGCACCCTGATCGCCGAGCAGCTCTACCGCGCCGTCACCATTTTGTCCGGCCACCCCTATCACCGCGTCTGACTATTCAGGCTAGTCCATTGCTCGGCTATGCGTCGCATTGTCACGCAGCCGTGTTTTGCGCAGGCAGGCTTTCTCCTGCAAACTTTCTGGCAAAGCGTGCCAAATCAGCTTAGTCTCCGCGCGATTTGAGAGAGTGCCCTGACACGCATGACGACAACTCCAACCAGGCGACACCGCATGATTTTGCCGGCACTTGCGGCCGGTTTCGGTGTTGCGGTCATCCTCGTCTCGACAAGCCCGTTTTCAGTTCTGGCCCAGGATGCCGCCCCGGAAGCGGCGCAATCTTCACACCCGCCGCCCGCCGAGGCACCGCCGCCCGATCCGGCCGCTGAACTTGCCGCCAGACGCGATCAGACCCGCGCCGAACTCGAAACCCTGTCGAAATCAATCAGCCTCTCCTCCGATAAGGTGAGCGAACTCCAGCAGAGTATCGCCAATCTGGAAAAGAGCACGCAGAGCATTCGCCAGGCGCTGATCGATTCCGCCGCCCGCCGCAAGCGGCTGGAAAAACAGATCCTTGAGAGCGAGAAGAAGCTTGCCGACCTCGGCGTCAAGGAGGATGGCATCCGCCGTTCCTTGCACGAACGCCGCGGCCTGCTGGCCGAGGTGCTGGCGGCACTCCAGCGCATGGGCCGCAATCCGCCGCCGGCTTTGCTCGTCACCCCGGACGACGCGCTCGCATCCGTGCGCAGCGCCATCCTGCTCGGCGCCGTCGTTCCCGGCATCCGCAAGGAAACCGACAAGCTCGCCGCCGATCTCGCAAGCCTGGCCGCGCTACAGACGGCAAGCGCCGCCGAGAAGAGCCAGCTGACGGCGACGATGACCGACAGCATCGAGGAAGAGCGGCGCATGGATCTGCTGCTTGCCGAAAACGACAAGCTCAGCCGCAGCAACGCCGCTGATCTGGAGGCCGAGAAGAAGCGGTCCGAGGAACTCGCGGGCAAGGCGACCAGCCTCGAAGGCCTCGTCGCCTCGATGGAATCCGAGATCGCCTCGGTACGCGAAGCGGCCGCCGCGGCCCGTCAGGCCGAGGAGAACCGCAAGCTCTTGACGGACGAGCAGCGGGCTCAGGCCAAGGCGCTGGCCGAGAGCGGCGTGCCCGATAAAAACCGCATTGCGCCCGCATATCCCTTCGCAGATTTGAGGGCGAAATTGGAACTGCCCGTGGCAGGCGATATCCTGCGCCAGTTCGGCGATGCCGATGGCACGGGGCATGAAGCCATGGGAATGACGGTCGCCACCAACCCGGAGACAGTGGTGACGGCCCCGGCAGACGGGCTGGTGGTTTTTGCCGGCGCTTTCCGCAGTTACGGTCAGATGATCATTCTCGACGCGGGCGACGGATACCACCTGGTTCTCTCGGGAATGGATACCATCAATACCCGTCAGGGAAAATTCGTTTTCTCTGGTGAACCGCTCGCCATGATGGGAGCGAAAAGAGTGGCGAGCGCAACTGCATTGGCGCTGGAAACGGACCGGCCAACGCTTTACATTGAATTTCGAAAAGACGGTAAACCGGTCGATTCCCGACCGTGGTGGACCGCCAAGGACACTGGAAAGGCACGCAATGATTCGTAGGGCTTCTCTTGTTCTGGTCGGCGCATTGATGGGTGCGACCGCGATGAGCGTCATTTATTCGGCAGGTGTGCCGGCAGAAGCAGCCGGATCCTCCACCTACAAGGAACTGTCGGTATTCGGCGATGTCTTCGAACGCGTGCGCGCGCAGTACGTCACGCCGCCGGCCGAAGACAAGCTGATCGAAAACGCCATCAACGGCATGCTGTCTTCGCTCGACCCGCATTCGAGCTACATGAATGCGAAGGACGCCGAAGATATGCGCACCCAGACGAAGGGTGAGTTCGGCGGTCTCGGCATCGAAGTCACGATGGAAGACGAGCTCGTCAAGGTCATCACGCCGATCGATGACACGCCCGCCGCCAAGGCCGGTGTTCTCGCCGGCGACTACATTTCCGAGATCGACGGGCAGTCCGTTCGCGGCCTGAAGCTGGAAGACGCCGTCGAGAAGATGCGCGGCGCCGTCAACACCCCAATCAAGCTGACGCTGATCCGCAAGGGCGCCGACAAGCCGATCGAGCTGACGATCGTCCGTGACGTTGTCGCGGTCCAGGCCGTCAAGTCGCGCGTCGAGGACGATGTCGGTTATCTCCGCATCATCTCCTTCACCGAAAAGACCTATCCCGACATGGAGAAGGCGATCAAGAAGATCAAGGACACCGTTCCGGCCGACAAGCTGAAGGGTTACGTCCTTGACCTGCGCCTCAATCCGGGCGGTCTGCTCGACCAGGCGATCAATGTCTCCGATGCCCTGCTGCAGCGTGGCGAGGTCGTTTCGACCCGCGGCCGCAATCCCGATGAAACCCGCCGCTTCAATGCCGGCCCGGGCGATCTGACGGACGGCAAGCCGGTTATTGTGCTGATCAACGGCGGTTCGGCGTCCGCATCGGAAATCGTCGCCGGCGCCCTTCAGGATCTTCGTCGCGCCACCGTTCTCGGCACCCGCTCCTTCGGCAAGGGTTCCGTCCAGACGATCATCCCGCTCGGCGAAAACGGCGCGCTACGCCTGACCACGGCGCTCTATTACACGCCGTCGGGGCGCTCGATCCAGGGCACCGGCATCACACCCGACATTAAGGTCGAGGAGCCGCTGCCGGAGGAACTTCAGGGCAAGATGGTGACGGAGGGTGAATCCAGCCTGCGCGGCCACATCAAGGGCCAGAGCGAAACCGACGAGGGTTCAGGCTCCGTTGCCTATGTGCCGCCAGACCCGAAGGACGACGTTCAGCTGAACTACGCGCTCGACCTGCTGCGCGGCAAGAAGACCGACCCGGCCTTCCCGCCGAACCCGGACAAGGCCGTCGTCGCCAAGTAATCGATCATTGCAAGGCCGGGCACTCGCCCGGCCTTGACCCTTTCTGCTGTTTCCCGGTTTGGAGCGGGCGAGAAAATTGGGAACGGACCTGCATGCGCCTTTGGGGCGCAACCGCAAAACCGGCAGTCGGCGGCCGGGAGTGCTGCGCCTCGGCCGCATTGCCGCCAGTCTATGCCTTTTCGCGATAGGCGGCTTCTCTCTCTATACGGCCTTTCGCGGCGACGGGCTCGAGCGCAAAAAAACGCCGGCAACCGAGCAAGCGGCAGCGCCCTCTTCCAGCACACCTCAACCAGCGCAGACGCCGGCCGGCCAGGCGGCGGATGGAATGCCACGCGCGCAACCGCGTTCGGGCGCCAATGTCGAGCAGATGGTTACCGGCGACGGCTCCGTCGTTACCAAATACAGCCCCCGTCCCCGCGACGGCAGCGGACCGGTATTGGTCGATGCCATGCAGGTCGGCCAGGATCCGCGCATGGCGGCGCTGCCGAACGAGACACTGCTCGAGGATTCGGCCTATGGCAGGCTGCCGATCGTCGGTCCCGACGGCCGACGGCCGATGGATCAGTATGCCCGCCCCTCGTCCGGCGCCCGCGGTGTGCGCATTGCCATTGTCGTCAGCGGCCTTGGGCTCAGCCAGACAGGAACGCAGCGCGCCATCGCCGAATTGCCCGAGGAGATCACGCTGGCCTTTGCCGCAAGCGGCAACAGCCTCCAGCGCTGGATGCAGGAGGCTCGCCGCGGCGGCCATGAAATCCTTCTTCAGGTGCCGCTTGAACCCTTTGATTATCCGGCCAATGATCCGGGCCCGGAGACCCTGCTGACCTCAAAGCCGATCGCCCGCAACATCGAGAACCTGCACAAGGCGATGGGCGAGATCACCAATTACACCGGTATCATGAACTATCTCGGCGGGCGTTTCCTTTCCGACCCTGCCGCCATGGAACCCGTGATGCGCGATATCGGCAAACGCGGCCTGCTCTTCCTCGACGACGGGACGTCGGCGCAGTCGAAGACGGCGGATGTCGCCAAGGGGACCGAACTGCCCTATGCCTTTGCCGATCTGCAGCTCGACGGCCAGCTTAATGTCGACGCCATCCTGAAGAAACTCGACGAGCTCGAACGCATCGCACGCAAAAACGGCCAGGCGATCGGCATCGCCTCGGCTTTTGACGAAAGCGTCGACGCCATTGCCAAGTGGAGCGAGGAGGCTTCGATGCGCGGCATCGAGATCGTCGGCGTCGCGGCGCTTTCCAACGACCCCAAAAACCCCTGAGATGATGTCTCAACGGAGAAGAAGATGAGCCAAGCGACCGTGAAAGCCGAGGATCTGCCCTATCGCCCATGCGTCGGCGTGATGATCCTGAACCGCGATGGCCTGGTCTGGGCCGGCCGACGCATCCCTGACGGCAATTCCGAATATGACGGCTCGCCGCAGCTCTGGCAGATGCCCCAGGGAGGCATCGACAAGGGCGAGGATCCCCTGGATGCCGCCTATCGCGAGCTCTATGAGGAAACCGGCATCAGGACGGTGACGCTGCTCGCCGAGGCAAGCGATTGGATCAATTACGATCTGCCGCCGACGCTGATCGGCATCGGACTGAAAGGAAAATTCCGCGGTCAGACGCAGCGCTGGTTCGCCTTCCGCTTCGAGGGCGACGAGAACGAGATCGCCATCAACCCGCCCCCCGGCGGCCACGATCCCGAATTCGATGCCTGGGAATGGAAGCCGATGCAGGAGCTACCTAGCCTGATCGTCCCCTTTAAACGCGCCGTCTATGACCAGGTGATCGCCGAATTCCAGCATCTGACAGCATTGAAATCGGAGGACTGATCAGACCGGGATGCTTCCGATTTGGGCGCGGCGAGCACGGGAGTGCCGGCCGCCCTGACGCGGCCGGCATCTGGTAGGAGCTTATTCGGCTTCGTCGGCGGAATCGGCGTTGAGCTGGCCGTATTTGCTTTCGCCGATTTTTTCGAGCAGATCGAGCTGCGTTTCGAGGAAGTCGATATGGCCTTCTTCATCGGCCAGCAGCTCTTCGAACAGCTTCATCGACACATAGTCGCCGGCGTCATAACAGATATCGCGCGACTTCTTGTAGGCCGTGCGGGCGTCGTACTCGCCGGCGAGGTCGGCCTCGAGGACTTCCTTGACGTTCTGGCCGATACGCAGAGGGGCCAAGGTCTGCAGATTGGGATGACCTTCGAGGAAGATGATGCGGGCGACAAGCCGGTCGGCATGATGCATCTCTTCGATGGACTCGGCGCGTTCCTTCTTGGCGAGTTTGGTGTAGCCCCAATCTTCGAGAAGACGATAGTGAACCCAATATTGGTTGACCGCACCGAGTTCGAGGAACAATGCCTCGTTAAGCCGCTCGATGACCTTTTTGTCGCCTTTCAATGTCCGCTCTCCTGTTTTCCTCATGGAACTGCTTCAAGCGCGACATGAAATCAAATATTTCGGCCTCCGTCGAGTGGCGACGGGCGTGATATTCCTCGGTCGTCTGGATGATGATGTCGACCACGTTGGGGAAGCAGCCGCAGCAACGGCCGCGTTTTTCCATGGCGTGGTAGACCTTCGCAGGCACGATAAGCTGCCAACAATCTTCGTCGAGAAGGTTGGTGATAACCTCCCGGATTTCCTTGTCGGTTATGTAATTGCAGCTGCAGACAAGCACGTCTTCATTTCCAAACATGACACTGACTATCGTGTTTTCTGCTAAAGAAGATGGTTGCTGTCAAGAAAAAATTCGAGTCCGCTTCCCTGCAAGGCACGTTAGGCGGAGCCTGTTGCAAATTTTCTAATATTCGCTTCGGAGGCGATGACATGCACGACAAAAGACGTGGAGATAAGTCAGGGCAGCGCGACGCGTTTCAATGAAAATTCCGGCCGCGTGGCATGACATCGGCGGTTTCCGCCACATCCGTATGCCGGCTTGCGGCAGCCGTCTCTCGCCCCATCCTCTTGCGCGCATCGCCAAGCTGCCGCTGGTCGCCGCCGGGCCGCAATACCTCGTCCGAGCGTTCGCAAGCGCCGAAACGGCAGGCCTCGCGCTGCAGGATACCAAGGGAAGGCGTCATGTCCTCGATATGCTCGACGACAGTATGAATCACGCCACTCTGGCTTTGCAGTTTTCCGAAGATCTTCACCAACCGCGCACCCATGACGACCGACCGGTATTTTTCGAAAATTTTCGGCCAGACAATCGCATTGGCAACGCCGGTTTCATCTTCCAGTGTCATGAAGATCACGCCGCTGGCCGATCCCGGTCGCTGCCGCACCAGCACCAGGCCGGCAATCGTCACCCGCTGCCCGTTCGCGACGCGCAGCAAGTCGACATTGCGTGTTACGCGAGCATTGCGCAAATCGTCGCGCAGGAAAGATACGGGGTGCGCCTTCAGCGACAGCGACAGGTAGCGATAATCTTCGATCACCTGCTCTCCCGGCAGCATATCCGGCAGCTTTGCCTGAGGTTCGGGCTGCAGATCGATATGGCGCACTTGCCCGAAAAGCGGCAGTTCCTCCGTTGCGCTCTTCACATCGAGAGCCCGTACCGCCCAAAGCGCCTCGCGACGCGATAGTCCGATGGATTGAAAGGCGTCCGCATCCGCCAGTCGCTCGATGACGGATTTCTGCAGCCCGGAACGCAGCCAGAGATCACGCACCGACGCGTAACCTCCTCCACGATTGTCGACGAGCAACTGCATATCGGTGGACGAAAGACCCTTGATCTGCCGCAGGCCGAGCCGTACCGCATGTCGTGTCCTGATGATTTCCCGCATTTCACGATGCCGAAAATCAATGGCCGTATGATCGAAGGCGGCCTCTTCCAGGGTACAATCCCAGTCCGACTGGTTGATATCGACCGGCAGGATTTTCACGCCATGCTCTCGTGCATCCCGTACCAGTTGGGCCGGCGCGTAGAATCCCATCGGCTGTGAATTCAGCAGCGCCGCACAGAAGACATCGGGATAATAGGCTTTGATCCACGAGGAGGCATAAACCAGCAGCGCGAAGGAGGCGGCGTGGCTTTCGGGGAATCCATACTCACCGAAACCCTTGATCTGATTGAAACATTGCTGCGCAAATTCTTTGGTGTAACGCTTGTTTGTCGTCATCCCCTCGATGAAACGCGTCTCGAAATTGCCGATCGTGCCGGTTCTTTTAAACGTTGCCATGGCGCGTCGAAGCCGGTCCGCCTCCGCTGGCGCAAAGCCTGCCGCAGTGATTGCAATCTGCATGGCTTGCTCCTGGAACAAAGGCACACCAAGAGTTCTTTCAAGAACCGTCTTCAGCTCCTCACTCGGATATTCGATCGGAATATTCCTTTTCGTCTGTTCCCGTCTTTTCAGATAGGGATGGACCATGTCGCCCTGGATCGGTCCCGGCCGGACGATCGCCACCTCGATGACAAGATCATAAAAGCGCCTGGGCTTCAGACGCGGCAGCATGCTCATCTGCGCCCGGCTTTCGATCTGGAAAACCCCGACCGTATCGGCGCGGCCCATCATGTCATAGACCGGCTCGCCTTCTTCTCCATGCTCCCTATTGCCGAGATCGGCGAGCGTCTTCTTGATCTCATAATGCAGTTCAAGCAGCGAGAAAGCTTTCCGCAGGCAGGTGAGCATGCCGAGCGCCAGAACATCCACCTTGAGAATCTTGACATTGTCGAGATCGTCCTTGTCCCACTCGATCATGTATCGATCCGGCATCGCCGTCTTCATGATCGGCACCACTTCGTCGAGCCGGTCCCGCGTGATGACGAAGCCACCGACATGCTGTGTGAGGTGACGCGGAAAACCGAGGAGTTCCGATGCATATTTCAGCACATTGCGCGTCACTGGATTTTTGATGTCGAGGCCAGCCGCCTTCGCATCCCGCTCCGAGAGATTGTCTTCCGACCAGCCCCAGACGAGACTGCTGATGGCCGACTGAACATCCTCCGACAGGCCGAAAGCCTTGGCGACTTCGCGGCCTGCCGAACGAGTGCGATAGCTGGTGACGGCTGCCGTCAGCCCGGCATGCGCGACGCCATACCTTCCATAAATATGCTGGATGACATCTTCACGCCTGTCATGCTCGAAATCGACATCGATATCAGGCGGCTCGTCCCGGTCCATCGAAATAAAGCGATCGAAGAGGAGCGTGCTCTTTTGAGGATCGACTTCGGTAATTTCAAGACAAAAGCAAATGACCGAATTCGCTGCCGACCCCCTCCCCTGGCAGAGCACACCAATCTGATAACGAGCGTGCTGGATGATCTTGTGAACCGTCAGAAAGTAGGAGGCATAATTCTTGTCGCCGATGAGTTTCAGCTCATACTCGATCTGCTGCGCCACTTTCTCGGGAATACCATCCGGATAACGTTTTGCCGCTCCTGCCCACGTCAGCCTTTTCAGAGTTTGCTGCGGGGTTTCGCCGGGATCGTTTTCCGCGGGATAATTATGTTTCAACTCGTTCAGGGAAAAGCTCAGCCCTGCGAAAAACACCTGCGTATTCTCGACCGCGTGAGGATAGTCCCGGAAAATCCTGGATACTTCACGTGCATCCTTGAGAAAGCGCTCGGCATTGGGCGCCAGAAGGAATCCGGCTTCCGAGATCTGCACATGTTCCCGGATCGCGATCACGATATCAGAAAGCGGCCGGCGATCGGGGTGATGGTAGAGCGGCTGATTGGTTGCAATCAAGGGCACACGGTTTCGGGCGGCCAGCATCGAAAACACCGCAAAGGCCTGCCGGTCCCGCCCGTCATAGGCTGGCGACAACGCCATGAAAAATCCCTTGCGGAACCGTTTGCGAAACCGCTCCAGATAGTCTTCAAGCACCGGCTGGCGGGCAGGATCGCTGATAAGGCTCCGGTCCGGAACGAGCGCGAGCATCATCTCGTCGCCCCATTCCATGAGCTCTGCTTCTGTCAGAATGCAGGCGCCCTTGACTGCCTCTTCTTTCAGATTGCCCGCGCTGAGGAGACGACAGAGATTCGCCCAGCCCTGCCGATTGCGGGGATAGGCGAGAATATCAGGCGTTTCATCGGAAAAGACGAGTCGGGCGCCCGGCTGAATCCGGATAGGATCGAGAATCTCTTCTCTTTTCCCTTCCTTCGCTGCCTGAGCCAAAATCGCATCTCTGTTTTTATATCTCTCCTCAAGCTGCTCGGCCTGCGCATGTGCCCTGACGACGCCGGCAACCGAATTGCGGTCCGCAATGCCGAGACCGCCGAGTCCGAGGTGAGCGGCCTGCACGACCATCTCCTCCGGGCTGGAGGCACCTTCGAGGAACGAGAAGTTCGTTCTCGTGCCGATTTCGAAGAATGCAGGCTCGGCCCTCATGCAAAGACCCCATGCATGAACCAGCGTGGATCGGGTTTTTCACCATAAAGACCCTGACGATAGATCCAGAAGCGGTGTCCAGACTCATCCTCTATTCTGAAATAATCGCGCGTCTGCGCATCATCCCCATCGATCCACCATTCCATGGCGACCCGTTCCGGTCCTTCACTTCTTGCTACCTGATGTTGTGTCCGCCGCCAGCGGAAAGTCTGCGGTGGACCGTCCGGCACTTCAGCAAATGCGACCTCAACGGGCTCCGGGTTTGCAAAGAGCCGCAGAGGGCGCTCCTCACGAAAAGGAAGCGCGCTGTCCTGCTTCACTTTCTGCAATGCCGGTAGGCTCTCCATGGCCGGTACCGTGATCACGGCCCGCTCCGGCACATGGCTTTCCCGAAGTTGAAAACTTTGCAGGCAATCCCGGCCAAGACGGGCCGAAACGCGGTCGACGAAGGTTGAAAGAGAGATTTCATCCTGCCGGTCACCTTCAAAATCGCCCTGCATGTCGTTGAACGGGTCATGCCGCAGCACATTCAGGCGCAAGATCTCGAAACCATAGCCGGCATCGATATCGTCATAAATCGCATGCAGCCGTTCGGAAAATAACCCTGCAACGAGCTTCGGCTCGCGAAGCGGCCGCGAAGCACCGACGGAAATGCGGAAAACCCTGCCGTCGACACGAAACAGCACTAGCTCGAACACCCGCCCGCCGGCACCGCGCGCTTCCAGCGACGGCTTCAGCGACACGGCAACCCGCCCGGTGACGGCAAGGATCTGTTCTTCCGTTCCGATCGGCTCGATCAGACGACGTTCGGACGAAAGACTGGCGACGGGACGCCGGGGCGAGATCGGCTCCTCCTCGCGGCCCAGCGCCTGGTCGAGCCGCAGAAGCAGCGCCTGGCCAAAACGGCGGGTGAGCGGCGCCCGCGGCGCATGAATGACATCGCCGACATATTTGAGCCCGAGCTTTTTCAAAGCCTCGACGATCTGTTCTTCCAGGCGCAAGGCCGCGACAGGCAGCGGCATCAAAACATGTTCCGTCTCCTCGTCTTCCACGATGCCGCCGTTTCCGAAACGGGAGACAGCCCAGGAAAGGCCCGGCGTCGATGAGACCGCACCTCGTGCATCGAGCCCCATATGGAAGAGCCGCGACAGTATATCCTTGAGAAGAGCTCTTTCCCCGCCGAAGAGGTGAGCGCAACCGGTAATGTCAAGTAGCAGCCCATCCCTGCCATCGAACGCCACCATCGGCGTATAACGGTCGCACCAGTCGGCAATGGCTTCCAGAAGCCGGCGGTCGGCCGCAGGATCTTCTTCCATGACATCGAGCGCCGGATACATGGCGCGCGCTTCGGCAACGCCTTGATCCTTCCGCAATCCCAACCTCTCGGCGAATTCGTCCAGCGCCGTCAAACGCATGGCGTTGTTGAGCTTGCCGCAACAGACGAGCGGCGGTTCTTCAGGACGCCCTTTCGAACGCCAGGAAAGCCCCCAGCGCTTGCGTGCGATGCGATCTGTGGCCAGATGCGGGAAGCTGAGCGCCAGAATGCGCTGATTTTTCGCCTGGAGACCGAGTGAAGCTTGGTTTGTCGACGGCAAGAAATTCGCGTTCATGGGGGCTCCACTCCAGAAGGAAGGAGAATGGAGCCGGATGTCGGCTCTTCTCCAGCGTGAGACGGAAAATCGGGTTACCGATACTGCCGGCTAACTTCGATCCGTCCGGTAACGGCCGCAGATTCGACGGCGCCGGCTCGACCCGAAGGCGCAAAGCAGCACTGCTCGCTTCCTCCGCGCCGGCTTGACGGATGAGGAAAAGCGGACGGCGGGCGGCACGCGCCCTGAGGCTAAGCCGACGGCTTTCGGTCAGACCGAAATGCAGAGGATTGCCACGCACCTCCATGACGACGGCAGAGAAGGCTGCGCTTTCAACGGCAGCTTCCGCAAGCCAGAGCGCATCCTCCAGCTTGCGCGGCGCGGCATGGAAAAATCGCTCCGGCTTCAATCCGAAATCCTTAAGCCCTGGGGCATAAGGCCGGCCTGCTTCCAGCGCGCCAACCGCATCGCCGATCCAGAGCAGCGGCAGAGACCTCCCGGCATCTTCCTCTTGTTTCTGCATCCACGTCACAACAGCCATAGCCAGGCCGCTTGCCGCCCCAGCATCGCGGGAACTTGCAGCGCGAAATTCAATGATCGCGTCGAGCGGCAGGCCGCCTTCCATCGCCTCGTCGAGCGGTGACACGCCAATTGGCAGGCGAAGCCCGAGGTCGTTTCGTTCCTGAATCTCTCCGGTCTTTTCCGAAGCTATGGCTTCTCGCTCCGCTGCCGCAAGCGCCGGCGCAGGCTTTCCTTCTAGCTTGGCGATGGTTTCGCGGAGCGCAAAAAGCCGCTCGCGCGCCAGGGCGTTCTGCGCCATGGCGTTTACTCCGTCCGTCTTGTTCCTGTTATGTTCTTATGGATTCCAGAGAGCTGAAGAAGAGTCAACAATCATTTTTTATGAATTTATTCCTGCCTTTGATTCCGCACTCGAAAATCGGCGGCAAAGGTTCTATATGGGCCCGCAAAGGAAGGAATATTCATGGCCCGCGTAGACCAGAGCGATGATTGGCAGGACCGCCATGCGCCGACGATCAGCACCTTCGAGTCGCTGGCCATGGAGGCTTACAGCCATCTACCGGATGAATTCCGCCAGCTTACGACCAATCTCACCATCGAGATTGAGGATTTCCCCGATGACGACGTTTTCGAGGATATGGCGCTGGAAACGCCTTTCGACCTGCTCGGCCTTTTCGAAGGCAGGGGAATTTCGGAGCGTTTCACCGTGGAAACCGGCGAAATGCCGAACCGCATTCGCCTCTACCGTCGCCCCATCCTCGACTATTGGGCCGAGAACGACGAGACGCTCGGCGATATCATCACTCACGTCCTGATCCACGAGATCGGCCACCATTTCGGGCTGAGCGATGAGGATATGGAGCGGATCGAGGCCAGCGCCGAGGAAGCCGCCGAGCGCTGAAACCGTGCGTTCGGCAGAACGCGCTATTGCTCGGAGAGCTTCATCTCCGGATCGTAATCCTTGCCTTCGACAGTCTTGACGACGGCCTGGCCGCATTGCATCGCGCCGGTTGCGGCATTGAAGGCATAGGTCGGCGAGCCCTCCAGAGACCAGCCCTTGTTGAGGGCGGCGGTGACCTTGTGGCAGAAGGAAGCGTCGTCGGGACCGGTCAGGAAGCGGTAGAGTTTCATCAGGCGGGCTTTCTTGCAGAAATCAGGCGGGCTTTATGAACCAGAGCTTCGGCCTGGACAAGATGCAGCCGCTCAATCATGCGGCCGTTCGCATTGATGACGTTGAGGCCTTGGGCGGCCGGATCGGCAAAGGCTGATATGATTGCCTGCGCTTCGGCAATCTCTTCCGCACTCGGACCGAAATGCCGGTTGGCGGCCGCAATCTGCGCGGGATGGATCAGCATCTTGCCGGAAAAACCCATAGCGCGACCCTGCCCGCATTCGACGTCGAAACCTTCGCCATCCCGGAAATCGTTGAAAACGCTGTCGAGCGCATCAAGCCCATAAGCCTTGACCGCGAGAATGACCTGCATCAGCCAGGGCACGAGAAAGCTTCGCCCCGGCTGCGGCAGGACGCCGGTTTCCTTGCGCAGGTCGTTGAGGCCGACGACGAGGCAATCGAGCCGCGCCCCCAGCATGCGGCCGGTTTCGGCGATCGCCCCGACGTTCAGCACGCCGCGCGGCGTTTCGATCATTGCCCAGATGCGCAGCTCCTCTGGCACCTGTGCATCGGCCAGCAGATCGCCAATATCGATGACATCCTGGGATCCATCCACTTTCGGCAGGAGAACGGCGTCGGGCAAAAGCGCCTTGACCAGCTCGAGATCCGCCGCCCCGAATCCGGATGACAAAGAATTGATACGAATGATCCTTTCCTTGCCCTCGAGCGGCTGTCCGCCAAAAAAAGCATGCAGATTTTCCCGCGCTTGGCCCTTGCTTTCGGGCGCGACGGAGTCCTCCAGGTCGAAAATAACCGCATCACAATCAAGGGAGCGGCTCTTTTCGAGCGCCCGCAGATTGATGGCCGGCACACTCAGCACCGAGCGGCGCAGACTTGAGGAACGCAGAGGTGTGGTTTGCTTCATCAGCCATTAGTGCCAAGCTTCGCAAAGCCCGGCAAGACAACAAAAAGCCATGCTTGCCTTGCAGAGAGGAAAAGGAAGGACCACATTCCTTTCTGTAGAAAGGTTTCAAACCCATGCAGAACATTCGCTCCATCTTCTTCATGCTGGCCGGCGCCACCTTCTTTGTCGCCATGCTGCTTCTCACCTTCTCGGTGACGCTTGCCGTCGGCGGCATCCTGACCGTGTTCATGGTCGGACGCGCGCTTTCGATGAAGATGAAGCCCGCTCCGGTGCGCGCCAAGGCAAACAACGGCAAGCCGGAGATGCGCGTCTGGAACGACGGCCGCGGCACGATCATCGATCTCTGAGATCCTGCTTTCAAAAATATTGGCCGACACTGTCGGATCATGCTTCCGTGATACGTCTTTGAAGCAGCCGGGCATTCAGCCGGCGCTCAAAAACGATGGAGGACGAGCATGGATACGATGGAAGACAAACCGGCCAAGCTGCCGCCGGTGAAGAATGGCCTGCTGCCCTACCTGACCGTCGATGGTGCGGTGAAGGCCGCGGAATTCTACAAGAAGGCCTTCGGCGCCGAAGAGGCCCACAGGGTACCGGTCGATGAAAGCGGCCGGACGATGCATATTCATCTCTATATCAATGGCAGCTCCCTCATGCTGGCGGATGCCTATCCCGAATACGGCCATCCCTTCAAAGGCCATGAAGGTTTTGCCATCCAGCTTGTTATCAACGATATCGATTTCTGGTGGGATCGTGCGGTGGCCGCCGGCGCCGAAGTCGTCATGCCGGTCGAACTGATGTTCTGGGGCGATCGCTACGGCCAGCTTCGCGATCCGTTCGGCGTCCTCTGGGGCTTGAACGCGCCTGCCAAGTAACAGGCCTCGCACCGCCCCCAGGCCACGCGAACGTCGCGTGGCCGCCATTTTAGAAAGATTCTCCTTCATTTCGGCGAAAAACTGGACTAGATGCACATTCAGGAAAGTACGTTTTGCTGAAATGGAGCATAGGTCATGGATAAATTCGTGAAGCTCACGGGCGTTGCAGCGCCCCTGCCGGTCGTCAACATCGACACCGACATGATCATCCCGAAGGACTATCTGAAGACCATTAAGCGCACCGGTCTCGGCAAGGGCCTTTTCGCCGAAGCCCGCTATAATGAAGACGGCTCCGAAAATCCCGATTTCGTGCTGAACAAGCCGGCCTATCGCGATGCCAAGATCCTTGTCGCCGGCGACAATTTCGGCTGCGGTTCCTCGCGCGAGCACGCTCCCTGGGCACTGCTCGATTTCGGCATTCGCTGCGTGATCTCCACCAGCTTTGCCGATATTTTCTACAACAACTGCTTCAAGAACGGCATCCTGCCGATCAAGGTCAGCCAGGAAGATCTCGACAAGCTGATGGACGACGCCTCGCGCGGCTCGAACGCTATCCTGACGATCGATCTTGAAAACCTCGAGATCACCGGCCCCGATGGCGGCTCCATCAAGTTCGATCTCGACGAGTTCAAGCGCCATTGCCTGCTGAACGGCCTCGACGATATCGGCCTGACCCTGGAAAAGGGCAAGGCGATTGACGAATTCGAAAAGAAGAACGCCGCGTCGCATCCCTGGGCGGCTTGACCCCTGACGGGTTGTCTGCCGATCAGGCCGGGCTTTCGCGCGGCTTAGCTTGCTGACAAACTCGCTACTTCGTCTCGACCCGGACTCCGCTCGCGGCAAGAGGGCTCGCAATGCCGAGAGCGGGCGAGGAACGGAGATGGCGCGGCATTTCCTCTTCTCCCCAGCGGGGAGAAGGTGCCGGCAGGCGGATGAGGGGGCCACACGGCATCACCCCTCCGGTCAGAACCTATCTGCCACGTCTGACGGCAGCGCCTTGTCTCTAGATATTGCCGAGGTAGGCGCCAATACGGCCGAAACCGGCATGAGCGCTATGGAAAGGCCGATTCCGCCGGCCCCCTCATCCGCCCTACGGGCACCTTCTCCCCGAGGGGAGAAGAGGGAATCGAGAGGCCACAGCTCAGAGAAACTTCTCCTTCCAAAGCCTCAGCTTTTCGAGCGACACGCCGATGCCACCGCAGACTTCGATCAGTGGATTGTCAAAGCGCTGAAGCAGCCCGGCATGCACATCGGCAATGGCAAGGGCGGCACCGCAGGCCGGCTCCACGAGGATGCGATGCGCATCGGCAAATTTCAGGCAGGCGGCGACGGCATCGGCGTCGCTGACGACAACGCTTTCGATCGGATGCTGCTTCGGTAGATCGAAGACATGCTGCGCCACCTGCCGTGCACCGAGCGACGTGGCAATCGAGGTGATGGCGGGAAGGGTAACGCGCTCGTTTGCCTTGAGGCTTGCGTGAAGTGACGCCGCCCCTTCGGTTTCAACTGCGATGACGGGGACACCGGAAAGGCCGTTCCGCTTCAGCCCTTCGACAATGCCGGCCAGCAGCCCGCCGCCGCCGACGCTGGTGACGACGCAATCGAATGTCGCACCCTTCGCAACGACCTCATCGATCAGCGTGGCATGACCATCCCACAGAAGCGGATGGTCAAAAGGGTGCACATAGGTCGCCTTGCGGCTGCGGGCGAGTTCGACCGCGTGGGCATTGGCTTCGTCGAAAACGCCTCCGTGGACGAGGACACTTGCGCCGATTGCGGCAATCGACTGCCGAACATCGGCCGCCGTCGTCTCCGGCACGACGATCGTGACCGGCACGCCGAGCGCCCGGCCGGCATAGGCCGCGGCAATGCCGGCATTGCCGCCGGAGGCGCAGAAGATCTCGCGCGCACCATCTTTCACCTCCTGCTGGCACAGCCGGCCGACGCCGCGCAGCTTGAAGCTGCCGGAAGGCTGCAGCGCATCGAGCTTCAGCCAGAGCGGTTTGCCGCTGGCGCTATAGCCGGCGGATGTCCGAAGCAGGGGCGTGTCGAGATGGAGGGGTGCTGAAGCCATGCAAACATCCAAGAGATAAGTGAGACGACGGTTCTAATCCGTTTGCCGGCACAGGAGCAACCTTCCTGACCTACAGGCCCACGCTTTCAGACGCGCAAGGGACGCTGTTATGCTTTCAATCTCTGAATCGGCCGAAAAATCGGGCCGACGCAGAGGATTGAAGCGTACTGATTCAACCCTTCTCTCGCTTGAAATGCCTATTTCCGGGGTCTAAGAAGCCGCAACTTGTTTTTCCAGGAGGGTTTCATGACTGCGCGCAATCTTTTCCTGCTGCCGGGTGACGGCATCGGTCCCGAGGCGATGGGCGAGGTCCGCAAGATCATCGCCTATATGAACGAGGCGATGAATGCCGGTTTCGTAACCGACGAAGGCCTTGTCGGCGGTTGCGCTTACGATGCCCATGGCGCGGCGATCTCGGAAGCCGACATGCAGAAGGCGCTTGCCGCCGACGCCGTTCTCTTCGGCGCGGTCGGTGGTCCCAGATGGGATAGCGTACCTTACGAAGTGCGCCCGGAAGCAGGCCTGCTCCGCCTGCGCAAGGACCTGCAGCTCTTCGCCAACCTGCGTCCCGCCATCTGCTATCCGGCGCTTGCCTCGGCCTCGTCGCTGAAGCCGGAACTGGTCGAAGGCCTCGACATCCTGATCATCCGCGAGCTGACGGGCGGCGTCTATTTCGGCGAACCGAAGGAGATCATCGACCTCGGCAACGGCCAGAAGCGTGGCATCGACACGCAGGTCTACGATACCTACGAGATCGAGCGCATCGCCGGCGTCGCCTTCGAAATGGCCCGCACAAGGCAGAACCGCGTCTGCTCCATGGAAAAGCGCAACGTCATGAAGTCGGGCGTGCTCTGGAACCAGGTGGTGACCGAAACGCATAAGGCGAAATATTCCGACGTCGAGCTCGAACATATGCTGGCCGATGCCGGCGGCATGCAGCTGGTGCGTCAGCCCAAGCAGTTCGACGTCATCGTCACCGACAATCTCTTCGGCGACATGCTTTCAGACGTCGCCGCCATGCTGACCGGTTCCCTCGGCATGCTGCCCTCGGCCTCGCTCGGCGCGCCGGATGGTAAGACCGGCAAGCGCAAGGCGCTCTATGAACCGGTGCACGGCTCGGCCCCCGACATCGCCGGCAAGGGCATTGCCAACCCGATTGCCATGATCGCCTCCTTCGCCATGTGCCTGCGTTATTCCTTCAATATGGTCAAGGAAGCCGATGACCTGGAAAAGGCGATCGCCAACGTGCTCGACAAGGGCATCCGCACCGGCGACATCATGGCCGACGGCTGCCGGCAGGTCGGCACGGTCGAGATGGGCGATGCAATCCTCGCCGAATTCAAGGCGCTTTCGGCCTGATATATTTCACGTGAAACAGCTCCCGCCCTTCGCATCACGCATGCGGGGGGCTTTCAGAGATAGACAAAACCCGCCGGACTCGATCGAATTAGCCGAAACGGACTATCCTCTGCCACAATCTCGTGTATTTTTGCGCCGGATTTCACCTCCGCATATTTTGGAAGTTGGAAACGATTTCCGGTCTATGCGCCAGTTCAAAGTGAAAGAGCGCCTGCCGCACGCACGGCACTCGAAGGCTAATTCGAACGGACGACGGCATGCGGGCATTTTGGGCTTCCCTGGACAGGCGCTGGCGCCGGAGCGACGCTGCGATGCCGCCTTTGCGCTGGCAGGCTTGTCTCTTCATCACGATCAACGCCGTCATCCTTTCCATGTTGCTCTTCGATGCCCCGATTGGCGCGAGCAAGCCTCCCGCGCCGGTGAAGCAAATTGGCGAGCTTCTGACCGGTTTCGGTGATTCCGCCTGGCTGATCTACACCAGCATCCTGCTCTTCTTTCAGGGCAGGGCAGGCTACAAGCTGTTGAAGGCGGCGCGCTCCAGGGCACAGGCGCTTTATGTCAGCTGGATCGGCGCCTACCTTTTCACTACGGTCGTCTGCTCCGGGCTTCTCGCCAACCTCCTGAAACGGGCGATTGGAAGGGCGCGTCCCGACCACTTCCACGATTACGGCATGTTTTCTTTCACGCCTTTTTCAGGTCATGCCGCTTTCGAAAGTTTTCCCTCCGGCCATTCCACCACGGTCGGCGCCTTCTTTGCCGCTTTTGCGCTTCTGTTTCCGCGTTACCGCATTCTCTTCATCGCCTTCGCCATCTGGCTTGCCATGACGCGCGTCATGGTCGGTGCGCACTATCCGAGCGACGTTATCGCCGGTCTTGCTTTCGGCGGCTGGTTCTCACTGCTGACGGCGATCGTCTATGCCCGTTGTGGCCTGCTCTTCAAACTGGCGCCGGACGGCTGGCCGCTCGCCAAGCACCTGTTCCCCGACGCGAAAAAGCCCGGCGCCTTGTGAGCGCCGGGCCCTTTTTCGAGCATGTCAGACGCGGACGCGTCATCAATCCATGGCGTGGATATCCCTGTTCTTCGTTTCCGGCAGGAAGATCAGGCCGATCACCAGCGTGATCGCCGCAAAGACGATCGGGTACCAGAGACCGTAATAGATATCACCCGCGGCAGCGCTCATGGCGAAGGCCGTCGCTGGCAGCAGGCCGCCGAACCAGCCGTTGCCGATATGATAGGGCAGCGACATGCCGGTGTAGCGGATGCGGGTCGGGAAGAGTTCGACCAGAAGGGCCGCGATCGGGCCATAGACCATCGTCACATAGATGACGAGGACGAAGAGGATGGCAATCGTGCCGACCCAGTTGACGCGGGCGGGATCGGCGACCATGGCGAAGGCGCCGCCATTGGCGATGTTGTAGACTGCCATGTCAGTGACGCCATTGGCCTCGTCGGCCGTCAGCAGCTTGCCTTCGAGCAGCTTGGCTGCCGGCATGGTTTCTTTGTCGCCGGCGCGCACCGCATCGGCAGTGAGCGCCAGTTCAGGATTAGCGGCGATAAAGGCATCGAGCTTGCTATCCGGCACCTTGGCGGCGGCTCGCTTCAGCGGATAGCCGGCATCATGGAGCGCAATGTTGACGCCCTTTTCGAAGGCGGCGGTCATGCCCTTCGCCTTGTCGCCGGCGGCAACGACGTCGAAGCTGGTAATCGTGCTGTTACCGACCTTCACCGTCGCCGGTTGTCCGGCGGGACCCGGCACGACGTCATATGGCACCGAGTTCTTCGTCAGAAATGCTGTCGCCACGTCGCATGAGCTGGTGAATTTCGACGTACCCGTCGGGTTGAACTGGAATTTGCAATCCGCCGGATCGGCCGTGACCGTTGCGCGGATCGACGCCTGCGCTTCGGCAAGCGCGGGATTCGCCATCCAGGTCATTGCCTTGAACAGCGGCTGATAGGTCACTGCTGCAAGTAGGAGGCCTGCCATGATGATCGGCTTGCGGCCGATCTTGTCGGAAAGACCGCCGAAAATGACAAAGAATGGCGTGCCGAGGAAGAGCGCAATAGCGACCATGACATTGGCCGAAAACAGATCGACCTTCAGCACGTTCTGCAAGAAGAACAGCGCATAGAACTGGCCACCGTACCAGACGACTGCCTGGCCCATGGTGGCGCCGAGAAGGGCGATGAGCGCGATCTTGGCATTCTTCCATTGCCCGAAGGCTTCGGTCAGCGGCGCTTTGGAGCCCTTGCCTTCTGCCTTCATGCGCTGGAACGCCGGCGATTCATTCATCTTCAGACGGATCCAGACGGAAATGCCGAGCAGCACGACCGAGACCAGGAACGGAATGCGCCAGCCCCAGGCTGCGAATTGAACCGGACCCATCAGCGACTGGACCAGGATGATGACGATCAGCGACAGGAACAGGCCGAGCGTCGCCGTCGTCTGGATCCATGAGGTGAAGTAGCCGCGCCGTCCGTTCGGCGCATGTTCGGCGACATAGGTTGCAGCACCACCATATTCACCGCCGAGCGCCAGACCCTGGAGCAGGCGAAGACCGATAAGAATGATCGGGGCTGCGATGCCGATGCTGGCCGCACCCGGCAGGATACCGACGAGGAAGGTCGACATACCCATGATCAGGATCGTCACCAGGAAGGTGTATTTTCGGCCGACGAGATCACCGAGACGGCCGAAAACCAGCGCGCCGAACGGACGCACCAGGAAGCCGGCGGCAAAGGCGAGCAGCGTAAAGATATTGCGCGTCGCCTCAGGATATTGGGTGAAGTAGGTCGCACCGATATAGGTAGCGAGCGAACCGTAAAGATAGAAATCATACCATTCGAAAACGGTGCCGAGCGAAGAGGCGAAGATGACCTTCTTCTCCTCGCCCGTCATCGGACCGGCCTTCGCGCCGTCGATGCTTGTGACATTTGCCATTGTCTGTCCTCCACAGAGTGATGAGCAACGGGCGCGGCCGACTCTCCTCAAAGCATACCCCGGGCCGCGACACGCCTGACGAGAGTGTGCCAGAAAAGACAGGCCGCAAAGAGAGATGCTTTGGGATTATGACTTTAGTCTAACGAGGCCGTCCCATCACTCGCATCGGAGCGTTGCTCAGCCCTCCTGCCGGGCGATGGCATTTGGCGGCGGGACGGTTCAACCCCTGTTAAGCCCTCAGCGCCTGCGCCGGCGATTGCCGGTAGGCAAGCACCGCCGGCAATGCGGCGAGAATACCGGCAAAGGCGAGCAACACCCCCGTAAGCTCGGCATCTTCCCGGGCGAAGCCAACCGGCATGGCGATGCCGCTGGTCTGCGAGAGCATGCCGGCCAAGGTCAGTGCCGCGGCGAAACCGAGCGCAAATCCAAGTGCTATGCCGACTGCCACCAGAAAGAAGAATTCCAGGAAGACGATGCCGAAGATCGCGCCGCGCGGGGCGCCGAAGGCTCTGAGCGCGCCGATCTGGCGGCGGCGCTGGCCGATATGAATGACCGTGACCAGGACCAGTGAGGCCGCGACAAGAGCCTGTGCGCCGGAAGCGACCACAACAAGGATCTGCTTGGCGTCGCCCAGCGTGGCGTAAAGATTTGTCAGCACCTCGCCGGGGAAGACGGCGATGGTATTGCCGTTGCGATAATCCCGTCGAAGCTTATAGGCATCGGCGATCGTTTTCGGCTTGACGAGGATGGCCGGAAGGCCTGGAGCATCTGTGGCCCAGGTCTCCTTCAGCACGGCTTCCGGATCGAGCTTTCCATGATGATCGTGCGCGTCACGATCGGCGCCTGCATGATCATGATCGTGTCCGTCCTCTTCGGCGTCTCCCGCATGCTCCTCCGCCTCCAGCCCGTGAATGTGCCAGACTGCCTGAATAGGAACGAGAATCGCCCGGTCCCAGGCAGTATCCGTCGGCCGCAGGCGACCGACGACATGATAAGCGAGTTCGGTGTGGGTCTCGCCCCCTTCTTCCGCCGAACCGTGCATCGGCTTGATTTCATCGCCGAGCGAAAGCCTGACCGCGGAGCCGATCACTGCCTCTCCTTCGTGGGTGAAAGCCTTGCCTTCGGCAAGATCGCCGGACAGCTTGTTCGACATCTTTGTTGTCGTACCGACGATCGGGTAGCTGGAGAAGAAATCGCCAAAGCCGATCGGCGCCGCCCAGTCGACCCGGGGGTCGGCGGCAAGTTTTGCCAGCACCTCGCCCGGCATCAGCGGCAGGGGCGAGGGCTGCAGGAAGACGGAGGAGAGCACGAGTTGTGTCTCGCTGCCGCCGGCGCCGATGACGAGGTCGAACTTATCGGCGGCGCGCGCGCTGCCGAGGCGAAGCGCCCGCTCCTGCAGCACCACGGAGACGCCGAGCGCGGTCGCAAGCGCCACCAGGAGCACGACAACCAGTGATCCCGCCCACAGGCGGCGAAGATCGGCACAAATGAAGCGGATCATGCAGCCTCCCCCGCAGCGGCAATGGAATCCTCGCTGATCCGGCCGGAACTGAGCGTGATATGCCGGTCGAGACGGCCGGCGAGCCGCTGGTCGTGGGAAACGACGATCAGCGTGCTGCCTTCGGCATTGGCAAGATCGAGGAGGAGATCGCCGACGGCCTCACCGCTTTCTGCGTCAAGACTCGCGGTCGGCTCATCGGCAATGATGACACCGGGCTTGCGCAACAGCGCGCGGGCGATCGCCACGCGCTGCATCTCGCCGCGCGACATGCTCTCGATCTTCTGGCCGGGCCGGGACAGGTTGACCGTGCTCAAAAGCACATGCGCCCGCTCGATGACGGCGGCCGTCGCGGCGCCGGCAAGCCGGGCAGGCAGAAGCACGTTTTCGAGTGCCGACAGGCCGGGGAAAAGGTGGAATTCCTGCATGATCAGGCCGATATTGACGGCGCGGAACCGGTCGCGCCGGCTTTCCGAAAAAGCGGCGATATCCTCACCGTTCCAGCGGATATGGCCCTGCCGCGTCCGCTCAAGACCCGTGACGACATTGACGAAGGTGCTCTTGCCGGAGCCTGATGCTCCCGTGATAGCGACCCTGCTGCCGGCCTCGACCGACAGGCGGCCGATTGCCAGCGCCGGCGAGCTGAGGCCCGGAAAGGTGACATCAAGGTTTTCGATATCGAGTGCGAGCATGTCGGTTTAAACAGCAAAATATTCGGCTTGGCGGATCCGCAATAGGCTGACGAAGCCGGTTTCCGGATCGGCCCAGGAGCCGTATTCCAGCGTGCCGCGCACTTCGATTGTCTGGCGCGGCTGCACGAAGGTCTGCTTTTCCAAGAGATAAACCACGACGATATTGTCGGGCCAGTCCGCATCCGAAGAGCAGAAGGGGCAGAGCGACATCGGCACTTCGGTGAGTACGAAGAACTGCGCCTCTGCCTTCAGTGGCGGCGCCATGAAACCCTTCATGTTGATTTCCTGCCCGGCAAGGCGCTTCACCTTGTCCGAGAATTCGAGACCGAGCACGCCGAACTTGCCATAGAGCTCGTCGAACGAAAGCGAAGCGCCGGCCGCGCGCGCAGCATAAGCAGCAAAGGGAAACGCAATGGCAGCGCCGATCAGCCGGCGGCGGCTGAGATGCAGCGAAGAGAATATGTCCATGGCGACCTCCAAGAAGTAGATCCCGGCCTCTGGCATCGGCCCGAAAATCGAAACGATTTTCGGAAAGCACGATGCCAGCTTCAAAGTGTTACAGCGCCTTTTTGCGCGTCTGAAAGACGCGCGGCGCTGTAATCGGCCGGGACCATGATCGACAAAAGAGGCAAGGTCGGCAAGCGGCCCTGCAAGATCGGCTTTCGATCAATTCGTCTGCTTGGCGCCGAGAGCGAAGGTGTCGGCGAGCACGCGATAGACGTCGCTCTGTTCCATGTAACCATGGAAGCCTTCGGCACCCGGACCGGCCGACTGCAGCACGACATCGTCGACGGCGTGAACGCCGCTCTCGCTGCTCTTCGGAAGATTGCCCTGTACGAAGACGGCGCCGGGAACATCCTTATACTGTTCGTTGGCGACATATTCCTTCTTCTCGTTCTGGACGGCCGGAACGAAAGGACCATCGAGCTTCGGACGGAAGGTCTCATAATGATCGGGGCCGTTGTTGGCACTGAGGAACAGGCGGCGGCTGACGTCGACCTGGTCGGGATAACCGTCGCCATTTTCGTCCTTGTAGTTCGGGAAGCCGGCTTCGGCGTAGGTGCCGACCTTTTCGCGCATTTCCGTGCCGGGCTTCTCGTCGTCGACTGTGCCGATGATCGATACGCCATGCGTGTGGTCGCCGGTGACGACGATCAGAGTGTCCGGATGGGCCTTCTGGAATTCGCGGGCAACGCCGATCGCCTTGTCGAATTCGATAGTGTCGATAACCGCACGATCCCAATCCAGCGGATGGGACATCTTGTCGATCGAGGAGCCTTCGACCATCAGAAAGAAGCCGTCAGCATTCTTCGAGAGGCGGTCGAGCGCAACCTTGGTCATCTCGACGAGACCCGGCTGGTTTGGGAACTTGTCGACGGTGCCCTTCTTCAGGAACTCGCGATCGAGCGTCACGTCCATATTGCCGGTGTGGAAGAGGCCGAGCAGCTTGCCGTCAGCCGATGCATTGGCGGCGAGCTCGTTCTTGTCGGTCGCGAGCTTGTAGCCGGCGTCCTGGAACAGCTTGATGTAATCCTGATTGTCCTTGCGCTTGGAACCGGCGACTTCCTTGCCGAGGAAATAGGCCGAGCCGCCGCCAAGGATGACTTCCGGCTTCACTTCGAGCAGCATCCCGACGATGTCGGCCTTTTCGCTGCGGCTGCGGGTATGGGAAACGACCGCAGCTGGCGTCGCATCCTCGATTTCGGAGGTCGCGACAATGCCGATCGACTTCTTCGTCATGCGGCGAACAGCCTCGCCAAAGGTTTCGACGCGCGGGTCGTCGAGCGGAGCCGGCGTCCGGTCCGCATAGACGCCGAGCGCGTTGACGGCCGTCTTGTGCCCCGTCATGAAGGCCGACATGGTGTTGGCCGAATCCGTGGCGACGGCATTCGTCGCTGACGTACCGATGAAGGCCATATGATCGAGATCGTCCATGTTCAGGCGGCCATTCGCTTTGCCCTCGGTCATGCCCTTGGACATGATGCGGGCGGCGGTGCGATGCGCAACGGAAAGGCCGTCGCCGAGGAGGAAGATGATGTTCTTGGCCTTCGGCTGAGCGGCTGTTTCATAAACGTCCCAGGTGACCGACTTCGTCTCATCGCCGGCGGAGACCTCGATCTTGTAGGCGCCGGGTGCGGAGATCTTCAGGCCGCGGAGCAGAAGAGCGGAACCGAGGGCGTTGTCTTCCTTGCCTTTTTCCAACTCGATGAACTGCGCTTCGCCCCCGAGAACCGTCTTGTAATCCTGACCGTTGACCGTGATCTTCACATCTTCCGGCTTGACCTGCTTGTTGATCTCGACCTTGAAATCGAACGGCGAACCGGCAAGAATCGTGGCGCGATCGAGCGGATAGACCGTCGTCGCCTGGGCGGCGCCCGCAAGGATGGTGGTGGCCGTAAAGGCGGCAAGAAGCGTACGCATGGAAAACCCCCGTTTTCGTTGCAGACATTGACAACCGGGCCGGGATACCTCCCGAGGATGACAGCGGCATGACAACGTCGCACCATGACGGCTGCCGCTTTCGCCCTCCGCCTCCGAGCGCAAAAACCTTGACTCCTGTGGAAAACCTTCTAAGAGCAACAGCGGAAAAGGAATCTCCATGGTTCGCGACGAACACGCCATTGCCGCATGCAATGACCGGGCACGGGTTGCCGGGGTGGATATTGCCGTTCCGGTTTCTTCCAAAACCAAGGCCAAAACGACGACGAAAACCGTCTGACGTCTCTGGCCTGCCGCTCTCTCCCCGGCTCGGCTGGGGACAGGAAGACGCGATTATTCGCGCCTTTCCCCTCACCGGACAGAGGAGAGAAGAGAAAGAGAGCTTGAGAAATGGGTTTCAAAGTAGCAGTTGCGGGAGCGACCGGAAATGTCGGCCGGGAGATGCTCAACATCCTCTCCGAACGCGGCTTCCCCGCCGATGAGGTCGTGGCGCTCGCCTCGGCGCGTTCGCAGGGCACCGAAGTGTCCTACGGCGACCGGACGCTGAAGGTTTCCAATCTGGAGAATTACGATTTCTCCGATACCGACATCTGCCTGATGTCGGCCGGCGGCGAGGTCTCCAAGAAGTTTTCCCCCAAGATCGGCCAGCAGGGTTGCGTGGTCATCGACAATTCCTCGGCCTGGCGCTATGACGCCGACGTGCCGCTGATCGTGCCGGAAGTGAACCCGGACGCCGTCACGCAGTTCACCAAGCGCAACATCATTGCCAATCCGAACTGCTCGACCGCGCAGCTGGTGGTGGCGCTGAAGCCGCTGCACGACTTCGCCAAGATCAAGCGCGTCGTCGTCTCCACTTATCAGTCGGTCTCCGGCGCCGGCAAGGACGGCATGGACGAGCTCTTCAATCAGACGCGCGCCGTCTTCGTTGCCGATCCGATCGAGAACAAAAAGTTCACCAAGCGCATCGCCTTCAACGTCATTCCCCACATCGATAGCTTCATGGAAGACGGCTACACCAAGGAAGAATGGAAGGTGCTGGCCGAGACGAAGAAGATGCTCGATCCAAAGATCAAGGTGACCTGCACGGCAGTGCGTGTGCCCGTCTTCATCGGCCATTCGGAATCGGTAAACATCGAGTTCGAAAACGAGATCACCGCCGACCAGGCCCGCGATATCCTGCGCGATGCCCCGGGCTGCCTCGTCATCGACAAGCGCGAGAACGGCGGCTACATCACGCCTTATGAATCCGCCGGCGAAGATGCAACCTATATCTCACGCATCCGCGAGGACGCGACTGTTGAAAACGGCCTCAATATGTGGGTTGTTTCCGACAACCTGCGCAAGGGCGCGGCGCTGAACGCCATCCAAATCGCCGAGCTGCTCGTCAATCGCGGCCTGGTCAAGCCACGCAAGCAGGCAGCCTGATACCATTTGTAAACCATAAGATGTTAAAGCCCTGCTCGTTCAGCGGGGCTTTTTCCGGGGCAAATACGACTGTATAAGCGCTCGCTAAACGATGATCGTGACAAAATCGCGAGTGGCTGGCATTCTCTTGCCCGCTTAAAAACTATGCAGATCGAGAGCGGGGTTTCTCAATGCGCATGACAAAGTTGTTTCTGGCGGCCGCTGCGGCACTGTTCGTCCTCAACGCGGTACCGGCGTTCGCGCAAGGACTTCAATGTGGCAATACCAGCGCCGGCTTCGACGCCTGGGTCGCCGATTTCAAGCAGACGGCAGCGGCTAATGGCGTCAGCCAATCCGTGCTCAGCCGTGCCTTCGCTAACGTCAACTACAACAAGCCGACGATCGCCGCCGATCGCGGCCAGAAAAGCTTCAAACTCTCCTTCGACGCCTTCATGCAGAAGCGCGGCGGTGCCGCCGTCATTTCCCGCGGCCGTTCGATGAAAGCGGCCAACCAGGCCCTTTTTGCCTCGATCGAACGTCGCTTCGGCGTTCCCGCCGGTCCGCTGATCGCAATCTGGGGCATGGAGACCGGTTTTGGCAGCTATATGGGCAACCAGCATACGCTATCGGCTGTGTCGACCCTTGCTTATGACTGCCGTCGTTCGGAATATTTCACCGACCAGCTCTATGCGGCACTCCAGCTCGTCTCCGAGGGTTATCTGAGCCCGCAGGCCAAGGGTGCCGCCCATGGTGAAATCGGCCAGACGCAGTTTCTGCCGCGCAACGTCGTGCGCTTTGGCGCCGACGGCGACGGCGACGGCCGGGTCGACATGGTCGGCTCCCGCGCCGATGCGCTGGCCTCGACAGCGAATTTCCTCAAGGGCCACGGCTGGCGTGCCGGCGCCGGCTATCAGCCGGGGGAGCCGAATTTCGCTGCGATTCAGGGCTGGAACGCCGCCAGCGTCTATCAGCAGGCGATCGCCTATATCGGACAGCAGATCGACGGCGGCAGATAAGCGTTCATCGACAATGAATCTGAAAACGCCGCTGTGAATGCGGCGTTTTTCATATGCGGGAATCAAAACCGCCGCTCGATGCCGTCTTGCGTCGCTCCTCTTGCGGAGGAGTCGGCACAACTGGCCCCGACACCACGCAATTGCGGCCCGAAGCCTTGGCGGCGTAAAGCGCCAGATCGGCGCGTTTGACCAGATCCTCGAAGTTCCGGTTGGCGGCGGCATTTGCCCGGCCGGCGCATCCGAAGCTCGCCGTGACTCTGAGCAGTTCGCCGCTCTGCAAAGGAACCTCAGCCGCCTCGATCGCCATGCGCACACGTTCGGCGACGATTGCGGCGTCATCAGGTGTCGAATCCGGCAAAAGCGCCAGGAATTCCTCGCCGCCATGGCGCACCAGAAGATCGAATGAACGGAAATTCTGATGCGCGACGCTCGCGACGTGCCGAAGGACGGCATCGCCGGAATCATGGCCGTGAACATCGTTGACCTTCTTGAAATGATCGAGATCGAAGAGAACGACGGAAACCCAGCGTGACCCGTGCTCGGCCTGGGTGAGGAGCGCCGAGGCGGCGACCTCGAAGCCACGCCGGTTGTACAGCCCCGTCAGAAGGTCGGTTTGAGCAGCGTTGCGCAACTCGCCCACCAGCGTCTCACGGTCGCGGATCAGCCGGTCTATCAGCCGAAGGCCTCTTGCCGCCAGCAACATCACCAGCGTTGCGAGAATCAATAGGCCCGCACTTAGCGCCAGTATCCGCGTCAGGTGTATGTGCGAGAGCGTCGAAAACTGTTCACCGGTCTCGTGAATATCGCTCGCGGCCTCCACCATCTTCTGCTGGAGGAAAACCATGCGTTCGCGCTGTGTGGCCGCCCAGGCGTCGCCCATTGCGCGAGATGGCCGCGACCGGGCGAGAATGGCATCGGTGATCGCATCCGCCCTCACCTGATCGCTGCGACCGAGATAGGCAACGATGTCACGCACGATCGGCGCGGTGGAATGGAAGACCATGTGATCCATGCCGGCACCGAGCATGGTCTTGCCCTGAATGAAGAGTTCAATCGGAAATCTGGCGGAAACGTCTTGATTGAGGTAACGGTGCCGATCCCGGTGATCAGCCTTTCGCCGTAGTAGGTCAGCAGGATGCCCATCAGCTGGTTGGATTTCTCAAGCAGCACCGGGTCGCTGATCAGTGGTGAAAGTGCGTCGACGACCGCAAGCTGCTTCAGAGCCGCATACCAGTAGACGGAGCCGGGATTGCTGCCTGAATAACGGCCCTGGTCGACAGCGCTCCGCGCCGCGACGATGCGGCTGTAGGCAAGGCTGAGAGCCGACAATTCAGCTGCAAGTCCCTGATCGAGCGTATCGCGGGGCGGCAGGCTGGCCTGGAAGGCGCGGCGTTCGCGATCGAGCGTCAGTCGGCTTCGCTGCATGTCGACTGCAGTCTCGCTGCTGGGATGCGCGAGATAGCGGCGAGTGGCATCGATTTCACTGAGGATTTCAGTCGCCGCGATCGACCCGCCACGCGCCAGCACATCGGCGAACTGCCGGTCTTTCTCAAGATCCCTGTAATGCTGGATGGAAGTTCGGAGAACGAAGGCGCCTTCAATCAGCATGAAGGCGAAGGGCAGCAGAACGGCGGCCAGCATAACCTTTTTAATGGTTTCGAACTTCATCGCCAATCGCCACGTGATCAAATGCCGGTCGCGCAACCAATTGATGCAAGTTTAACAGCAATCCTTAAAAAACTGATAAACCCGCTAGTCCCTAGATCTCGGGACGAATGAAGTCACGCGTGTCCGCGTCCATCACCCAGAGCTCACCTGTCGAGATGTCGAACCAAGCGCCGTGAAGATGAAGATTCCCGGCTTCTTCCAGCGCCTTGATATTGGGAAAGCTTCTGAGATTGTCGATCGAGTTGCGGATGGAGACACGCTCGAGCGCAGTTTGCCGCTCGGCCGCGGTCATCACGTCATTGCTCTGGATCTGCTCGGCTGCGGGTCTGACCAGCGACATCCACCGGCCGATGAAATCGCCGGGCGATAGTGGCTCGGCATTCGGATCGAGTGCCGCCCGAATCCCGCCGCAGCGGCCATGGCCCATCACGACGATGTCCGAAACCTTCAGCGCCTGCACGGCAAATTCAAGAGCGGCCGATGTCGAATGGAAATGGCCGTCCGGCTCGTAGGGCGGCACCATGTTGGCAACGTTGCGGATGACGAAAAGCTCGCCCGGGCCGGCATCGAAGATCAGCTCGGGAGCCGCACGCGAGTCCGAACAGGCAATGACAAGCGTACTCGGACTCTGGCCGTTTTCGGCAAGTTGCCGATACCTGTCGCGGGCGTCGGCATAACGCCCGTTCATAAAGTTGCGATAACCGTTCAGAAGGGTGTTTGGAAAACGCTGCATGCCTCTGGATTAGCGCGCGCGGAGGACAAGATCAACTGCTGCACCGCAAAATGCGCACATTGGCAAATGCGTCATTTTTTCCGACGCTGCGCCGGGTGTACGAGCCGGCGCATCTGCACCATCGCCATCGGCGTCGAAAGGCTGGACGCATCGCTGGCCAGCATCAGCTCGTTGCTGCCGCGCTTGACCGCACGCGCAAGCACTTCGAACACGCTGGCGGTGGCAAGCTGCAACGCCTTTTCGTCCTCGAGGCCGGACAGCAGGCGCGACAGGAAAACGGCGGCCAGCAGGTCGCCGAGACCATTCGGCGGGTTCTCGACAACGCGGTGCTCGGCAAGAAGCGCGTGACGGCCGGAAAGGAAGAGATTGCCGGTGCCGCCCGCCATCATCGGCACCGCCGAGGTGACGAGCATGCGCGACGGCCCGAGCGCCAGCGCCGCCTCCATGATTGCGCCGTTGTCATCGAGCGGTGCTCCCGACAGCCAGGCGAGCTCGTACCGGTTCGGCGTTGCGAGCGAGGCCAGCGGAATGAGATGATCACGAATGGCCTCGGCCGTCGCTTCCGGCACGTAGAGGCCGCCGAGATCGCCCATGACCGGATCGCAGACATAAAGTAGTTCAGGATTGTTTTGCCGGAGCGCAGTGATCAGCCGGGCGACCGAGCGTGCCTGGGCGGCATTGCCGAAATAGCCCGAAAGCACAGCCCTGACTTCACCGATCCAGGGCGCGCAAATCAGATCCTCGATCGCTGCGTCGAAATCCGCTTCGGCAAACGTCAGCCGCGTCGAACGGCCATGGCCGGGATGCCAGGGCAGAACGATGGTCGGCAGCGCCCAGACCGGATGGCCGAGCGTCTCCAGCGCAAACACCGCCGCCCGATTCCCGACCGAGCCACGCACGACATGGCTGGAAATAACGATGACTGTGCCCGCTGCATTTTCCGACATGAAACCGAGGTCCGAATGATGATGGCGTTTGATGATCTTTTTGACGGCGAGCTGTCAACCATTCTTCACGTGAGCATGGAAATGTGCCGCGAAAGCAAACCAGGAAGAGAGGCCTTGCCAACGCGTTTCGGCCTCAAAAGCGAAAAAACTCTGCCAATTTCTAATTTCCGCCGGCAAAAAAGCATCAAAACGATCCCCGACAGCGCTATTTTAGGGATTCTTTCGACAAATCTTCTGCTAGCTTGCGAAAAAATCAGTCCAATGCGGGGAGGCGTTCCATGGCTGCCAGAAACAATCCGAAACGGGAGAAGCAGATCGAGACTGCGCGCAAGATCGCCAAGGCGATGAGCGAGGCGCATCTCGATCCGGAAATTCTCTTTGGCCGGGCGAGCAATGACGATCTGGAACTCTATACGCCCGACATGCTGGCGCGCTCTGCCGTGCATTCGGCAAAGGAACTTGCCGCCTGGAACGGCAAGACGCCCCGCGTCAGCATCGACACACTTGCCGAGGTGACACCCGGCGGCACCGCCGTCTCGGTGCTGTCGGTGACCGACCGGAACATGCCTTTCCTTTATGAATCGGTCATGGGTGAAGTGACGAGCACCTACCGCGATCTGTTCATGGCCGTGCATCCAATCCTCGTCATGGAAAAGGGCAGAGCCCCCACGCTCTATTCCGCCGACCACCCGAGCGATCCCGCGGCACGAGTCAGTCATATTCAGCTCCATATCGCCCCCTTGAATTCCACCCAGGCTGCCGACCTCGTCAAACGCGTCCAGACCGTGCTCGAACAGGTCCGTCTGTCGGTCTCGGACTGGAAGCCGATGCTTGCCAAGCTCGATGGCGTAATCGCCGAGCTGTCGGCCAACGGTGCCGGCCGCAGGAAGGCCGAACATGCTGAAGCGGTGGCCTTCCTGACCTGGCTGCGCGACGAGAATTTCACCTTCCTCGGCATGCGTGAATATATCTATTCCGGCAAGGGCGCCGACGCCAAGGTCGAGCGCGACAAGGGCGCCGGCCTCGGCATCCTCTCCAACCCGGACGTTCTCGTACTGCGTACCGGCAAGGACGCTGTGACCACCACGCCAGAGATCCTCGCCTTCCTCGACGGCCCCGACTTCCTGATCGTCACCAAGGCGAATGTGAAATCGATCGTTCATCGCCGCGCCTATATGGATTATGTCGGCGTCAAACGTTTCGATGCCGAGGGCAACGTCACCGGGGAACTCCGCATCGTCGGCCTCTTCACCTCGACGGCCTATACCTCCCTCGCCTCCGAAATCCCGCTGCTGCGGTCCAAGATCGAAAAGGTGAAGGAGCATTTCGGCTTCGACCCGATGAGCCATTCCGGCCGCATGCTCGACAACACGCTGGAATCCTATCCGCGCGACGACCTATTCCAGATCGACACGACGCTGCTTGCGAGCTTTGCCGAGCAGATCAACGATCTCGCCGACCGGCCGCGCGTGCGCGTCCTGCCGCGCATCGACCATTTCGACCGCTTCGTCTCGGTCATCGTCTATGTGCCGCGTGAGGAATATGATTCGATCGTGCGCGAGCGCATCGGCACCTATCTGAAGACCGTCTATGACGGCCGTGTGTCCGCCTATTATCCGGCTTTTCCCGAAGGCGGCGTCGCCCGCGTGCATTTCATCATCGGCCGTTCCGGCGGCAAGACGCCGCGCATACCGCAGGCAAGGCTCGAGCAGAAGATCCGCGAAATCACTGCCCGCTGGAACGACCGTTTCGAAGCGCTTGCCGGACCAAAGTCGCCGAAACTATCGGTCGATCAAGCTTTCCAGGATTCCTTTACCCCTGAAGAAACCGTCGCCGACCTTGCCGATATCGGCGCCTGCGCCGCCGGCGAGCCGCTGCGAATCCAGTTTTATCACCGCCAGGAAGAACAGGGCCGCATCCTCTCGCTGAAGATCTTCCACGCCGGCGGCCAGCTGGCCTTGTCACGCCGCGTGCCGCTCCTCGAGAACCTCGGCTTCAATGTCGTCAGCGAACGCACCTTCGACATTGGGGTACAGGTCGGCGATGGCGCAACCCAACTCGTCGTGCTGCACGATATGGAGCTCGAGACCCGCAACGGCAGCGACATCGACCTCCATCGGTATGGCGCTGCGCTCGAGGAAGCCTTCGTCGCCGCCTTTGCCGGCACGATCGACAATGACAGTTTCAACCGGCTGATCCTTTCGGCCGGGCTCTCGGCCCGCGAAACCAATGTATTGCGCGCCTATGCCCGATACCTCCGCCAGGCCGGGATCGCCTATTCGCAGGATTACATCGCAACGACGCTCGATAAATATCCTGGTGTAGCCGCCGCCATCTTCCGCCTGTTCCACGACACGCTCGATCCCAGGCTTTCCGAAAAGGCCCGCCTCAAGAAGATCGCCGACCTGCACCAGGCCATCGAGGCCGATCTTGCCGACGTGCCGAACCTGGACGACGATCGCATTCTGCGCCGCTACGTCAACATCGTCGACGCGACGCTGCGCACCAACTATTTCCAGAAGAACCCCGATGGGTCGCCGAAAGCCATGCTGGCCTTCAAGCTCGATCCGCACCTGGTCGACAGGCTGCCGCAACCGAAACCCTTCCGCGAGATGTTCGTCTACGGCGTCGAAGTCGAAGGCGTCCACCTGCGCTTCGGCAAGGTGGCGCGCGGCGGCCTGCGCTGGTCTGATCGTGCCGAGGATTACCGCACCGAGGTGCTCGGCCTCGTCAAAGCGCAGCAGGTGAAGAACGCCGTCATCGTGCCGGTCGGCGCCAAAGGCGGCTTTTACCCGAAGAAGCTGCCGGTGGGCGGCAGCCGCGACGGAATCTTCAATGCCGGCCGCGAGGCGTACAAGACCTATATCCGCACGCTGCTTTCGATCACCGACAATATCTCCGGCGCCGAGGTCGTGCCGCCGGCCGATACGATCAGGCTCGATGGTGACGATCCCTATTTCGTCGTTGCCGCCGACAAAGGCACGGCGACCTTCTCCGACACCGCCAATGCCTTGGCGCAGGAGGCTGGCTTCTGGCTGGACGACGCCTTTGCCTCCGGCGGCTCGGCCGGTTACGATCACAAGAAGATGGGCATCACCGCCCGCGGCGCCTGGGAAACCGTAAAACGCCATTTTCGCGAGATGGACATCGACATTCAGACCACGCCCTTCACCGTCGCCGGCGTCGGCGACATGTCGGGCGACGTCTTCGGCAACGGCATGCTGCTCTCTCCCAAGATCAGGCTCATTGCCGCTTTCGATCACCGCGACATCATCATCGATCCCGATCCCGACATGGAAAAAACGCTGGCCGAGCGCCAACGGCTCTTCAACCTGCCGCGCTCGAGCTGGCAGGACTTCGATAAGAGCGTGCTTTCGAAAGGCGCGATGATCATTTCACGTTCGGCGAAATCTGTGACGCTGACGCCGGAAGCGGTTGCCGCGATTGGCATCGACAAAGCGGTGGCGACCCCATTCGAGATCATGACGGCGATCCTGAAGAGTCCGGTCGATCTGCTGTGGTTCGGCGGCATCGGCACTTATGTGAAGGCTCCCTCCGAAACCGACACCGAAGTCGGCGATCGCGCCAACGATCCGATCCGCGTCACCGCGACTGAGGTGCGCGCCAAGGTGATCGGCGAGGGCGCCAATCTCGGCGTCACCCAGAAGGGCCGCATCGCTTACTGCCTCAGCGGCGGACGCTGCAACTCCGACGCCATCGACAACTCGGCCGGCGTCAACACCTCCGACGTCGAGGTCAATATCAAGATCGCGCTGGCTGCCGCTATGCATGACGGGCGGCTGACGCGGCCAAAACGCGACCAGCTTCTTTCGTCGATGACCGGTGAGGTGGCGGCGCTGGTCCTGCGCAATAATTACCTCCAGTCGTTGGCGATCTCGCTCGTCGAACGCAAGGGCACGGCAAACGGCCTCGAACTCGCCCGCTTCATGAGCGTGCTCGAGACAACCGGCCAGCTGAACCGCAAGGTCGAGACCTTGCCGGATGACCAGACGCTGGCCGAACGTTACACGGCCGGCAAGCCGCTGACGCGGCCGGAAATCGGCGTGCTGCTGTCCTATGCCAAGATCGTGCTCTTCGATGCGCTCGCCGCGAGCGACCTGCCCGACGACCCCTATTTTGCCGCGACCCTGTCGAATTACTTCCCCGTCAAAATGCAGAAGTCGAACGCCGGCGACATATCAAGCCATCGCCTACGGCGCGAAATCATCGCGACCGTGCTGGCCAATGAAGCGATCAACCGCGGCGGGCCGAGCTTCGTCGTCGCAATGATGGACGCGACGGCGGCTTCGGCGCCGGAGGTGGTGCGTGCCGCAATCGTCGCCCGCGACGGTTTCGACCTCAACCGGCTCTGGGCCGAGACGGATGCGCTCGACGGCAAGATATCGGGCGGGGTGCAGAACCGAATCTATGAGGAAATCAGCCACAGCTTTACCGTGCTTACGCGCCTTTTGTTGAAAACCGCAATGACCAAAGCCGATATGGCCGAGGTCATTAGCCGGCTGCAGGCGGCCCTGAAGAAGTTGAGGCCTGCTTTCGCCGAACAGGCGGCCAGCGATGCTGCCGCACGCCTGGCGGAATACGCCGAAGCCGGCGTGCCCGAAAAGCTGGCGGCCGAAATCGCCAATCTCCAGAGCTTCGCGCTTGTGCCGGAGATCATGCAGATCGCTGAGCGTACCGGCGAGCCGCTGCTGCGCGCGGCCGAAAATTATTTTGCCGTGTCAAAGACTTTCCGGATCGCGCGGTTGCTGGCGGCCGGCGGCCGGATTCTCACCTCCGATCATTACGAAAATCTGGCGCTTGCCCGCAGCATCGATCAGATCGCCAGCGCCCGGCGCGACATCGTCATCTCGGCGCTTTCCGATCACGGCAAGGAGAAGCTGCCCGTCCAGGCCTGGCATGCGCAGGATCGCATCCGCATCAACCGCATCGTTGAAGAGCTTTCGAGCCTCAGTGACAGCGGCGATCCCAATCTTGCGCGCATTACCGTGGCGGCAGGCATCCTGACCGATCTTGCGCGCGACCGGGCGAGGTGAGACAGTCCGCGAAAAAGGAGCGGATGTTGAATCGCATAGACTGGACAGGAACGCAGCCGCCGAAAGCCACGGAGAAGGGCATCTGGGGGTGGATGTTCTTCGACTGGGCGGCGCAGCCTTTCTTCACCGTGGTCACCACCTTCATTTTCGGGCCTTATTTCGTTTCGCGCCTGACCGATGATCCGGTGTCGGCCCAGACGACGTGGAGCAACATGGCGACGATCTCCTCAGTGATCATCGCCGTGCTGTCGCCCGTTCTCGGCTCGATCGCCGACCAGTCCGGCGCGCGCAAACCGTGGATCGGGTTCTTCGCCATCATCAAGATCGTCAGCCTCTTCTGCCTTTGGTTTGCAGCCCCGGGTTCGCCTGTCCTCTACCCCGTGATGTTCATGATCCTCGCCTCGATTTCGGCCGAGTTTTCCATTGTCTTCAATGATTCGATGATGCCGCGGCTGGTCGCCAAGCACGAGGCGGGCAAGCTCTCCAACACCGCCTGGGGGCTTGGCTATCTCGGCGGGATGATCGTGCTGATTGCCGTCGTCACGCTATTGGCGGCCGACCCGGAAAGCGGCAAGACCATTCTCGGCCTCGATCCACTTTTCGGCCTCGACCCCAGGACCGGCGAGGACGCGCGCATCACCGGGCCGATCTCGGCCGTCTGGTACCTGATTTTCATCCTGCCGATGTTCTTGTTCACACCCGATGTCGGCAGAGGCCTGCCCTTCGGCACCGCCATCCGCGCCGGCCTGCGGGAACTGAGAAACACGCTCGGTGAACTCGGGGAACGCCGCGGCATCCTGAAATTCCTCATCGCCCGCATGATCTACCAGGACGGCGTCAACGGCCTGTTGATCCTCGGCGGCGTTTTCGCCGCCGGCATGTTCGGCTGGGCGACGATCGAGATCGGCCTCTACGGCATCATCCTCAACGTCGTTGCGATCTTCGGCTGCCTGATCGCCGGACGGATCGACAAAGGCGTCGGCTCCAAGATAACCGTCGTCATCAGCCTCACCATGCTGCTTCTCGCCACCATCGGCATCATCTCGACCGGGCCCGGTTACACCCTGTTCGGCCTGATGCCGCTGCCGACGGCCGATTCCGGCGGCCTCTTCGGCACCGCCGCGGAAAAGGCCTATATCCTTTACGGCCTGCTGATCGGGCTCGCCTTCGGGCCGGTGCAGGCCTCATCGCGCTCGTATCTCGCCCGCAGCGTCAGCCTTGAGGAAGCCGGACGCTACTTCGGCATCTACGCGCTTTCGGGGCGCGCCACGAGCTTCATGGCGACGCTGCTCTTCTCGCTGGTGACTTATCTGAGCGGATCGGCGCGGCTCGGAATGGCAACGCTGATCCTGTTTCTCGCCGGCGGGCTGGTGCTGCTGATCCGCACGCCCTATCCGGCCGATCGCGCCTGACAATATTCCCGCGCGCCTCAGTGCCGGAAATGGCGCATGCCGGTGAAGACCATCGCCACGCCGTGTTCGTCGGCGGCGTCGATGACCTCCTGGTCTCGCATCGAACCGCCCGGCTGGATAACGGCTGTCGCCCCTGCGGCGATCATCGACAGAAGACCATCGGCAAATGGCAGGAAGGCTTCGGAAGCAACCGCCGAGCCGTGCGTCATCGGCGCCGAGAGACCGAGCGCCTTGGCGGCCTCTTCGGCCTTCAGCGCGGCAATGCGGGCGGAATCTACCCGGCTCATCTGGCCGGCCCCGATTCCGGCCGTCTGGCCGTTCTTGGCATAGACGACGGCGTTCGATTTGACATGCTTGCCGACCTTGAAGGCGAACTTCATATCATCGAGCTCCTGCGCCGTCGGTGCGCGGCGGGTGACGACCTTGAGCTCCAGATCCTCGACCATGCCGTTGTCGCGGCTCTGGACGAGCAGACCGCCCGAAACGGTCTTCGCCGTCAGGCCCGGGGCGCGCGGGTCGGGCAGGCCGCCGGCGGATAGCAGCCGCAGGTTCGGCTTGCGGGCGACGATCGCCTTCGCCTGCTCCGTTACCTCAGGGGCGATGATGACCTCAGTGAAGAGCTTGACGATTTCCTCGGCCGTTTCGGCGTCCAATATCCGGTTGAGCGCGATAATGCCGCCGAAGGCAGAAACGGAATCGCAGGCGAGCGCCCGCTGATAGGCTTCGACTAGGCTCGCACCGGTGGCGACGCCGCAGGGATTGGCATGTTTGATGATCGCGCAGGCGGGCGCCTTTTCCGGCAGGAACTCGGCGACGAGTTCATAGGCGGCATCGGTGTCGTTGATATTGTTATAGGAGAGCTGCTTGCCCTGTAGAAGGAGAGCCGTCGAAACACCTGGGCGCTTCTCGCCCGTGACGTAGAAGGCAGCCTTCTGGTGCGGATTTTCGCCGTAACGCATCTCTTCCTTCAGCGCGCCGCCAATGACGCGGTGGCGGGGCGTGTCGATCGCCAGCGCTTCGGCGAACCAGTTGGAAATCATGGCATCATAGGCCGCGGTACGGGCATAGGCCTTGGCGGCCATGCGCTGGCGGAAGGCATAGGCGGTCTTGCCGTCATCCGCCGAAAGCTGCTCCTTGAACTCGGCATAATCGTCGGGATCGGTCAGGATGGTCACATAGGCATGGTTCTTGGCCGATGCCCGGATCATCGCCGGACCGCCGATATCAATATTCTCGACGGTCGTCGGATAGTCGCCGCCAGCCGCCCGCACCTCTTCGAAAGGGTAGAGGTTGATGACGGCAAGATCGATGCCCTCAATGCCGTGCTTCCTCATCGCTTCCTGGTGTTCGCCGTCGTCACGGATCGCCAGCAGGCCGCCATGCACCGTCGGATGCAGCGTCTTGACGCGCCCATCCATGATCTCAGGAAAGCCGGTGACCTCGGAGACGTCGGTGACATCAAGACCGGCGGCGGCGATAGCCTTGTAGGTGCCGCCGGTTGACAGCAGACGCACGCCTCTTTCGGACAATGCCCGGGCGAGCTCGACGATGCCGGTCTTGTCGAAGACGGAGAGGAGCGCGGTCTTGATTTCGACCTTGTCCGGGGCGGGGATCTTCTTGGAAATGACGGCCATGAACCTTCTCCGTTCGGGCTTCGGGAGATATCCGCTAGAGCATGAGGCCGAAAAGTATGCGCGGCTTTCGGACGAGCTGCCTTAGGGACGTTTCTTGTTGGGCGCCGCGTTAGCACAGCTTTGCCGCCACGCAAACAGCGCTGATGCTCTGCCTTTCGATTTAATCCAGGATTTGAATTTTGGCCAGCCGGCCGTCCCGTTTAAGCTCTACGGGACAGGAACCAGCGGATCTCGGTCTTCTCGGCCAGATTGAAATCGATCTCGATCTGATCAGAGCCGCAAATGCCGGAACTGTCGGCAAAGAAGATGTCCTCGGAAATCAGCACTTCGTTGCCGGGCGCGGTAAATAGCCAGCTCTCGCCATCCGGCGCCGTCAGTAGCACGGATTCTCTATCGCTCTGCTGCAGAACGATGGACGGATGAACATGAAAACGGGCGACGGCCTTCAGGGGCTCGTCACTTTCATATCCTTCACGCCGTATGAGCCGGTCGTGGCCTGTCACTATCGAACCTGCGGCATTGAGCGTCAGCTCGCGCTCATGCAGCACGCCGAATATCCTGAGATAACCGTCATGGCTGAGCTTGATGCTGTCGCGCCCATCCTCCGTTTCCAGACGTTCGACCGTCACGGTTTTCACCGGCTCGGTGATCGCGTGATCGAGGAAAGGCGAGTGTGAAAAACGGCTGGATGAGGTGTCGTTGAGGATCACCGTCGAATGCGCCGCGGTCGTGCGCGCCATCTGCACGTAGCGGTGTCCGGCAAATTTCGGCGAACCGGAATTGACGATGAAGCGATGGCGGCCGGACGACATTTCGAAGGAAAGGCTGCCGGCATGCGCGGTGCGCAATGCGCCGCCCGAGGGCGGCGTGCCGGTATCGGCGATGATGACGGTCTTGCCGCCGGAAAGCCGCTGATAGCGCGACTGCGGCAAAGCCTTGAACGGCTGGCCGGCGGTCTCGTCATATCTGAGCACCGACATCAGCTCATTGGCGAGCGTCGAGGTTGCGCCGTTGAAAAGCGCCAGATCCCCATCCTGATGCCGGAAGAACCGCAAAGCCGGATACATACGGTCGATGCCGGAGATCAGCTTCTGCGGCAGATCATGGCCGAGATTGACGTAAGTCTGTCGCAGCGGCAGCAGGTCGAGCAGCAATTCGAGGCCGATGCGCGGGTTGCGCGAAACATGGCCGCCATCCGGCAGAATCTGGCTATCGAACTGACGGTCGAGCGCCTGCGCAGCCCTCCGAAGCGTGGAGGCGCGAGCCGGCATGGCGACGGAGGCCATGGCGAGCGCGATGCGCAGCCGGAACAGCTCCAGGCCTCCGAGCGTATAGGGCGCCATGCGATGCAGGAACCTGACCTGGAAAGCCAGCGACTTCATGAACCGGCGATAAAAGCCACGATCGGCGTTCTGCAGCACAACAGGCGAATGCGACAGCCAGGCGATGACGCGTTGGGCGGTGACGTCGGTCTCCCAGGCAATTCCTTCCATACGGCCGGCATGGATGGAAAGCCAGCTGTCGACGATGGCGCGGGCAGCCGCCGCGCTGCGTTCCGTCTTGTGCGCCCGCATGTGCCGCAGCCAGCCGAAGCTGTGCAAGCGGGTCGCAAAGGGCCGGGAGGGCAGGGTAAAGGTGAAGGGCGATTTGCCGTTCGTTTCCAGCATGCGCCCGGCCAGTAGGAAACGTCCGTTGAGAATTTCGTCGGCCACATGCGAATCGATGCCGCGAAGATCGGTCGGGGCGACGATCAGGCGCTCGGGTGGTTTGATCGAATGGCGAATGAGCTTCAGGCGCAGCAACGCGACGCGGCGCAAGGCGCGCCGCCAAGCTTCCCGAACATACATGCTCGCAAAACGCCGACCGGACTGCATATTCTATTGTCTATTGACCCTCGTGGTTAAGAATAGGTGAAAAGCAGCCGATTTCATCGTCCGCAATGAATTAATTCGTGACAACGTTCGAATATGCGAAAATTAGTGCATGTCATTCGAGAACATTCCGGCGGTTTCGCAAAAAATGACGGACGCGCTGCGAGGATGTAGTGACGGGGATTCGGACGACGTGTGTGGGTTTCAGTCAGGTCGTTCGCCGCAGCACCGCCGCGTAAAAGCCATCGAGGCCGGAGGCGATGCCCTCCGGCATTTTCAGCATGGTCGGAAGCGTGCGGAATTCGCCGAGCGGCGTGATCGCCGCTTCGAGGCCGGGCCAGTCGCCCGCGTTGATCGGAATGCGCTCGATCGCCTGCGTATCGGCAAGAATGCGGGCGACGACCTCCTCGCCTTCGGCCGGATCGAGCGAGCAATTGGAAAATACCAGCGTGCCGCCGGGCTTCAGCAAGGTCAGCGCATGACGCAGCAGCCGCTCCTGCAGCGCCGCCAGCCTCGCGATATCATCCGGCCCCTTGGTCCACAGCACGTCGGGGTGCCGGCGCGTCGTGCCGGTGGAAGAGCAGGGGGCGTCGAGCAGGATCGCATCGAAGCCCTCGGTCGGCTTGAATGTCGTCAGGTCTGTCGCAACCGTTTCTGCCTTCAGGCCAAGCCGGTCGAGATTCGACCGCAGCCGTTTTAGCCGGCTTTCCGACTGATCGAGTGCGGTCACCGTACCGCTGGCAAGGATAAGCTGCGCTGTCTTGCCGCCAGGAGCGGCACAAAGATCGGCGACACGTTTGCCCGAGAGATCGCCGAAAAGCCTGGCCGGGATGCTTGCCGCCGCATCCTGCACCCACCAGACACCGTCGTCGAAGCCCTCGAGCGAAGGAATTCCGCCTTCGAAGGCGGCCAACCGCACGCCGCCCGTCGGCAGGGCAACGCCGTTCAGCCGCTTTGCCCAGCCGTCGGCGTCCGATTTGACAGTCAAATCGATCGCCGCAGGCTCGAGCTGCGATTGCGAGATCGCCAGCGCCGCGTCGCGGCCATAGGCCTTTTCCAGCCGTGTGAGGAACCAGCCCGGCATCGGCGGCACCTTGGCGATCTCCTCCAGCACCTCGTCCTTTTCACGGCCGAGCCGGCGCAACACCGCGTTGACCAGCTTCGCAAAGCGGCGATTACGCGGATCTTGGTTGGCCTGCTCGACGGCAAGATCGACGGCCGAATGATCCGGCACGTCGAGATAGAGGATCTGAGCAGCCGCGATTGCCAGAACATGGTGCAAGGCGCGCGCGCCCTCCGGTAGCGGCGATTCCAGCAGCGAGGCAATTGCAGCGTCGATGCGCGGCAGATGGCGCAGCGTCGTATTCAGAATGGCGCGGACAAGGGCGCGATCGCTCTCGCCAAGAGCCTTATAGGCCGGATTGCCGTGTTCATGGTCGAGAGCGCCATCGAGCGGCAGCTTGCGGTCGACGACGGCAGCCAAGATTTTTGCTGCCGTCGCCCGGGCCTGCAGGCCCGGCTTGGTCGGCGCCGATCGGTCAGCGAAAGGTTTCTGTTTGCGGAATGGCTTTTTCGTGCCGTCTGAATTCAAGACCACGGACCTTTTGGCGGTTGCGAACCACCGCGACCCGTATTCGGAACAGAGCGCGATTTGCGCGACGGATTAGCAGCACGCACCGGTCCCGTCGAGACATTCATGCCGCTTTGCGCCATCTCCTGCAGCGCGGCAATACGGTTTTCCGTGTTCGGGTGGGTGGAAAACAGATTGTCCATGCGTTCGCCGGAGAGCGGATTGATGATGAACATATGGGCCGTCGCCGGATTGCGCTCGGCATCCTCATTCGGCACATGGGCCGCGCCGCGGGCGATCTTTCCAAGTGCGGAAGCGAGCCAGAGCGGATTGCCGCAGATTTCGGCGCCGCGGCGATCGGCCGAATATTCGCGCGTGCGGCTGATCGCCATCTGCACCAGCATGGCGGCGAGCGGTGCGACGATCATGGCGACGAGGACGCCGATGAAACCGAGCGGATTATTGTTGTTGTCGCGGTTGCCGCCGAAGAAGAAGGCGAAGTTGCCGAGCATCGAGATCGCGCCGGCAAGCGTTGCCGTGATCGTCATGGTCAGAGTGTCGCGGTTCTGGATATGGGCGAGCTCATGCGCCATCACACCGGCGACCTCCTCGGGAGACAAGGCAGCGAGCAGGCCGGTCGAGGCGGCAACGGCGGCATTTTCGGGATTGCGGCCGGTGGCGAAGGCATTCGGTTGCGGGCTGTCGTAGAGATAGACCTTCGGCATCGGCAGGCCGGCATTACGGGCGAGATCGCGCACGATCGCAAAGAATTCCGGTGCGTTGCGTTCATCGATCTCCTGCGCGCGATAAGCCGCAAGCACCATGCGGTCGGAGTTCCAATACGAGAAAAAATTCATGCCGGCGGCAATGAGAAAGGCGATCATCATGCCGCCCCGACCGCCGATCAGAAAGCCGACAAACATGAAAAGCGCCGTCATGAAGGCAAGCAACATGGCAGTGCGAACGAGGTTCATTGCGAATCTCCAACTCCGATTTCGGCGTCGCAAGCTTTCAATCCCGGCGACCGCGCATTATGATTTGGTTATCCACCCGCCATTTTCAATATTTCCGGCAGGAGAAGGCCATGCAGGAAGCCGATAACGACAATAGCCAAACGCCGACGGCCGAGGGATCGGAGCCGCCGCGCAAGGTGCTGTCCCCGGCGGCCCAACGTGCGCTTGCCGAGGCTGAAGAACGACGGAAGAACCGGAAGCCGCTGGAGCTGCCACCTGAGATCGGCGGCCGCGGCGGCGCCGAGCCTGCGCGCTTCGGCGATTACGAGATCAACGGCCGGGCGATCGATTTTTGATTCGGCGCGGGGAGCCAGAGCGCCACTCAAAAGCAACGGCATTTCCCGCGCGGAAAAATAAGACCGCTCCAACAAAGGAGCGCTTCAGGCTGCTGCCAAACCCCTGCAAAACCCGCGACGTCATCCTCGGCCTTGTGCCGAGGATCTACCCACGTCCAATTAGGCATCTGCAAATAAATGCTTTCCTGTCAAACAATTGCAGTGGTCAGATGCTCGGCACAAGGCCGAGCATGACGGAGGGGAGTTTGTGAACAAACTGAAGCCGCTCCAATAAGAGGGAACGGCCTTGTTGTTTAAGCGGTCACCTTGTTCTGCCGGTTGGCGATCAGATCGTCGACGACAGCCGGATCGGCAAGCGTCGAAGTGTCGCCGAGGGCACCGAAATCGTCCTCGGCGATCTTGCGCAGGATGCGGCGCATGATCTTGCCGGAACGGGTCTTCGGCAGGCCGGGCGCGAACTGGATCTTGTCGGGCGCGGCGATCGGGCCGATTTCGGCGCGCACATGTTTCACCAGTTCCTGGCGAAGCGTGTCCGAACCATCGTGACCGGCCATCAGCGTCACATAGCAATAGATGCCCTGGCCCTTGATCGCATGGGGATAGCCGACGACCGCCGCTTCCGAAACCAAATTGTGCGAGACGAGGGCAGACTCAACCTCCGCCGTTCCGAGCCGGTGGCCGGAGACGTTGAGCACGTCGTCGACGCGGCCGGTGATCCAATAATAGCCGTCCGCATCGCGCCGGCAGCCGTCACCGGTGAAGTACTTGCCCTTGTAGGTGGAGAAATAAGTCTGGATGAAGCGGTCATGGTCGCCATAGACCGTGCGCATCTGGCCCGGCCAGCTGTCGGCAATGCAGAGATTGCCGTCTGCAGCTCCTTCCAGCACCTTGCCTTCATTGTCCACCAGCTCAGGCTTGACGCCGAAGAACGGCGTCGTCGCCGAACCCGGCTTGAGGTCGGTGGCGCCCGGCAGCGGCGTGATCATGTGGCCGCCGGTTTCCGTCTGCCACCAGGTATCGATGACCGGGCAGCGCTTGTCTCCGACGACATTGTAATACCATTCCCAGGCTTCCGGATTGATCGGTTCGCCGACCGTGCCGAGCAGGCGCAGCGAAGAGCGGGAGGAGCGCGTGACGAATTCGTCGCCGGCGCCCATCAGCGAGCGGATCGCCGTCGGCGCCGTGTAGAAGATGTTGACCTTGTGCTTGTCGATCACTTCCCAGAAACGGCCCTGATCCGGGAAATTCGGCACGCCCTCGAACATCAGCGTGGTCGCGCAGTTGGCGAGCGGCCCATAGACGATATAGGAGTGACCGGTGACCCAGCCGACATCGGCCGTGCACCAGTAGACATCGCCGTGATGATAGTCGAAGACATATTCATGCGTCATCGATGCATAGACGAGGTAACCGCCGGTCGTGTGCAGCACGCCCTTCGGCTTGCCGGTCGAACCTGAGGTGTAGAGGATGAACAGCGGATCTTCCGCCTTCATCTTCACCGGCGGGCATTCCGGCTTCACCGTAGCGATCTCCTGGTGATACCAGAGGTCGCGGCCCGGCGCCCAGCCGGTCTTTCCGCCGGTGCGGCGCACCACCAGAACCTTGCTGACACGAACATGCTGGCGGGCGGCGATATCGATCGCCTTATCGGTATTGTCCTTCAGCGGCACCGGCTTGCCGCCGCGCACGCCTTCGTCGCAGGTGATGACGAAGGTGGATTCACAGTCGACGATACGCCCGGCCAGAGCCTCGGGCGAAAAACCGCCGAAGACGACCGAATGCACCGCGCCGATGCGCGCACAGGCGAGCATCGCATAGGCTGCCTCAGGGATCATCGGCATGTAGATGGTGACGCGATCGCCCTTCTTGACGCCGTGCTTCTTCAACACGTTCGCCGTCCGGCAGACATGCTCGTAGAGCTCGTTATAGGTGATCTTCTTATCGACGTAGGGGTTATCGCCTTCCCAGATGATCGCCACCTGGTCGCCATTCGTCTTCAGATGGCGGTCGATGCAATTGTAGGAGACGTTGGTCTGGCCGTCTTCGAACCATTTGATCGAGACCTTGCCGGTAAAGGAGGTGTTCTTGACCTTGGTATAAGGTTTGAACCAGTCGATCCGCTTGCCGTGCTTGCCCCAGAATTTGTCCGGGTTTTCAATGCTTTCCTCGTACCATTTCAGGTATTTATCCTTATCGATCAGGGCGCGCGCCTTTACCGGCTTCGTGACCGGATAGATCTTCTCCGACATGGAACTCCTCCTCATGGGACATGCGACGGACCGCGAGCTATCTGGGCCCGAACTTCAAATCACGGCGATTCATAGCAGTTCGCATCGCCACGGCAATTAGACAAAGGTCATTTGATTTCGGAAGAATTGCAATTCTGCGACAGTCCGGTTATATAGCGCCATATTTCCCGGACATTGTGGTGACAATCCACGGACCGCGACCGGCGCGGACGATAGAAGGACTATATCCATGGCTCAAACATTGCTCATGCCGAAGGCGACTGCCATCTGGCTTGTCGACAACACGGCGCTGTCTTTCGATCAGATCGCGCAGTTCTGCAAACTGCACCCGCTCGAAGTCAAAGCCATCGCCGACGGCGAAGCCGCGCAGGGCATCAAGGGTCTCGACCCGATCTCGACGGGACAGCTTTCCCGCGATGAGATTGCTCGTGCCGAAGCCAACCCGAACCACAAGCTGAAGCTTTCCGAACCGAAGGTGCGCGTGCCGGAATCCAAGCGCCGCGGCCCGCGTTACACGCCGGTCTCCAAGCGTCAAGACCGCCCGAACGCCATTCTCTGGCTCGTCCGCAACCATCCGGAGCTGAAGGACGCGCAGATTTCGCGCCTCGTCGGCACGACGAAATCGACGATCGAGCAGATCCGCGAGCGCACCCACTGGAACTCCGCCAACCTGGCGCCGATGGATCCGGTCACGCTCGGCCTCTGCAGCCAGATCGACCTCGACATGGAAGTGGAAAAGGCCGCCAAGGGTCGTCCCCTGCCGACCGCCGCCGAGCTGGGCGCAACGCTGCAATCGGCGCAGGAGACCGAGCGCCTGACCCCGAGCTACGAGCGCGAAGAGGAAAAGGAAATCGACGCCGACGCCGTTTTCCGCAAGCTGAGCTCGCTGCGCTCGGCCCCGAAGGACGAAGACGAGGAAGACCAGTACTGAGAGACCGGCCCCCTCATTGCAAAACCCCGCCGACCGGCGGGGTTTTTTATTGGGTATTGACCATTCCTTTGCATGTCGCGCAAAGCCGTAACGTCAACAGGACTAATCCGAGAGCTTAATTCACATCGGCAGCGAGCCGAAACCGCGCTTTCGCAGTGCCTCGGCGATCTCTTCCAGAATCGCCGGATCATCAATGGTCGCCGGCATTTTCCAGGGGATGCCGTCAGCGATCTTCTGCATGGTTCCTCGCAGGATTTTGCCGGAGCGCGTTTTCGGCAATCGGTTAACGGTGATGGCCGTTTTGAAGGCTGCGACCGGGCCGATCGACTGGCGAACCATCGCCATGACCTCTGATTCGATCGCCGCCGTTTCACGGGAAACATCCCGCTTCAGCACCAGAAAACCGCAGGGGATCTGACCCTTCAGCACGTCGGCGACACCAATGACCGCACATTCGGCGACGTCGGGATGGCGCGCACAGACCTCCTCCATCGCTCCGGTCGAAAGCCGATGACCGGCGCAGTTGATGATGTCGTCGGTGCGCGACATGATGAAGAGATAACCGTCCTCGTCGACAAAACCGGCATCGGCGGTCTTGTAGTAGCCAGGAAATTCATCGAGGTAAGCCGACCGGAAGCGATCGTCGGCCTTCCAGAGGGTCGGCAGGCAACCCGGCGGCAAGGGCAGCTTTATGACGATATTGCCGAGCGTTCCCGCCTCGATCGGCTGGCCGGCATCGTCGAGCACCGCGATGTCATAACCGGGCATCGGCAATGTCGGTGAGCCATGTTTGACGGGGAGGGCGCCAAGACCAAGCGGATTGGCGGCGATCGGCCAGCCGGTCTCCGTCTGCCACCAGTGATCGATAACCGGCACGCCGAACATGCGCTCCGCCCATTTCAGCGTTTCAGGGTCAGCCCTCTCGCCAGCCAGAAACAGCGCCCGGAAATCCGGCATCGGATATTTGCGCAGCAGTTCGCCCTCACCATCCTCCCGCCGGATGGCGCGGAATGCGGTCGGCGCCGTGAAAAGCACACGCACCTTGTATTCCGAGACGATCCGCCAGAAGACGCCGGCATCCGGGGTGCCGACCGGCTTTCCCTCATAGATCAGCGTGGTCACGCCGGCGATCAGCGGCGCATAGACGATATAGGAATGGCCGACGACCCAGCCGATATCGGACGCCGTCCAGAAGACCTCTCCCGGTTTCAGGCCGTAGATATTCCGCATCGACCAGTTGAGCGCGACCATATGGCCGCCATTGTCGCGCACCACGCCCTTTGGTTGGCCTGTCGTGCCCGAGGTGTAGAGGATGTAGAGCGGATCGGTCGCCTTCACGGGAACACAGGCGACCTCGGCGCCGCGATGGGCCGCCACCGCCGCCTCAAAATCCTGGTCGCGGCCACCGGCGAGCTCTGCCGGAAGCTGCGGCCGCTGCAGCACCAGGCAGCGCTCCGGCTTCATCCGCGCAAGCTCGATGGCTTGATCGACCAGCGGCTTATAGGCGATGACGCGACCGGGCTCAAGGCCGCAGCTTGCGGTGATCACCAGCTTGGCGCCGCTGTCGTCGATGCGCGCGGCAAGTTCGCTGGCGGCAAAGCCGCCGAAAACAACGGAATGAACCGCACCGATGCGAGCGCAGGCGAGCATGGAAAACACCGCCTCCGGCACCATCGGCATATAAAGGATCACGCGGTCGCCTTTGCCGATGCCGATCTCGAGCAGTGTTGCTGCGATCGCCTTCACCTCACCAAGCGCCTCATCATAGGTGAAACGGCGCTTCTCGCCGGTCATGGCGCTGTCGAAGAGGATCGCCGTCTCGCCGCCGCGTCCGGCCGCGGCATGCCGATCCAGGCAATTGTAGCAAGTATTGGTCTCAGCCTCTGAAAACCAGCGGCCATAGACGCCTTCATCGGGTGAAAAGATCCGCTCCGGAGGTTTGAACCAGCCGATATCGGCGGCGGCTTCGCGCCAGAAGCCTTCGGGATCCTTTTTCCAAGCCGCATAGACCTGATGATAGCCGTTTTGCATCTGCTCCTCCCCAGGACATGCAAGCCTCGATATCAATTTGGGCTGGGCCGAGGATGACGGAAAGCCCGACGAAAGCAGGTATCAGCGCGCGCCGAAAATCGCCGATCCGACGCGCACACTGGTGGCGCCGAAAGCAATCGCCGTCTCGTAATCACCCGACATGCCCATGGAAAGTTTTTCAACGCTGCATTTGGCGGCGAGCTTTGCCAGCAGGGCGAAATGCGGCCCGGGATTTTCCTCAGCCGGCGGGATGCACATCAACCCCTCGATGGACAGGCCGAGTTGATCGCGGCAGAGGGCGACGAAATCAGGCGTATCCTGGGGAGGGATGCCGGCCTTCTGCGGTTCCAGCCCGGTATTGACCTGGACGTAGAGCCGCGGCGTCCGGCCCTGCCGCTTCATCTCCTCGGCGAGGGCGCGGGCGATCTTTTCGCGGTCCACCGTCTCGATGACATCGAAGAGCGCCACCGCATCCGCCGCCTTATTCGATTGCAGCGGCCCGATCAGATGCAGTTCGATCTCAGGATACTCGGCCTTCAGATCGGGCCATTTGCCTAGGCTTTCCTGTACCCGGTTCTCGCCGAACACCCGCTGCCCGGCGTCGATAGCCGGACGGATCGCATGCGCCTCGAACGTCTTCGATACGGCGATGAGCTGAACGGAACCGGCCGGACGACCTGCCTGGCGTTCCGCCGCCGCGATCCGCGAGCGCACGTCGTTCAACCGCTCTTGAAGTTCCATCGTTCTGCCTCGACATATCAACGCGAAAGGAATTGGCATGAACTAGCCAGCCATTCCGTGCTTGCCAAGACCCGGACCGGCGAAATCGCTTCGGCGGCATGAAGATCGGACGCTTGCAGCGCCCGCAAAACTTGACGCTATCGTGGTTTCATGGTGAAGGTCTCGGCCAACTCCCCTGATTTTCCGGAATTTTGAATACCATGGCCACCGAACGTTATAATCCGCGCGACGCCGAGCCCCGCTGGCAGCAGAAATGGAACGAAGACAAGGTCTTCGAGACCGACAATTCGGATCCGCGCGAAAAATATTATGTCCTCGAAATGTTTCCCTATCCCTCGGGGCGCATTCATATGGGCCATGTCCGCAATTACGCCATGGGCGACGTGGTTGCCCGTTACAAGCGCGCCCGCGGTTATAACGTTCTGCATCCGATGGGCTGGGACGCCTTCGGCATGCCGGCGGAAAACGCCGCCATGGAGCGCGGTGTCCACCCCGCATCCTGGACCTACCAGAACATCGCCTCGATGAAATCGCAGCTGAAGGCGATGGGGCTGTCGCTGGATTGGAGCCGCGAATTCGCCACCTGCGATGTCGACTATTACCAGCACCAGCAGCACCTGTTCCTGGACTTCCTGGAAAAGGGTCTGGTCTACCGCAAGCAGTCGAAGGTAAACTGGGATCCGGTCGACAATACTGTTCTTGCCAACGAACAGGTGATCGACGGCCGCGGCTGGCGCTCCGGTGCTCTGGTCGAACAGCGCGAACTGACGCAATGGTTCTTCAAGATCACCGATTTCAGCCAGGACCTGCTGGACGCGCTGGATACGCTCGACCAGTGGCCGGAAAAAGTGCGCCTGATGCAAAAGAACTGGATCGGCCGTTCCGAGGGCCTGACGGTCCGCTGGGAGATCGTGCCGGAGACAGCGCCTGCCGGCGAGACCGAAATCACGGTCTATACGACACGTCCAGACACGTTGTTCGGCGCCTCCTTCCTGGCGATCTCAGCCGATCATCCGCTGGCCAAGGATGCGGCCGCGAAGAACGTTGAGATCGAAGCCTTCTGTGAGGAGTGCCGCCGCGCCGGCACCTCACTTGCCGCGCTCGAGACCGCCGAAAAGAAGGGCATGGATACCGGCATCCGCGTCAGGCATCCGCTCGATCCCTCCTGGGAACTGCCTGTCTACATCGCCAATTTCGTTTTGATGGATTACGGCACGGGTGCGATCTTCGGCTGTCCGTCGGGGGACCAGCGCGACCTCGACTTTGCCCGGAAATATGGCTTGCCGGTTGTGCCGGTCGTCATGCCGAGGGATGGTGACGCCGCAAGCTTTTCCGTCGGCGACACCGCCTATGACGGCGACGGAGTGATGATCAATTCGCGTTTCCTCGACGGCAAGACGACGGAGGAAGCCTTCAATATCGTTGCCGACCGGCTGTCGGCGGCTTCCCTCGGCAATGCGCCGCAGGGCGAGCGGAAGATCAATTTTCGCCTGCGCGACTGGGGCATTTCGCGCCAGCGCTATTGGGGCTGCCCGATCCCGGTCATCCATTGCGACGCCTGCGGCGTTGTGGCGGTGCCGAAGAAGGACCTGCCGGTCAAGCTGCCAGAGGATGTAACCTTCGACCAGCCCGGCAATCCGCTCGATCGTCATCCGACCTGGCGGCATGTGGCCTGCCCGAACTGCGGCAAGGACGCACGCCGCGAGACGGATACGATGGACACCTTCGTCGATTCAAGCTGGTATTTCACCCGCTTTACCGCGCCTTGGGAAGCCAAGCCGACCGATCCTGAGGCGGCTAATCGCTGGCTGCCGGTCGATCAATATATCGGCGGCATCGAGCACGCGATCTTGCATCTGCTTTATTCCCGTTTTTTCACCCGCGCCATGCGCGAGACCGGCCATGTCGCGGCCACCGAACCCTTCAAGGGTCTTTTTACCCAGGGCATGGTGGTCCATGAAACCTACAGCCGCGGTTCCGGCGCCGGCCGCGAGTGGCTGGCTCCCGCCGATATCCGCATCGAAGAGATCGACGGTAAACGCCGTGCCTTCTTGCTGGCGTCAGATGAAGAAATCGCCATCGGCTCGATCGAGAAGATGTCGAAATCAAAGAAGAACGTTGTCGATCCCGACGATATTATCGCCTCCTATGGCGCCGATACCGCGCGTTTCTTCGTTCTCTCCGACTCCCCGCCGGAGCGTGACGTCATCTGGTCGGAAGCCGGCGTCGAAGGTGCCCATCGTTTCACTCAGCGCCTATGGCGGCTGATTTCCGAAGCGGCGGGCGGCCTGTCGACCGTTGCCCCCGCACCGGCAAGCGAAGGGGAGGCTCTGGGAATCTCGCAGGCGGCGCACAAGACGCTGAAGGCCGTTCAGAACGACTACGACAAGCTGTGGTTCAACAAGGCCGTAGCCCGCATCTACGAGCTCGTCAATGCCCTCGCCGCGCCGCTGACGAGGGTTGCGGCGGGTGAAGGCGACATCGCCTATCGTGCCGCCGTGCGTGACGCTGCCGAGATCCTGATCCAGCTCGTCGCACCGATGACACCACATCTTGCCGAGGAGTGCTGGGCTACGCTCGGCAATGCCGGGCTGCTCGCCCGCACGCACTGGCCGCGTTACGTGGAAGCGCTGGTCATGGAGAATGACGTCGTTCTGCCCGTGCAGGTCAACGGCAAGAAGCGCGCCGAATTGACAATTTCTCGCGATGCAGATCAGAATGCCGTCACCAACGCCGTGCTGGAACTGGATGCGGTGAAGAACGTGCTGAACGGTCAGGCGCCGAAGAAGATCATCGTGGTTCCCCAAAGGATTGTGAACATTGTCGTCTGATATCATCCGCAATGCCGGCATCGCCATGATCCTTGCCGCCTCGGCATTTCTTTCGGCCTGCCAGGTTCGGCCGCTTTATTCCGAGAGTTCCGGCGTCGTCGAAAAGTTGTCCTCGGTCGGCTTTTCCGATGCATCAGGCCGCGTCGAACAGCAGGTGCGCAATCGCCTGATCTTCTTGGCATCGCGCGGCGCCGGCGAAGCGACAAATCCACAATATCACGTCCAAATGCGCGCTACTTCGAGCGTCGCCGATACGCTGCTGCGTCAATCCGGCGATACATCGCGCGCCGGTCGTGTCACCGTCACCGTTACCTATACGCTGAGTGCTATTGCCGACGGACACGTGATCAAGGCCGGTAGCCGCCAAGCGACTGCCCTGGTGGATTTCTCCGAGCAGGAGTTTGCCAAGCAAAGGGCGATCCGCGATGCCGAGAACCGCGCGGCGGATCAGGCGGCAGAATTCGTAGGAGCCGATCTCGCCGCTGCCCTCAGCCGCTGAGGGCCGGGGAGGTGGCCGAAATCAAGTCCCATGAATTCGAGACTTTCCTGCAGAAATCGGCGGGGAACTACCGGATTTTCGTCATTTACGGGCCGGATCGCGGCCTGGTTTCCGAACGGGCCGGCCAGATCGCCGGCAAGACCGGCGTCGCGCTCGACGATCCTTTCTCCCTAACCAAACTCGATATCGGGGATCTGCAGAAGGATCCCGGACGCTTGGTTGACGAGGCTCAGTCTATCGGCTTGTTCGGCGGCGAGAAACTCATCTGGCTCCGCGGTGCAGCCAACGAAAAATACCTCGTCGATTCCCTGGCGGTGCTGGCCGAAAAACCGCTCGAAGCCACCTACCTGATCATCGAGGCCGGCGATCTGAAAAAAGGATCCCTGCTTCGCAAGACCGCGGAAGCCGCACGATCCGTCACGACGATCCCCTCCTACGCCGACGACAGTCGCGCTCTGAACGGCTTGATCGATGCTGAACTCGGCGCGCAGAAGCTTGGCATTACCCCGGCGGCCCGTCAGGCGCTGATCTCACTGATCGGCGGTGATCGCATCGCTTCCCGTAACGAAGTGCGCAAGCTCGCCCTTTATTGCAGCGGACTCAATACGGTTGAGGAACATCACGTTGCCGAAATAATTGGCGACGCCAGCGCGATCTCCGTCGATGACGCCGTCGATGCCATCCTCAGCGGTGACCTCAACGGTTTCCTGCATGCCATGCAAAAGATCAGCAGTTCAAAAACAGCTATATTTCTGGTGCTGCAGGCCTGCCTGAAGCAATTCCAGCTTCTGGACATGATGCGCGCTGAAATGGAAGAAAAAGGGGTGCAGGCGCCTCAGGTCATGCAGACGATGGGTCGGCATCTGCATTTTCGCCGCAAGCCGATCATCGAGCAGGCGCTCCGCCACTGGTCGGCGGACAGCATCGCGCGTGAATCCAATCGCCTGCAGGCAGCGATCCTCCAGAGCCGGCGACGGCAGGTGCTGGAAGACAGCGTTGCGATGCAAACACTTCTCTCCACCACTCTACAATCCGGCCGCAAATCCGGCTGATTATCGCCTTTCCAGCAGGCGACAGATTTCCTCGAGCTGTTCCAGCGACTTATACGATATCTTGATCTGGCCGCCGCCGTTCTTGTGATTGATTGTAACATCAAGACCGAGGGCATCGGAAAGCGTGCGCTCCAGCGCCAGCGTATCGGAATCCTTCTGATCGCGACGCAAGGCCGGCTGCTGCGGCTCCGATTGCGCCTTGATATTGTTCTGCGCCAACTTCTCGGCATCACGCACCGACATGCCCTTGGCGACGATGGTGCGGGCAAGGCTTGTCGGATCGGGCGTCGAAACAAGTGCGCGTGCATGGCCGGCGGAAAGAGTGCCGGCGGCAAGAAGATCGCGAACCGGATCGGGCAATTTCAGCAAACGCAGCGAGTTGGCGACATGACTGCGGCTTTTACCGATGATCTCGCCAAGATCATTTTGCGTGTAGCCATATTCGGCGATCAGCTGCTCATAGCCTAACGCCTCTTCGAGAGGATTGAGATCTGCTCGCTGCACGTTTTCGACGATCGCAATCTCAAGCGCGGTCTTGTCGTCAACGTCACGAATAATGACCGGGATTTCAATCAGGCCAGCGAGTTGCGCCGCCCGCCAGCGCCGCTCCCCGGCGATGATTTCATATCTGTCTTGTGACATCGTCCGCACCACGATCGGCTGAACGATACCGTGCTGACGGATGGAACTCGCAAGATCGTGCAGTTCGGTGTCATCGAAGAAACGGCGCGGATTGCGCGGGTTACGGCTGACGAATTCGATCGGAATCATCCGGTCGGCGCTGACAGTGCGTTCAGCTTCAACCGGAACAGGCTGATCCATTTCACCAATCAATGCTGCAAGGCCGCGACCCAGTCGTCTTTTCGATACATCGTCATTCATAATCTACACTCACCTACACCCCGGAAATGATCTTACGCGGCCAATCTCTGCCGCTCACGCTGAATGACCTCGGAGGCCAGTTGCAGATAGGCCTGGCTACCCGCGCATTTCAGATCATAGAGAATAGCGGGCTTGCCGTAGGACGGCGCCTCGGACACCCGGACGTTTCGGGGGATCAACGTATGATAAACCTTTTCCCCGAGATGCGTCCGCACATCATTCACCACCTGCTGGGCCAAATTGTTGCGCGCATCGAACATCGTCAGGACGATGCCCTGGATATCCAGCCGCGGATTTACTGTCCGACGAACCTGGCTGACGGTTTCGAGCAACTGGCTCAACCCCTCTAACGCGAAGAATTCGCATTGCAGCGGCACCAGCACCGAATGGGCGGCAGCCATGGCATTCATCGTCAGCAGATTGAAAGAGGGCGGGCAATCGAGAAGAATGTAGGAGAATGCCATAGCCTCGGGAGAGGACAGGGCCTTCCGCAATTTAAAAACCCGATCGCTCTGCTGCGAGATTTCCATCTCGATACCGAGCAGATCCATGGTCGAAGGAACGATGAAGAGGTTGGGAACGGCTGTTTCCAGCGTCACGTCGCTGATCCCGCGCTCACCGACCATCAGATCGTAGGAGGAGAGCTTTCGATCGCGGCGGTCGATACCGAGGCCGGTGCTGGCATTGCCCTGAGGATCCAGATCGACGATCAGAACCCGCTCGCCAATAGCGGCCAGCGCCGTTGCCAGATTGATTGCCGTGGTCGTCTTGCCAACGCCACCTTTCTGATTTGCGATGGTTATTATCCGATGTCGTTCGCCAGCCATTGCTGCAATATCCGATCTGTTAAACCAAGCGCCGGAGATTCGATATTTCCAAAATCACAGATTCTTGCTCAACGGCGCTCTTGTGTTCTACCAGATCGAATTGCCACCGGCCACGGGCTTCGGCTATTTCCCTCAGGTAATCCCGGCCTTTGTGAAAAAAGCTCCGACAATTTTCTTTGTCGAGCATCCAAGGGGCCGAATAGCCGATCAGCCCATCAAGATCGGCAAGAGCTCGCGCCGAAATCGCGTCGCAATCGCCGATCTCGCTATAAGCGTCTTCGATTCGACTGGCGTGAACGCTCCCTCGGGCATCTGTTTCCCGCAGGGCCGTTCGCAAAAACGCAGCCTTCTTATGATTGCTCTCGACAAGATGTACCCATCCCGCTTGCAGTTCTGCCAGAAAGATGGCGGTGATAACGCCGGGAAAGCCGCCACCACTGCCGAGGTCGACCCAAGTGACGGGCTGCGGGTAGATCTGAAAGATCTGACTGCTGTCGGCAATATGGCGGCGCCACAGCGCATCGAGTGTTGATGGCGCCACCAGATTGATCGCTTTTGCCCATTTCTGAAATAGCGTCGCGAAATGTTGAAGTCGTTCCTGTGTTTCACGTGAAACACGCAAACCGTTCAGTTCCATTCTCAGGACTTTCAAATCTTGGGTCAGGCGCTCTGCCGCGCGATTCCGTGTTGCCGACGGAGGTGCACGAGCAGCAGCGCGATGGCGGCGGGTGTCATACCCTCGACAATTGCTGCCTGCGCAACGTTAAACGGACGAGCAGCGCTGAGCTTCACCTTAAGTTCGTTCGACAGGCCCGAGAGCGCATCATAATCAAAATTCGCTGGTATTAGCCGCTCCTCGTCGCGCTGCTGATCGGCAATCGCCGCCGCCTGCCGATCGAGGTAGACGGAGTAGCCCGCCTCAATTTCGAGCGCCTCCGCGACTTTTGGCCGGAGCCTATCTAGGTCCTCCGGCCAGACCTGTCGAAGCGCGGCGAAATCATAGGCCGGATAGGACAAGAGATCGTAGGCCGTCCGGCGCTGGCCATCGAGGTTGATGTTCAAGCCCGCCCGTCGCGCCTCATTTGGCGTCAGCGTCAGCGCCATCAGCCGGGCGCGACCAGAGTCAATCTCGGACTGATAGGCCGTGAAGCGCTCGGCGCGCTCGGCGCCCACACATCCAAGCTCCATAGCTAGTGGCGTCAGCCGCATATCGGCGTTGTCGGCACGCAAGGTCAGGCGATACTCTGCACGCGACGTAAACATTCGATACGGTTCCGTAACACCACGCGACGTCAGGTCGTCGATCATCACGCCGATATAGGAGCTTGTGCGGCTAAAATGGAACGGTTCCGAATCGGAACTCCGCAAGGCGGCATTCAATCCGGCTGCCAATCCCTGGGCCGCTGCCTCTTCATAACCGGTGGTGCCATTGATCTGTCCCGCGAGGAACAGGCCTCGCAGTCGCTTGACCTCAAGGGACGGAGTAAGCTCTCTTGGATCGACGTGATCATACTCGATGGCATAACCTGGCTGCAGTATCCTAGCCGTTTCGAGGCCCGGAATGGTCTTGATAAAAGCGGCTTGAACTTCGGCCGGCAGCGACGTCGAAATGCCGTTCGGATAAACCGTGTCGTCATCCAGCCCTTCCGGTTCAAGAAAGATCTGATGCCCGTCGCGCTCTCCGAACTTCACAAGCTTGTCTTCGATTGACGGACAGTAACGTGGACCGACGCCTTCAATCTGCCCGGAATACATCGCCGAGCGCTTGATATTTTCGACAATGATGCGGTGTGTCGCCTCGGTGGTCCTAGTGACTCCGCATTCAACCTGCCGTGTGGTGATCGTATCGGTCATGAAGGAAAAAGGCACAAGTTCCTCATCCGCACCCTGTCGGCCGACGGATTGCCAGTCGATCGTCTTGCCATCCAGCCGGGCCGGCGTTCCAGTTTTCAGCCGTCCGAGCCGGAGCCCCAACCGCGCCAGGGTGGCAGACAGGCCGATCGACGGCGCTTCGCCGACACGACCAGCGGGCGTCTTTTCAGAGCCGATATGAATAAGGCCGCGCAGGAAGGTGCCGGTTGTCAAGACCACGGCCGGCGCCTGCAGCCGTCGGCCGTCCTTCATGATGACCCCAGCAACACGGCCATCGAGCACATCGAGATCAAATGCGTCGCTCTCGATAATGTCCAAGCCTGACGTCGCTTCGATTGCGGCGAGCATCGCCAGCCGGTAAAGCTTTCGATCTGCCTGGGTCCGTGGACCCCGCACGGCCGCACCCTTTTTGCGGTTTAGCATTCTGAACTGGATGCCAGCAACGTCGGCAACCCGGCCCATCAGGCCATCCATCGCGTCGATCTCACGAACCAGATGTCCCTTTCCGAGCCCGCCGATGGCCGGATTGCAGGACATGACCCCAATCGTGTCTCGCCTATGGGTAACGAGCGCAGTTTTCGCACCGAGGCGCGAAGCCGCACTGGCCGCCTCGGTCCCTGCATGGCCGCCGCCGATGACGATCACATCATAGCCACTGTCGGTCATATCAAAACTCCAAAACAGCAAGACTTCACGTGAACCTGAGGGCGCGCCGCCGGTAAAGGTTTCACGTGAATCACTTGCCGATGCAAAACTCCGAGAAGATCACGTCGAGCAGCTGTTCGACGTCCACCCGCCCGGTAATTCTTCCCAAGTATTCGGCCGCAAGCCGAAGCTGTTCGGTGCGCAGTTCAAGGTCTGCGTCAATCTCCGAGATTGCCGCGTCGAGTGCTGCCAAACATTTCGTCAGCGAATCCTTATGCCGCTGCCGGCTGGGGATGGCCAGAGACAGACCACTGAAACGCTCGGCGACAATGCGGCCGATGAGCTGGCGCAACTCCGACAGACCGTCACCGGTCAGCGTCGAAATCTGCAGGTCATAGCGATCCGACCCAGTCTCAACGAGATCCTTCTTCGTTCCGACAGTAACATGGGGCAAAGTCTGCTCCAAGTCGCCGGGAATCGTCGGATTGCTCATGTCGACCAACAGCAGCGCAAGATCGGCATCACGAAGCGCAACACGCGCGCGCCGCACGCCCTCCATTTCCACCCGGTCGTCCGCCTGGCGCAGACCGGCGGTGTCATAGAGTTTGACAAGATAGCCGTCAATATCGAGATCGACCTGCAGCACATCGCGGGTCGTTCCGGCAATGTCGGTGACGATCGCAACGTCACGCCGGGCCAAGGCATTCAATAGGCTCGATTTTCCGGCATTCGGAGCGCCCGCGATCACCACTTTAAAGCCGTCCCTGATGATTTCGCCCGCCGAGGCCGATTTGAGATGAAGGCCGATTTCGTCGCGAAGCACCTTCATATCGGCCCACACCATGTCCGAGACGGAGCCTGGAACGTCGTCTTCGTCGGGAAAATCGAGCTCCGCCTCGATCAGGGCCCGAGCCCGGGTTAATCGTTCCGCCCACGAATCGTAAATCGCCGAGACGCCGCCGGCGCTCTGCTCCACGGCCAGACGGCGCTGCATCTCGGTTTCGGCGCCGATCAAATCGGCGAGCCCCTCAACCTCGACAAGATCAAGCTTGCCATTTTCGAAGGCCCGCCGCGAAAACTCGCCTTCATGGGCCATACGAACACCTGGAATACCGCCAAGTTCGGAGAACAATGCCGCCAACACGGCCTTACTGCCGTGGATCTGCAACTCGGCCACATCGTCGCCGGTGAAAGAATGCGGGGCGGGAAAAAACAGCACTAGGCCGTCGTCGATCGGTTCGTTGTTACGAGTCCGAATCGTTCGGTAGGACGCCGCTCGGTCAGCCGGTACGGGTCCAGCCAGCCGGATCAATATATCTCTGGTCAGCGGACCGCTGATGCGGACGACCGAAACACCCGAGGGCGGAGGACCGCTCGAAAGCGCATAGATTGTATCATTCAACATGGCCATGCGTCCGGTTTTTCTGTTCGAGTCCGAATCGAGTCCCTTAAACAAAAAGCTGGCGACATCGAGACGATGCGCCAGCTCTCATCAGCAGAATCCGGCTAAGGATCAGGTGTTCATCGAGTCGAAGAAGTCGGAATTATTCTTCGTCTGTTTGAGTTTGTCGATCAGGAATTCGATCGCGTCGGTAGTGCCCATCGGCGCGAGAATACGACGCAAAACGAAGATCTTCTGCAGATCCTGGCGCGGAACAAGAAGGTCTTCCTTACGCGTGCCGGACTTCAGAATATCCATCGCCGGGAAGATGCGCTTGTCGGCAACCTTGCGGTCAAGGACAATTTCGGAGTTGCCGGTACCCTTGAACTCTTCAAAGATGACTTCGTCCATGCGGCTGCCGGTATCGATCAACGCAGTCGCTATGATCGTCAGGGAACCGCCTTCCTCGATATTGCGCGCGGCGCCGAAGAAGCGCTTCGGCCGCTGCAGCGCGTTGGCGTCCACGCCGCCCGTCAGAACCTTGCCGGAGGAGGGAACGACCGTGTTATAGGCGCGGCCAAGGCGTGTAATCGAATCGAGCAGGATGACGACGTCGCGCCCGTGCTCGACCAGACGCTTTGCTTTTTCGATGACCATTTCGGCCACCTGGACGTGACGCACTGCCGGCTCGTCGAAGGTCGAGGAGATAACCTCGCCGCGGACCGAGCGCTGCATGTCGGTCACTTCCTCGGGACGCTCGTCGATCAGAAGAACGATGAGATAACATTCCGGATGGTTGGCCGTGATCGAATGGGCGATGTTCTGGAGAAGCACGGTCTTACCGGTGCGCGGAGGCGCGACGATCAGTCCGCGCTGGCCCTTGCCGAGCGGCGCCACCAAGTCGATCACACGCGGCGACAGATCCTTGGAGGTCGGGATCTCGAGTTCCATCTTGAAGCGCTCATTCGGGTAGAGCGGCGTCAGGTTGTCGAAATGAACCTTATGACGAATCTTTTCCGGATCGTCGAAATTGATGGTGTTGACCTTGAGCAGCGCGAAATAACGCTCGCCTTCCTTTGGCCCGCGGATCGGTCCCTCGACCGTGTCGCCGGTTTTCAACGAGAAACGGCGGATCTGTGACGGCGAGATGTAGATGTCGTCGGGACCGGGCAGGTAGTTTGCATTCGCCGAACGCAGGAAGCCGAAGCCGTCCTGCAGCACCTCGACGACCCCTTCGCCGATGATTTCCACATCCTGGCTGGCAAGCATTTTGAGGATCGCAAACATCAGCTCCTGCTTGCGCATCGTGCTTGCATTCTCGACCTCGAGCGATTCGGCGAAAGCCAGAAGATCCGTCGGGGATTTGCTCTTAAGTTCCTGAAGCTTCATTTCAGCCATGAAGTGACCAATACTCTTTTCAATTTCGAAGGGGAAAGGCGATGTTGGGTCGTATTCGGTACTGCGAAAGGGGCTCGCAGACGACTGAAATCTACACACATGCCACGTAGATGAGATGCGCGGAAAATAGCGACTCGTTATCGCCGCCGCAAGGGGGCTGCTTAAAATGAAGCAAATTTAACCTGAGGGAGGATTTCTCGTCAGAATGGCTTCACCACGACGAGGATCACGATCGCGATCATCAGCAAAGTCGGCGCCTCGTTCATGAACCTCCAGTAACGCGCGGAACGGCGATTTTCGTCCCTCTCGAAGGCGCGCACGGCGCTGCTGAAGAACATATGGATCCCGGTCAGCAGCACGACAAGCCCGGTTTTTGCATGCAGCCAGCCGCCCTGGAACCCGTAGACCGACCAGGCGAGATAGAGACCGAAGATCCAGGTCAGCATCATCGCCGGCGTCATGATGATGCGAAGCAGCCGGCGCTCCATTACCTTGAAGGTTTCCGACTGCACCGAGCCTGGTTCGGCGTCGGTATGGTAGATGAACAACCGCGGCATATAGAACAGTCCTGCCATCCAGGAGATGACGGCGATGATATGAAGCGCCTTGATCCAGAGATAGAGATTGTCGGGATTCCAGGCGAACAGCCCAACCGCGATCAGCGCGAAGAAGACCAGCGCAAAATACGCGCGGCGCCGCGCGTAAGCGCCGGCTCTACGGTCCGTCTGTTTTTCCATCGTCACGTCTGGGCAATCCGTGAACCCCGCACGCGTTCAACCAGCAAACGCACATGTTCAGGGTCGGCCTGCGGCGTGATGCCATGGCCGAGATTGAAGATAAGCGGCCCATTGCCGAGATGAGTCAGAATATCGTCGATACCCTCTTCCAGCGCCCGGCCGCCGGCAACGACGCGCATCGGGTCGAGATTGCCCTGAACCGGACCATCCTTCTGAAGTTCGGCCGCAAAGGCCAATGGGACCGACCAGTCGAGACCGATCGCATCCGCTCCGGTCTTCTGACGATAGGTTTTCAGCTGGTAGCCTGCACCCTTGGCGAAGGCGATGATGCGCGCCTGCGGCCGCCGCGCCTTGATCGAGGCAATCATTCGTGCAACCGGCTTGACAGCGAAGGCGTCGAACTCTTTCTCACCGAGAACACCCGCCCAGGAATCGAAAATCTGCACGGCATCGGCGCCGGCATCGATCTGCGCCACGAGATAATCGGCCGAAACGTCGGCAAGCAGCATCAGCAGCTGCTCGAAGGCGCGGGGATGTTTATAGGCGAAGAGACGGGCAGGGGCCTGATCCGGGGTGCCATGGCCGGCGATCATGTAGGTCGCAACCGTCCAAGGCGCGCCACAGAAACCGAGCAGAGTCGTCTCTTCAGGCAATTCCTCCCGCAACCGCCGTACCGTTTCCAGAACCGGTCTGAGATAATCGACAACCTCATCGCCATTCAATCTGCCGATGCCTGCTTCATCGATCGGATCCATTTCCGGTCCATGGCCTTCAGTGAAACGAACATTCCGCTTCATCGCGTCGGGAATGACGAGGATGTCGGAAAACAGGATCGCTGCATCAAAGCCATAGCGGCGGATCGGCTGCAATGTCACTTCGACGGCGTGATCGGGCGTGTAGCAGAGATCGAGGAAGCTTCCGGCCTTTGCCCGGGTCGCCCTGTATTCCGGCAGATAGCGCCCTGCCTGTCTCAT